>NZ_JBALTF010000186.1:0-502 GCF_036964675.1 Parasphingorhabdus sp. | reverse complement strand
GCGCTTCACGAACCTCTTGTTCCGCTTCCCGCAGCCCTTGCTGCATTTCCCTTTTGGCCTGGGCGATTTCCCGTTCGACCTCGCGCATGGTCGAGCGCATATGCTTGCTATCCATTCCGCTTTCACGCAGCGCCTTGTCTGCCTCCAATCGGGACTTTTCAGCTTCTGCGACCATTTCGCGGACTTGTTTGTCGCTCAATTTCTTGTCCGTGCGCAGAATGATGGTTTTGCCATTGTGCTGAATCTTGTGGACATAGTCGTCGGCAGGATCATAATTTTTGCGACCGTTGAGTATCGTAATATTGGTCACATCACCGACCGCTGCGGGAGCGGACGGAGCCAGAGGAGCGGCCGGTGCAGATGGGGCCATCGGCGCCAAAGGAGCTGCGGGTGCCAGTGGTGCGTCGGGAACGGATATATCCATGGGATCCGCAGGATCGACCGCTTCGGCATAGGTGACGGTCGCGGTCAGCGGCAGAGCGATCACGGTGCCGAGGGCAAC
>NZ_JBALTF010000185.1:0-505 GCF_036964675.1 Parasphingorhabdus sp. | reverse complement strand
CGAATCGAGATCGGCGAGATCCATTTTTGCCGAAGACACATCGCCCTTTATGGTCGACAGATTCTCCTCGGCCTTGGGCGGATCGCGCACCGGCACGATTACCGTTGCGCCTGCGCTTACCAGTGCCCGGGTTGTTTCCAGACCAATGCCGGAATAGCCGCCGGTGACGATCGCGGTCCTGCCGGTTAGATCGATGCCAGCGAGTATCTCGTGCGGTTCGTTCTTGGCGTGAAATCCCGAACCGAGCGGTTTCTGGTCTGCTGCTGCCATTTTGATCCGTCCTTTCAATTTATCCGTTCGTCCTGAGCTTGTCGAAGGACATCATTCGTCCGAGAGGCGTGGTTCGACAAGCTTACCACGAACCGATCAACAACCTGTTCTTCAACTATCCGCCTTCACTCCCACAATCTCCGACACCGGCAGATAGCCATAGCCCAGATCTTCCGCGACCGCCTTGTAGGTGACGTGGCCGTTCCAGACATTGAGTCCCTCGGCGAGATGGTGA
>NZ_JBALTF010000184.1:0-508 GCF_036964675.1 Parasphingorhabdus sp. | reverse complement strand
GCCTCGATGTCGCCGGTCACCGCCAGCACCAGCAACAGCGCCGCAACGCTCCACAGGAAACCGGCGAACTGCCATGGCCGATGGTTCAGGACCAGCCGGGAAGATGTGGACAGATTGACCTTCATCAGCGGGGCCTAGGGGAGATCGGGGCTGGAGGGAAGCGGCATGCGGATGGGGAGCATCCCCTCTTCGTCATGCTGAACGGAATAGAATCGTCATCCTGAATTTATTTCAGGACCCCGCAAGGCAGGCGCGCAATCGAGAGGGGTCCTGAAACGAGTTCAGGATGACGAGATTGTGCTTCGCCATGACGAGTGCCTTCCAAATCCAATTGCAATCCCCTCCCCGCTGCGCGAAACCCTCTCCAACAAAAACGGGAGAGCGAAAAAGTGACCGACCTTGAGCAATCGCGGCTGCAGACCGTGCGCGATCATATGGCGTTGGAGATCAGTCATGAATGGGATGCGGTGATCGATACGTTTGCACATCCGCGCTATGAATTATACGG
>NZ_JBALTF010000183.1:0-511 GCF_036964675.1 Parasphingorhabdus sp. | reverse complement strand
CGGCGAAAATGCCGCAGGTTGACGGGCATGTGATCAAGGAAAGAGCAAAAATATTGCGAGAGGCAGTCACGCGACGCGCATTGAACTGGCGTCGGTCATTGGTCGGGTCGAGACAGAATATCCTCGCGGAAATGTCCGGAGACGCCGGCTATGCCGAGAATTTCGTTCGCGTCCAGCTGGATAGCCCGGCAAGCAAGGGCGAGATTGTTCCGGTTGAAATTACCGGCATGCAGAATAAAAAATTGATTGGCAGGGTGGCAGCGTGACCGAGAAAAACAGTTGGAAAGATCGCCTGTTTGGCGGCTTCAGCAAGACGTCATCACGGCTGACCGAAAATCTCGCGGGTCTTGTAACCAAGGCAAAGCTGGATGAGGCGACGCTTGATGATATCGAAGATGCGCTGATCCTGTCGGATCTTGGGCCAGCGACCGCAGCGACCATTCGAGAAAAATTAGCGGTCGAGCGGTTCGAAAAAGGCCTGACCGAACATGCGGTTAAAGAGATTATCAAA
>NZ_JBALTF010000182.1:0-511 GCF_036964675.1 Parasphingorhabdus sp. | reverse complement strand
CGGCGAAAATGCCGCAGGTTGACGGGCATGTGATCAAGGAAAGAGCAAAAATATTGCGAGAGGCAGTCACGCGACGCACATTGGACTGGCGTCGCTCATTGGTCGGGTCCAGACAGAATATCCTCGCGGAAATGTCTGGAGATAACGGCTATGCGGAGAATTTTGCCCGCGTCCAGCTGGATTGCTCCGCAAGCAAGGGCGAGATTGTTCCGGTTGAAATTACTGGCATGCAGAATAAAAAATTGATTGGCAGGGTGGCAGCGTGACCGAGAAAAGCAGTTGGAAAGATCGCCTGTTTGGCGGCTTCAGCAAGACATCATCGCGGCTGACCGAAAATCTCGCAGGCCTGGTCACCAAGGCCAAGCTGGATGAGGCGACGCTTGATGATATCGAAGATGCGCTGATCCTGTCGGATCTTGGGCCAGCGACCGCATCGACCATTCGAGAAAAATTAGCGGTCGAGCGGTTCGAAAAAGGCCTGACCGAACATGCGGTTAAAGAGATTATCAAA
>NZ_JBALTF010000181.1:0-518 GCF_036964675.1 Parasphingorhabdus sp. | reverse complement strand
ACAAAGGTCCAGGCGTTGAGCAGGATGAAAGCCAGCAGGATATTGGTCACCGTTAGCATGGACCAGATTTACTGGAGCATGCTTAAAAACTGGTGAAAAGTGGTTTTGACCTTTGCGGCCATTTCGTCATCCTGAACATTCATCGTCATCCTGAACTTGTTTCAGGATCCCTCGAGGTTCGCACTGTGCCGGACGAGGTCCTGAAACGAGTTCAGGATGACGAGTATTCTTTCACAATGACGAGTGTTTCTTCCGGATGACGACGTTGGGGGTCGCCGCCTTGACGGAAACGGCACTTCCGTCATCCTGAACTTGTTTCAGGACCCCTCAAAAGCTTACACAATCACAATGTCCTTCCAGCCCTGCGTCTACATCATGACCAACAAGCCGCGCGGTCTGCCCTATATCGGGGTCACATCCGACCTGATGAAACGGATATACCAGCATCGCGAAGGCAGCGCCGATGGCTTTACCAAGCGCTAGAATTTGAACAAGCTGGTGCTTTTCGAACAATATGG
>NZ_JBALTF010000180.1:0-523 GCF_036964675.1 Parasphingorhabdus sp. | reverse complement strand
CGTCAATAAATACGCCAACGGAAGGCTCGATGCCGAAATTGTTATCGCCGTTACCAAAGCCGCGAATAATGAAAGTCGATGCCGAAGACGTCTGGAGCTGGCTGACACGCAGCGAAGGAGTGACCGATTGCAGATCCAGTACATCACGAATTTGCGCATTTTCCAGCGTTTCGCCGGTTGTCACCGAGACCGAAATCGGAGTTTCCTGCAACGTCGTTTCGCGTTTGGAAGCCGTTACAATGATAACATTGTCGTCAAACGTTTCCGCGTCCTGAACATCCTGTGCATCCTGTGCATCCTGTGCATCCTGTGCATCCTGTGCATCCTGTGCATAGACAGGGGACGCTGCGATAACGCCGCTAAGTGCAGTAGCGGCTAAAAATTTTGCGATTTTCATGAATTTCTCCTGCGCCTCGACCTTTTGTCGTGGACCATCAAATAAATAAAATAAGGGGGATTGATTATTTAATTGTTGGGCACTTATCCGAATGCCTGGAATAGTCCAGAGCATACATGGCAGAAA
>NZ_JBALTF010000179.1:0-525 GCF_036964675.1 Parasphingorhabdus sp. | reverse complement strand
GGCGGCCTTTGGGCTGATATTCTATCTGATCTTTGGCAGCGGCGAGCGGCAGTTTCAGACAGCACCGGCTCAATGAAAATCGACTGATTGCGGCAATGTCCGGAAAAAACCGGGCTTGCTGAAAATTTGTTGATTGCGGAAGCGGATATCAGGAAGATTCCCCTGAAGCCCTTTGAAAGCCAGCGGAAGGCTGACTGGTCGCTGCAATTCTCCCCATTAAGTATTGGAAGGCAATGCCGTAAATGTAGAATAACAACATTATTGGGAACGCGCAAAACATGACCATTGCACCCGCCTCGACCAGAACGGATATCTCTCCGCTCCTAGCAATAATTTACCGGCCCTTGATCAGGGGCTATTTCGGTGCTGCTGCCTTTTATTATGTTGTGTTTACGCTGATACATATCATGGGGCACAGTGGAGCGGAATTGCCACCTATAATCATAGCCTCGATCACTGCCAGTTTAGTCTTTGGTTTCTCCTGGTACGCACTTCGTAATGCTATTCCCATTACAAGTCTTCATG
>NZ_JBALTF010000178.1:0-528 GCF_036964675.1 Parasphingorhabdus sp. | reverse complement strand
CAGGACCACGTTCGGCCTTGCCAATCATACCCAGCAGGCCGGTGTGCTCGAGGATAAAATCGGTGAACTTGTCCATGCGGGTCGACGTGGTGGGGCCAGCTGGGCCAACAACCTCATCGCGTACCGGATCGACCGGACCCACGTAGTAAATAAAGCGGCCCTTCAGATCGACCTCGGCGGGCAAACCCTCGCCAGAGTCGATCAGTTCCTTCATTTTCTTGTGCGCGGCATCGCGGCCGGTGAGCATCTTGCCAGACAGCAGGATAGTGTCGCCGGGCTGCCACTCGGCCGCTTCCTCCGGCGTTACCGTATCGAGATTGACCCGGCGGACCTGCTCACCCACTTCCCAGGTAATGTCTGGCCAGTCATCGAGGTCAGGCGGGGTCTGCAGCGCAGGGCCCGAGCCATCGAGAACAAAGTGGGCATGGCGAGTCGCCGCGCAATTGGGAATCATGGCCACCGGCAGCGAGGCCGCATGGGTGGGGTAATCCATAACTTTAACGTCCATGACCGTGGTCAGGCCGCCGA
>NZ_JBALTF010000177.1:0-532 GCF_036964675.1 Parasphingorhabdus sp. | reverse complement strand
GGCCTGTTTTACGTCGACGGTGGTTCTGTGCTCTACCTGATCGGTAGCACAATGGACTGGGTCGAAGATGATTTCACCGCCGGGTTCGTGTTCGAGAACCCCAATGCCAAGGGGGCTTGCGGGTGCGGGGAGAGTTTTACGGTTTAGGGTTTTTCTCAGAACGCTAGTCGATACAAAAAACCCCGACGTTTTCACACCGGGGTTTTTTAATTCGCCATGCTGAACTTGATTCAGCATCCAGAGCCTAGTTAGGCAACCTTTGTTAACGATCGCTCTGGATCCCGGATCAAGTCCGGGATGACAACGCTTACAGCTTGCCAGTCAACTCCGGCACCGCATTGAACAAATCCGCGACCAGTCCGATATCCGCAACCTGGAAAATCGGTGCGTCTTCGTCCTTGTTGATCGCGACGATGATCTTGCTGTCCTTCATGCCGGCGAGATGCTGGATCGCGCCGGAGATGCCGATGGCGATATAGACTTCCGGAGCGACGATCTTGCCGGTCTGGCCGACCTGATAGTCGTTCGGGAC
>NZ_JBALTF010000176.1:0-534 GCF_036964675.1 Parasphingorhabdus sp. | reverse complement strand
CCGGAGGGCGATATTCGCAAGGCGATCGAGCGCTATATCGTCTATCCCGGGCAAGCGACCGCCTATATGATCGGCAAGCTGAAAATACTCGAGCTGCGGACGCGGGCGCAGGACGCTCTCGGCGACAAGTTCAGCATGGGCCAGTTCCATGACGTGGTGCTGAAAAGTGGCCCGGTGCCACTGGACATCATGGAAGAGAGGGTTGACGCCTGGATTGCTGACGAGGGGTAAGATACGGTAACAAGCTCAATCTTGTCCTGAAATGTCAAGCAAATGAGGGTAATCTGTCGTTTCTGTCCAATGAATATGGGTTAATACCAGTGATAGGGACGTTGCGACCCGAAGGGCTCTCACCATCCTAATCTGATGGTAACTGAGTTCTTTTCCTTTTCGGCCTGACCATTAATTTGGTCAGGCCTTTTTTTTAACTATATTTTTTGGTTAGAAAAGAGCATCCATATGTGATCTGAACCTGGGGGGAGGGGCAGATTAAGGGGTCGTCGCTTGGTTAGTTTGAGATATTTTGCACCTGCA
>NZ_JBALTF010000175.1:0-535 GCF_036964675.1 Parasphingorhabdus sp. | reverse complement strand
CCGAAGCGCAATGGGGGCCGCATACAGCAGCGGAACCCGAACTGGAATTTTACGCGGTCAACTGGCCGGAAGAGGACGGCCCGACCGAATATTACCGGATGACCCCGGAAGAAGCCGCCGACATGGAACGCGACGTCCCCGGCCTGACCGCCACGCCGGCCGGCACCGCCGACGACGCGG
Organism: Parasphingorhabdus sp.; assembly: GCF_036964675.1. Taxonomy (GTDB): domain Bacteria; phylum Pseudomonadota; class Alphaproteobacteria; order Sphingomonadales; family Sphingomonadaceae; genus Parasphingorhabdus. The sequence continues at coordinate 355 of NZ_JBALTF010000175.1, read as the reverse complement.
TGATCAGCAGAATCGTGCACCAGGCGCAAGCGCTGGCCAAATTCGCACTGGACGAGGCGGAGCAGGGAATAAATCTATAACCCTGTAAAGTTTGTCAAGTTCGGGTGGTGCACTCGTCATTGCGAGGAGCGAAGCGACGCGGCAATCCAGTGCGGCAGGCGCTGACGATAGCGGCGAGACGCCCTAGATTGCTTCGCTACGCTCGCAATGACGAATGATACCACCCCCACCGTTCGTCTCGAGCCCAATCTAAGCCCCTCTTCTTCAGAAGTTTCGGGTCGATCAGTCCCCCGGACTGATCTGAAACGGCCGGGGGCCGTTTCACCCGGAACTGGGTTGGGGTGGAGGCGATGCG
>NZ_JBALTF010000174.1:0-536 GCF_036964675.1 Parasphingorhabdus sp. | reverse complement strand
TTGTTCTTCATAGCGTATTTAATTCTGTAAGTTACCTGAATGTTGAACTCCCTATACTGCTTGTGTGTGCGACGCTGGTTTCGTTCACTCCCTATTTTTGGCTGGTTCTGTCCAGGAAAATATTCAGCTGAAATGGCGACAATTCCTAAATCGCGGTGGATTGCGTTAAAATTGTAACAGTTCCCCCTCTCCCTCAAGGGAGAGGGTTGCGCAGACTTGGCAGCTTGCTGCCTAGTCGGAGCTGGGTGAGGGTTTACCGGACGGTAATGGCGCAGCAACCAGACAGCGGAACACCCTCATCCAACTACGCCTAGCCGTCTTCGCCAAGGCTTCGGCGGCAAGGCTTCGTATCCTTCTCCCTCACGGGAGAAGGGGCAAAATCGCTTGACTAGATTTCGGTGACAGTTGCATCAATCCCCGATAGAATTTGAATTAAGTGCATTGTTGCACGTGTCACCGTAATGGAAGTGAGGGGTTGGGACAGATTAGCCAATAGACGATGATTTCGTGTAGTCGGTAGACTGTTTCCGCAATCC
>NZ_JBALTF010000173.1:0-537 GCF_036964675.1 Parasphingorhabdus sp. | reverse complement strand
CCGGAGGGCGATATTCGCAAGGCGATCGAGCGCTATATCGTCTATCCCGGGCAAGCGACCGCCTATATGATCGGCAAACTGAAAATACTCGAGCTGCGGACGCGGGCGCAGGACGCTCTGGGCGACAAGTTCAGCATGGGCGAGTTCCATGACGTGGTGCTGAAAAGTGGTCCGGTGCCACTGGACATCATGGAAGAGAGGGTTGACGCCTGGATTGCTTCGAGCCGCTGAAGCCTGAAGGCAAACAGGGGTTGTGTCCTCAATTGTCAAGATTATCTCAGGAATCTGTCGTATTTGTCCAATGAAGTTAAGCCAGTTCCGGTGCATAGCGGTGGTGCGACCCGAAGGGCTCGCACCATCCTGATGTGATGGTATCTGAGTTCTTTTTCCTTATCGGCCTGACCATTAATTTGGTCAGGCCTTTTTTTTGACTATATTTTTTGGTTAGAAAAGCGCATCTATATGTGATCTGAACCTGGGGGGAGGGGCAGATTAAGGGGTCGTCGCTTGGTTAGTTTGAGATATTTTGCACCTGCA
>NZ_JBALTF010000172.1:0-543 GCF_036964675.1 Parasphingorhabdus sp. | reverse complement strand
GGCAGCTCGGGCATGGCAGTCCTCATCCGTTACGGTCCAATGGGCAGCTACAGAGTGATTGCAGTGCTGCCAAGGCTGGTCTACTTGGGTTTCCAAAGAAAAATCAGCACAGGCAAGAAATGGCTATCGAAAGCAAAACCGTCTCCTTCGGCTATGAAGAGGTCGACGAGAGCGAAAAGACCGGCAGAGTCGGCGCGGTCTTCTCCAGCGTTGCCTCCAGATATGATGTGATGAACGACGCAATGAGTGCCGGCACCCACCGCTTGTGGAAAGACCGCTTCGTGCGCCGCGTCAAGCCGCGTGCTGGCGAGAATATTCTCGATATGGCGGGCGGCACCGGCGACATCGCTTTTCGCATGGTCAATAGCGGCGCCCATATAACGGTTGCCGATATCAACGCAGAAATGCTGGCCGAAGGCGTGGAACGAGCGCTCGAAAAGGACGAAACGCGGCTGGTCTGGAGCCGGCAAAATGCCGAGCAGCTGAACTTTCCCGATGCCCATTTCGATGCCTATACGATCGTCTTTGGCATCCGCAATGTCA
>NZ_JBALTF010000171.1:0-552 GCF_036964675.1 Parasphingorhabdus sp. | reverse complement strand
ATCGAGAAGGTCGAGTAGTCGTGGCCAGGCTTGGCAGATGAGTTGTTGCTCACGGTCAGTCCGAGTACATCCCAAAACTGAAAAATTTTCAGCGGTTGCTATTTACCCCTCCCACCACCTTAGTGAATGCAGGCTATAATAAAAGGGTGGTACCCTTCCGTATATTATCAAAATCAGCCAGTTCCTGCATATCCTACCAAATAGGTGTTTCCGTTCGCGCCTTAATATTCGGCTTCTCCAGGATTTCAAATTTTCCGCTATGGGGTTAAGCAATTATGCTGATGCTACCTATTTGCTACCTACAGACGGAGTTGATAGAGCATTGATTCGCGATCGTATCTATCATATTGATTTTAAAGGATAATTGGTCGGGACGAGAGGATTCGAACCTCCGACCCCCACACCCCCAGTGTGATGCGCTACCAGGCTGCGCTACGTCCCGACCGAGGCTGCGCATATATGGAGGTCGATGGGCCTTGGCAAGTCGTTTGCGTCTGGAATCCAACCTTTCCCGCATACGGATTCCATTGCACGCTCGACAAGCTCGTGATA
>NZ_JBALTF010000170.1:0-567 GCF_036964675.1 Parasphingorhabdus sp. | reverse complement strand
ATTATGTCGCTGACTTTGTGTGCCATGCAGCCAGTCTGATCATTGAACTGGATGGCAGTCAGCATGCTGATAGCGTCCCGGATCAGGATCGCGACGCCGTCATGGAAATTGCAGGCTATCGGGTGATCCGCTTCTGGAATTCGGATGTGTTTAATAACCTCGAAGGCGTCCTTGAGGAAATCCGGCAGGCGATGCTCGCCAACGGAGGGGGTTAACCCCTCACTGAGCGCGACTAGTTCGCTTCGCTCTCAAGTCTTGCTTGCCTCTCCCTCCGGGAGAGGATCAAATTACCCCGTCATGCCAGCGCAGGCTGGCATCCAACCCGCCTGTGTGAGTCCCACCGCCCTTGTTTTAGGCCCCAGCCTTCGCTGGGGTGACGGACTTTGTGGGCTGGACCGCAATCCGCGCAAAGACCCAGCCACCAATGGCGCCAGCGAACACCTGCGCCAGGAAGCCCATGGTCGATCGTGCGCCGCTGATCGGTATGGTTTGAAACATCATATACATCGCGCCCAGCGCCACGGCGATCGCCGCACCGCCGGCAATCGGATAGGCGACCCGGGCCAG
>NZ_JBALTF010000169.1:0-576 GCF_036964675.1 Parasphingorhabdus sp. | reverse complement strand
AACGCTGGCATCGGCAATGGAAGTTGAACCTGATCGAGGAGAGCAATCCGGAGTGGCGCGATCTGGCAGAGGATTTGGGGTTTGAGCCTTTGCGGTGAGTGTCATTCATTGGTCAAGACACACCAGCACTCGTCATCCTGAACTTGTTTAGCTTCGCTGGCCTTCGGCTCAGGACCCCTTCAGGTACGCGCGCTGCCCGAGGGGTTCCCGCTCCCCTTCTCATCGTCATCCTGAACTCGTTTCAGGATTCCTCTAGGTTAGCACGCTGCCGGACGAGGTCCTGAAACAAGTTCAGGATGACGATTGATATGTTCAGGATGACGAAGTGGGAAGCGCGCACCCGTCACTCGCCCTCGACCATCGCGTCGCCGAAAATCGCCCGCTCGCCGGCGGTCTTTATTCTGCTGGCGAAATCCGCATAAGGCGACGGATTTTTGATGTCCTTGGCGATCCGGTCGCGGACCGATTGCTGCGCCTTCGGATTGGCGATGATGCCGGTTCCCGCGACCAGCCGGGTCATCATGTTGAACAGGGCGGTTGCCGAGACCGTGTGGAACAACGCCTTTTCATCCCAGC
>NZ_JBALTF010000168.1:0-579 GCF_036964675.1 Parasphingorhabdus sp. | reverse complement strand
GTCGAGGACGAGGCGATAATCGCGGCGCAACAAAGGATCGGTCAGGAGGACGGGCTGCTGCTCTGTCCCGAAGGTGCCGCCACCGCTGCCGCTTATCTGAAAGCGCTGGAAGATGGTCTGATCAGCAAGAGTGACCGCGCGGTGTTGTTCAATTGCGGCAATGGCCTCAAATATCCCATGCCCGCCGCTGATGCCGCGCTTGATCGCCATCAGCCAATCGACTGGAGCGCCATTGCCAGCGCCTGAGCGGCTGGCTAAGGCTCTACCCATGAAATGGTTTGTCATGATCGCTGTGTTGCTACTGGGCCTGGGCGGCTTCTCTTGGTGGTTTTTCTCGCAACCCGGACCGAAGCAGCTCGATATGGTCAATGACGTCATCCCGGGCGACAGCAATGCGAAGCTGTTGGTGCATGATCAGATTTTCGACAAGCAGTTGGGCCTGGGACTCAATATCTGGACTCCGGATAGCGCTGCGACCAAACCGCTCCCGGTGATCGTCTTTATCTATGGCGGCGGCTGGCGCGACGGGGCCAAGGACCAATATGCCTTCACTGGCCGGGCGCTGGCCAATCGCGGCTA
>NZ_JBALTF010000167.1:0-581 GCF_036964675.1 Parasphingorhabdus sp. | reverse complement strand
TGGTTTTTCTTCCCGTTTCAGCGCTTCCTCTTTGATCGCGTGCGCGGCACATTCAGCCACCGCAGCGCCCGGCCCCTGTCGGTGCAGACTTTCAAAATTCCGCTGGCGCAGATTGACCGGGCGGAGGTGGAAATTTTCGAGGATTTCGGATCGCAGACCGAGAGCGGGGCGACCGAGCGCGCGGTGCTGGTCCGGCGCGACGGCACGATCTACCCGCTCGAAACCGGCTATGTCAGCGACCCGCGCCAGCCGGTTGTCGATGCGATCAATGCCTGGCTTGAAGGCAAGACCGCAGCCTAGGTGGGGAAGGGGAAGGCGGGGCAGGGCGTTCTCGTCATCCTGAGCCACTCCCGCTCGTCATCGTGAGCCACATCCCTTCGTCATCCTGAACTTGTTTCAGGACCCCTCTCGATTGCGCGCCTGCCTTGCGGGGTCCTGAAACGAGTTAGCTGCGCTGGTCTTCGGCTCAGGATGACGACTTGTGCTTCAGGGTGATGCGCTGTGGCCCGGTGTCTCGACTGCGCTCGACACGAACGGGGTCGTCATTGCGAGCGCAGCGTGGCAATCCAGGGCGGCAGGGG
>NZ_JBALTF010000166.1:0-586 GCF_036964675.1 Parasphingorhabdus sp. | reverse complement strand
ACTGTCGCTGTCTTTCTGATCCTCGCGCAATTCCGCGCTCGGCGGCTTGGTGATCACCCGCTCCGGCATCACCGGACCATCCGGCCCGAGGCCAAGACTCGGTTTGTTGCGGTTGCGCCATGCGGACAATTTGAAAACGGTCAGCTTATAGGCATCTTTCAGCACCGAATAGCCGCCCGCCATGTCACCATAGATGGTAGCATAGCCGACGCTCATCTCGCTCTTGTTGCCGGTGGTGAGCAGCATGTGGCCAAATTTATTCGACAGCGCCATCAAGGTGACGCCGCGAATCCGCGACTGTATATTCTCTTCGGTAATATCGACATTGCTGTCAGAGAAACTGTCCTCGAGCATCGCGTCAAAGCCTTCGATCGCCGGGCCAATCGGGATCGTGTCCAGCCGGGTGCCGAGTAATTGGGCACAGCCTTCGGCATCGTCCAGGCTTTCCTGCGACGTGAAGCGCGATGGCATCATCACATTCCAGACCCGGTCTGCTCCCAATGCGTCGACGGCAACCGCCGCCGACAAGGCGCTGTCAATGCCCCCGGAAAGACCCAGCAGGACCCCGGGGAAGCGATTCCGGTTC
>NZ_JBALTF010000165.1:0-586 GCF_036964675.1 Parasphingorhabdus sp. | reverse complement strand
GGCGGCCTGTCGACACCAGCGCAGGCCGGCCAAGTGCAGGCGTTCGCCCAGCCGCCACAATCCAGCGCTTATTATCGCAATTGTGATGCCGCGCGCAGTGCCGGCGCCGCGCCGCTCTATCGCGGTGATCCCGGCTACCGGTCGCCGCTGGATCGCGATGGTGACGGGATTGCCTGCGAGCCCTATCGCGGGCGATAACAATCAGGGTAACCCTGTACAATTTCACTTCTTCGTCATCCTGAACTAGTTTCAGGATCCCTCAAGGTTCGCACGCTACCGGACGAGGTCCTGAAACAAGTTCAGGATGACGAGGCTTAAACCTCACCGCCGCGGCAACAACGTCCGCCAGTCACCCCACAGCAGCACCACCAGACACCCGGCAATCACCGCCAGATCGACCACGGACGCGACCGGATTATATTGCCATCCGCCGAACGCTGCCAGACCGCCGATCACCGCCCAGACCAGGAACAGCTTGCGGCCGCCGTCCCAGCCCCGGACCAGACCAATGCCGGCGGCAAACAGCAGCATCGGCGCCAGCACCATCAGCACCGGCCCGACGCCGGGCAACAGCAGCAGCATCGAT
>NZ_JBALTF010000164.1:0-598 GCF_036964675.1 Parasphingorhabdus sp. | reverse complement strand
GAAGATTCGGTTCTGAAGCCCCGTTCATCCCGCGCGCCAACGCGCAACCAGAGGATGACGGCTATCTGATCAGCTTTATCACCGACATGGCGCAGGACCGGTCGGAATGTATCATCATCGATGCGAAGGATCTTGCGGCAGGCCCGGTCTGCACAATCATATTGCCGCATCGGATATCAAGCGGCACCCATGCTACTTGGGCAGCGGCGGAGCAATTGGGTTAGCTCGTCATCCCAGCGAAGGCTGGGATCCAAACCAATATCCCGACTCAAACCAAGGCGGGTTAGGCCCCAGCCTTCGCTGGGACGACAGATCAGTCAAACAATTCTCCGCCCACTTCTTTCCCCGCAGGAGGGTTCAGTCCGAGATGTTTCCACCCCCGGTCATTGAGCGTCCGGCCACGCGCGGTCCGGGCGATCAGGCCGAGCTGGATCAGATAGGGCTCGATCACCTCTTCCACCGTGTCACGCGGTTCCGAAAGGCCTGCCGCCAGCGTCTCCACACCGACCGGGCCACCTTTGTAGATATCCGCAATCATGTAGAGGTAGCGCCGGTCCATCGCGTCGAGGCCGATGCTGTCGACCTCCAGCCGGGTCAG
>NZ_JBALTF010000163.1:0-606 GCF_036964675.1 Parasphingorhabdus sp. | reverse complement strand
CGTGCCGGGGGACTGGTCTTTCTCGAGAAACTCGATGGTCTGATTCAGGAATCGGGGCAACTGATGGGAGCGAAGCCTACTTTAGCCGACCACGCCATTTTCCCCTTCGTCCGCCAGTTCGCAAATAATGACCGTAGCTGGTTCGACCAATTGCCCCTGCCTGCGCTGCAGAAATGGCTCGGCGATCATCTTGCGTCTGCGTTATTCGCCACAACGATGGTGAAATATCCGCAGTGGATGAGTGGAGATGCGGAACCGGTTTTTGCTTTGGAAGTGGCGGCGTAGCGCAGGCCAAAAATAGGACACGGGAGTGGCGTTAATGCAGGCGAAGCCATCGTGGCTTGGGAATAGGTGCACCGGTCAGCGCTATCCGGACTCGCACAAAGACGCAAAGCGCCACGAAATTGAAGCGGGATTGCGCTATATCTTATAGCCTTCGTGGCTTTGCGTCTTCGTGCGAGCCTGACCATTGCTGCGTCATGCCGAAAAGCTGACAGCGAAGACCCGGTTTGTTTTCTGTGACCTTTGTCCCGAAGCCCCAGATTTCCAGCATTTGTGGACCGGGAGCCGGTCGCCGAGTGTGACCTTCCATCTCTCCATCCTCTA
>NZ_JBALTF010000162.1:0-614 GCF_036964675.1 Parasphingorhabdus sp. | reverse complement strand
CGTGCCGGGGGACTGGTCTTTCTCGAGAAACTCGATGGTCTGATTCAGGAATCGGGGCAACTGATGGGAGCGAAGCCCACTTTAGCCGACCACGCCATATTCCCCTTCGTCCGCCAGTTCGCCAACCATGACCGTAGCTGGTTCGACCAATTGCCCCTGCTTGCGCTGCAGAAATGGCTCGGCGATCATCTTGCGTCTGCGTTATTCACCACGACGATGGTGAAATATCCGCAGTGGATGAGTGGAGATGAGGAACCGGTTTTTGCTCTGGAAGTGGCGGCGTAGCGCGGGCCAAAGATAGGGCACGGGAGTGGCGTTAATTCGGGCGAAGCCATCGTGGTTTGGGAATAGTTGCATCGGTCACCGCTATCCGGACTCGCACAAAGCCGCAAAGACGCAAAGCGCCACGAAATTGAAGCGGGATTGCGCTGTATCTTATAGCCTTCGTGGCTTTGTGTCTTCGTGCGAGCCTGACCATTGCTACGTCATGCCGAAAAGCTGACAGCGAAGACCCGGTTTGTTTTCTGTGACCTTTGCCCCGAAGCCCCAGATTTCCAGCATTTGTGGACCGGGAGCCGGTCGCCGAGTGTGACCTTCCATCTCTCCATCCTCTA
>NZ_JBALTF010000161.1:0-625 GCF_036964675.1 Parasphingorhabdus sp. | reverse complement strand
CCCAGTTTTTTGGCCAGAGCGATTGACGGGCTATTTTCCGGACTGATGATGCAAACCGTCTTGGCGGGGCTGAATTTTTGATCCAGCCAGTTTTGCGCTGCCGTCATCGCTTCCCGCGCATAGCCTTTGCCGTGCCCGGCTTCCGCCAATACCCATGCCGCCTCGTGGAACGGATCGAAATCGGGACCAAGTCCGCGCCGGAAGTCGCTAAATCCGACCTCCCCCATATATTGACCGGTTGATTTCTCGATCAGCGCAAACAGGCCATATCCCATGATTTGCCAGCGCCCGAAATATCCCAGAAACCGCAACCACGCTTCGGCTTCGGTGGCGGGCTTGCCGCTGATATATTTTACTACGGCCGGATCTTGCCACATGGCGCGGCAAGCCGCAAAATCATCGGCTATATGCGGACGGAGCAACAGGCGTTCGGTTTCAATCACTGGAAGCTCTAAAGGCTGACCATTCCGCTGCCCACAGCGAGGCTGAGGAAGGCCAGAAAGCCCATGGTGTCGGTGATCATCGTGACGAAGACCGACGAGGCCAGCGCCGGATCCTGATCGAGCCGGTCGAGCATCACCGGCACGAATATGCCGGCAAAACCGGCGATCACGATATTGATCAG
>NZ_JBALTF010000160.1:0-633 GCF_036964675.1 Parasphingorhabdus sp. | reverse complement strand
ATGGGTTTTTTTTGTCCAGTTTTTTGATATTTGGATTTGGGTTGTTGGTCCTTCCATTCACATGGAAGATACTGGTTCACCCGCTGGGCCGATGTTTGAACTGCGGAAAAGCCCCTTTGCACATCAGCCCAGGGATTAGTGAATGGATATATTTGAAAAGTCCGCGGCAAAGTGCGCTGACGAGAGATCGTGCTTGGCCTGAAACGGAATGTTCGGATTGTCGAGCTGATTTGACCTTTGTTGGAAGCGCCTAATGACGAACGATCGCCGCCAATCATCCGAACACATTCCGCGTCACCCTGAACTTGTTTCAGGGTCCATTTCTCCATTCTCGCAGGCTGTGATTGGCGCGCGGTGGATGCAGATGAATCAATGCACTCACTATCACCCCCGCGTATGTAACGGCATCGCTTTTATTGGATCACGCGAAGACGCGAAGGCGCGAAGGGGGCGGGACTCGACGCACTATCTTTGCGGCTTCGCGTCTTCGCGTGAAATATTATTCATTGGTTATATCAAGCATTGGGTTCCCGCTTTCGCGGGAATGACAGATGGCCTAGGCCCCATTCATGACTGAAGATCGTCTCCAATCCCCCGAACGCAAGGTCGAAGACATCGACGCGGCCCTGCGTC
>NZ_JBALTF010000159.1:0-637 GCF_036964675.1 Parasphingorhabdus sp. | reverse complement strand
GGTGTGTTCGGATCGCTGATGTCGACGCCGATCATCAACCCGCCGCAGTCTGCGGTGCTCGGGCTGCACCGGATCGAGGATCGTGCCGTGGTGGTGAATGGCGAGATTGTTGTCCGTCCGATGATGTATCTGGCGCTCAGCTATGACCATAGACTGATCGACGGACGGGAAGCGGTGACCTTCCTCGTGCGGATGAAGGAAGCGATCGAGGATCCGGCGAGATTGCTGATCGATTTGTAAACAGAGAAACCCAATGCTCGTCATCCTGAACTTGTTTCAGGATCTCGCGAGGTCCTGAAACAAGTTCAGGATGACGAGGTGAGAGATAGAATATGACCGACCAATTTGACTATGACCTATTGATAATCGGCTCCGGCCCCGGCGGCTATGTCGCTGCGATCCGGGCGGCGCAACTGGGTCTGAAGACCGGCTGCATCGAGAGCAGCGATACGCTCGGCGGTACCTGCCTCAACGTCGGCTGCATCCCGTCCAAGGCGATGCTGCACGCGTCGGAGCTCTATCATGAAGCCCATAGCGGTGCGCTGGAGAAATTCGGCGTCAAGCTGACCGGCACCAAGCTCGATCTGAAGCAGATGCTGGCGGAAAAATTGAAGGCGGTCGAGGAGCTGACCGGCGG
>NZ_JBALTF010000158.1:0-650 GCF_036964675.1 Parasphingorhabdus sp. | reverse complement strand
GTCAGGCCATGGGCGCGTTCGGCTTCCAGTGCGAAGATGAAGGGTTTTGCGAGATTGTAAAGCATGGCGGGGCTATGGCATTGGAGTGAGTTGTGCGCAATGATTCAGACGCTGTTTTCCCGCGCAGGCGGGAATCCATCTCGTGCATATTCGACCAGACGCACCAGCCGGAGATGGGCCGCTCGGCTTAAGAAAGCTTTGGGGAAGCTTTCGTCGCCTGCGCCCTGCGCAGGGGCACAGGCTACAGAGCAAGGGAACAAGCTCTAGAAAATAGCGAAGATTCTGCTAAACGAGCACCAAACACGCAAAGGACCCATAATGATTGCCACTCCACAATTTGATTTCCAGCTGGGCGAAATGGCGGATCAGATCCGCGACACCACAAGGCGCTTTGCCGAAGAGAAGATCATGCCGCTGGCCCAGAAGATGGACCGTGAGGACTGGTTTCCGCGCGAGCTGTGGACGCAAATGGGTGATCTCGGCCTGCACGGAATTACTGTGGACGAAGAGGATGGCGGGCTGGGGCTCGGCTATATCGAACATGCGATCGCGGTCGAGGAAGTCAGTCGCGGCAGTGCCGCACTGGGTCTCAGCTATGGCGCGCACAGCAACCTGTGCGTCAACCAGATCCGCCGCTGGGCCAGTGCCGA
>NZ_JBALTF010000157.1:0-653 GCF_036964675.1 Parasphingorhabdus sp. | reverse complement strand
CAAACGGAGTTTGAAGATATAGACTCAAAGCAAGCAGAGTTTCCTCTTCGGTCCATTTTTTTGCCATGATTCATTATATCCATATCGTCTAACGAATCCATGCTTTCCTTGGGGATGCGATTTGTGGAATGAGAGTTGGCTTTGCCGCTGCGAATTGCGCGGTCAATTTTGAGCCGAAAGTCGACCTAGGGTTTCTGTAAAGTTAGATTGGGGAACCAATAAGCCCCTCCTCTTCAGAGGAGGGGGAAGGGGTGGTGGCGATGCCGAAGGTATCGCTCGCGCAGCGACCAGCGCCCTCAGCCGACGGTCCCCACCCCAACCCCTCCCCTGAAGGGGAGGGGCTTGAGACAGGCCGCGTCTATATCAATCTGGAGCAATATTTTGATGCGGTGCCAAAACTCGCCTGGGACTTCTATATCGGTGGCTATCAACCGGCTCAGAAATGGCTGAAGGATCGCAGGGGACGCGCGCTCAGCTATGATGATATCGGCCAGTATCAGAAAATCATCAAAATCCTGACCGAGACCGATCGGATCATGAAGGAAATCAAGCTCCCGCTCGACTAAACATCCTCCCCGTCGCTTCGCGACAGGGAGGATAGTGGAGCCGCCAAAACCTCTTTCCTACACCGCCCGCCTTATGTCATATCCCCG
>NZ_JBALTF010000156.1:0-654 GCF_036964675.1 Parasphingorhabdus sp. | reverse complement strand
GACGCTGGAGGTCACCGAAATGCCCCGCTGCTGCTCGATCTTCATCCAGTCCGATCGCGCCCGCCGGTTGTCGCCACGCGCCTTGACCTCGCCGGCCAGATGGATAGCGCCGCCCTTCAGCAACAGCTTCTCGGTCAGCGTCGTCTTACCCGCATCGGGGTGAGAGATAATCGCGAATGTACGGCGGGGTTTGCTTGTGCTCATGTTTCTGGTTTTCTTACAAATCGTCATCCTGAACTTGTTTCAGGATCCATCCATTGGCTGGACGCAGGTTCTATGGGGAGAAATAGATGCTGAAACAAGTTCAGCATGACGAAGCGGCTATCCTCTCAACTCGGCTCCCAGCTTTGCAGCACTAGCGATAACCTTGTCCGAAAGCGCCTTCAAATCCTCTTCGGTCAATGTCGCCTCTATCGGTTGCAGCGTAACTTCCACCGCCAGCGACTTCTTGCCTTCGCTCACGCTCGGTCCCTCGAACAGATCGAAAATCTGCGCGTCGGTGATCAGCTTCTTGTCCGCGCCCTTGACCGCGCGCACCAGTTCGCCGGCTGGCAGGTCCGCATTGACGATGAAGGCAAAATCGCGGGTCACCGCCTGCAGCGCAGGTGGCGCAAAGGCGTCGCGCATATGGCCGGATTTCTTCTTCAGCGGGAT
>NZ_JBALTF010000155.1:0-671 GCF_036964675.1 Parasphingorhabdus sp. | reverse complement strand
GGCGCAAAGGGCGTCACCTGTCTTGTCATCGAAAAAGACATGGAGGGCGTCAGCTTTGGCGCAAACGAGAAGAAGCTTGGCTGGCATTCACAGCCCACCGCTCAGGTGAATTTCGATAACGTCCGGGTGCCGATCGAAAACCGTGTTGGCGACGAGGGCGAAGGCTTTCGCATCGCCATGGCCGGTCTGGATGGTGGGCGTTTGAACATTGGTGCCTGTTCACTTGGCGGCGCGCAGCGCTGTCTCGACGAAGCGGTTAATTACACCAAGGACCGCAAGCAATTCGGCAAGGCGATCAGCGATTTCCAGAATACCCAATTCATGCTCGCCGATATGGCAACCGATCTGGAAGCCTCGAGGGCCTTGCTTTATCTGGCAGCCGCCAAGGTGACCGAAGGCGCGCCGGACAAGACGAAATTCGCGGCGATGGCCAAGCGGCTGGCGACCGACAATGGCAGCAAGATTGTTAACGACGCGCTGCAACTTTTTGGCGGCTATGGCTATTTGCAGGATTATCCCATCGAACGCTTTTGGCGCGATCTGCGGGTCCACAGCATTTTGGAGGGCACCAATCAGGTCATGCGGATGATCGTTTCGCGCGAACTGCTCCGGCAATAAGGTAAAATCATGACAGAAGATCTCATCATCAGAAAAACCGGGCGGGTTGGCCA
>NZ_JBALTF010000154.1:0-682 GCF_036964675.1 Parasphingorhabdus sp. | reverse complement strand
AATGCGGGACCAAGGCTTGCCGTTCACCGTTCACGGCTTCCGCTCCAGCTTCCGCGATTGGGTGGGAGAGGAAACCAGCTTTGCCGGTGACGTTGCCGAAATGGCATTGGCGCATACCATCAAAGACAAAACCGAGGCCGCTTACCGCAGGGGGAGTATGCTCGATAAACGACGGACATTGATGGCTGGTTGGGCGGATTATTGTTTGGTCCAAAACCAAAAACCAGTCAGACTCGTGGGATAAAACATACATAACCACGGCGTGCTTCAGATATAATCATGCTGTTTTCTCGCTATTATTGTGCACAGAAAATCTTTTCCACAGGACTGTCCCCGGGACTTTGTGAAATTTTTGTGTGTCAGGGTATGCAAGACGCGAATCACTGGCCTATGCTTTGACACGCAACGGCACTCCTGCTTGTTGCTGCTAGTCCAAAGATTTGGGCAAGGGAATGAAAAATATGGAACCTACACTTCTTACAGTGCCCGATTTTCTGACACGCTACGCAATCAGTCGGAGCGAATTTTACCGGCAAGTGAACAAAGGGAAAATCCCGTTGCTCAAAATGGGGACGGCGAGCCGGATCAGACGTGAAGATGCGGAAACATGGGCTGCTAGCCTTCCAACCTATCAGGGGGAGGCGGCATAATGACGATAAAGACCAAAGAGCCGCCTAGCTCA
>NZ_JBALTF010000153.1:0-688 GCF_036964675.1 Parasphingorhabdus sp. | reverse complement strand
ACACAATTGTTGATCTTGTGCGCGCCCGTATGGTTGAGCTCGTCGCGCTTGAACCAGATTTGTGCGCCTTTGCCAGCCGGTGCGTTTTTGCGGACTTCCTCGGTCAGGCTTTCGGCATAATAGAGCGGGGATGGGCGACCGACATAATTTTGCAGCAGATCGTCAAATTGCTCGGCAAAGGCCGGATCAGCCTGCGCGGCGCGATAATGTTTTTCCAGATCGAGGATCAGCGGCATCAGCGTTTCGGCGACATAGCGGCCGCCAAATTCGCCAAAATGGCCGCGATCGTCCGGCATGTTGCGGTAGCTGTTGGGGGGTAGGTCGTTCATGGGTTTCCGATTATCCGTTAGTCCTGAGCCTGTCGAAGGACGCCTATCGTCGCAAAGCGCAGTTGAGCTTCGCTCGCCCTTCGGGTCGACAAGCTCAGTGCTAACGGTCTGCTAACGAATTGACGCGTCATAGTCCCGCACCGCTTGGCAAAAGGCGGCGATTCTGTCTACCTGTTTGACGCCGGGCGCGGTTTCCACGCCCGAGGAGACGTCAACCAGCGGCGCATGGGTGGCGGTCAGGGCGTCGGCCACATTGTCCGGATCAAGGCCGCCGGCGAGGCCCCAGTCGACCTGATGGTCGTGACCGGCGAGCAACGACCAGTCGAAGGAGGTGCCGGTTCCGCCGGGCAAAGTCCTGG
>NZ_JBALTF010000152.1:0-700 GCF_036964675.1 Parasphingorhabdus sp. | reverse complement strand
CAGCAGCCGGCTGTCATAGCGCCGCCGCGTCGCCACCACCTCGCCATGATAGAAAATCTCCTCCTCGATCCCCTCGATCGCCCGCTCCTGCAACTTGTCCTGCGCCTCCTCCCGCGCCAGCACCAGCGCCGCCAGCCACGCCCGGGCAAAATCCGGGTCGCGGCGGCGCAGGTCATAGGCCGACTGGCGGGTGCGCTGGACAAAATAGGCCGACGCCTGGACATTGCCGGTCTGGGCGAGGGCTTCGAGGAATTTTACCCGCAGTTCGGGGTGCCAGCCATCGTGGCGGGTGGTGGCGGTTGGGGAGGAGTCCGTTAGTGGTGAGCCTGTCGAACCACGTCTCTCCGAGGAGAGCTGTCCTTCGACAAGCTCAGGACGAACGGTATTATCACGATCGTCATCCTGAACTCGGTTATCTTCGATGGCCTGACGGCTCAGGACCTGTCGGGAAGGGCGTGGTCAGCGGGTCGCGGACCGCGATAAAGCCGCCGCGGTCGTCGGGCACCAGCCGGACCGGGCGGCGAGTAAGGATGCGGGGCGGTTTGCGCCCCGCATCCGGTCTCATCTATTGTATGGCGGTGAAGTGGCCGTGGACCAGCTGCCATTTGCCATTCACCAGGGCATAGACCCGGGTGGAAACGGCGTTGTTGGATTCCACCTTGCCGTCCTTGGTCTGCATCATTCCTACGAAATTATAGGT
>NZ_JBALTF010000151.1:0-702 GCF_036964675.1 Parasphingorhabdus sp. | reverse complement strand
GCAGACGCTGAAGACCAAGATCGACGTCGATTTCCGCCCCTACACGATTCTCGGCGCCTGCAACCCGGGGCTCGCCCACGAAGCGTTGCAGCTCGAAGACAAGGTCGGCACGATGCTGCCCTGCAATGTGGTGGTCCAGCAACAGGGCGATGGCCAGATCGAGGTCGCCGCGATCAACCCGGTCGCCTCGATGCAGGCGATCGACAATCCTGAGCTCAAACAGGCCGCCGCGGTGGTGCGGGACAAATTGTCACGGGTGATCGAGTCTTTGGCCAGCGCCTAGAGGGACGCCTTCGCGCGATTTCAAAACCCGTGCCCGCCAAAACTCGTCATCCCGGCGCCTTCATCGTCATCCCAGCGCAGGCTGGGATCCAAACCAATCTATTTTGTGCAGACGACAGACGGGCTAGCCCGCTCGGTCCAGGAAAGCTTTGGAGAAGCTTTCGACACCTGTGCCCTGCGCTGGGGCGACCAAACGAGTATGGGGGATCTTTCGCGAGAGTCGTGTGAGCGAATAATTACTGAGGACACCTTATAAAGCTTTACCTAAAACCCCAAAACCCCATCCATCCCGTACCGCCCAGCACTCTGCCCAACCAGCCACCCCGCCGCCTTCACCGCACCCCGGGCAAAGATCATCCGGTTCTCCGCCCGATGGGTCAGCTCGACCCGTTCTTCGTCGCTCGCCAATATGACCATATG
>NZ_JBALTF010000150.1:0-762 GCF_036964675.1 Parasphingorhabdus sp. | reverse complement strand
AATCGCTCGACCGGAAGCTGGGCGACATGCGGATGAAACTGCTGGCGCGGCGGGCGCAGGCGGAGGAGCGGGTGCAGGCGCTGGAGGCGCGGGCGGAGGAACTGGAGGGGGATGAGGGGGATGGTGGGGTGCACTCGTCATCCTGAACTCGTTTCAGGACCTCTTGAGATTGCGCACTGCCGTTCGAGGTCCTGAAACGAGTTCAGGATGACGAAGTGGGGTTGGACGATGGCGGTTTGAAATGCCGTTCGTCTCGAGCGAAGTCGAGAGACGGTGCGTTCGCGCTTTGCCAGATGTCTCGACTTCGCTCGACACGAACGGGGTGGGGCCTGTTTTCCTTTTTCAGTGCCCCGCCGCAGGGCGGGGTCCATCTCCTGAAATAGCCGCACACCGCACGGTGGATTGGTGCCCGGACTAGCGTTTAGCGCGCTATCCTCCCTAGTCCTCCTGCCGAGTAAGCAGAGATGGGCCCCGGCCTTCGCCGGGGCACAGCTCCCCCAATCAATCGACGCCGAATTGCAGCATCTTGTCGAGGCCTTCGGCGAGACATTCGCCGGCCTCGGGCTGACCGAGCAGATAGACGCTGACCGGGCCTTCATGCTGCTGCCGGGCCAGCGCCTTGGTGGCTTCCCATTCTTCCGGCTCCGCGTCGCCGCGGCCGATCCAGAACAGGGCGACCAGCGCGTCCTGCTGCTCGTCGTTCATGCTCTCGATTTCCTGGGTGAGCTCGTCGCGGCTGAGATCGCCGGCGGTTTCCTGCAG
>NZ_JBALTF010000149.1:0-771 GCF_036964675.1 Parasphingorhabdus sp. | reverse complement strand
CTCGCCCGATTCCGGATTGTCGTAACCGGCATCCCCCCATTGCACGACATAATTGTCCTGTACCCGGTTGATGCTGGTGCCATCCCACCAGCGCGCGGTGGCGAGCTTGCGGATATTGCGGATCCATCCTTGCGAGAATGGTTCCGGCATCAGCTGGATGACCACGCGGCGGGTATTGCCGTCGGTATCGGGCGCCAGGTCCATGACCAGCAGGTCGCTGGGCGCGATCTTCAGCCAGTCGCTGGCCGGGGCCGCCTCGACAATGGCATTGGGGCTGGGATATTCGGGCTTCTCGGTTTCCTGAGCCGAAAGCGGTGCCGCCATGGCGAGCGCCGCGAGCGATGCTATGGAGAATAATCCGTTCATGTAAAGAGCCCCGCTGCTTGTCGTTAGTCCTGAGCCTGTCGAAGGACGCCTTACGTCTTGCGGCGTGGTTCGACAGGCTCACCACTAACGGATTAAATTTCCAACATTCCGTTATCCGCACCCTAACCCGACACAATCACTTGCGAAAGCGCGAATCCCGCACTAGGGAAGCGGCGCTGTCTGATATTCGACCAGATTCACGGGTCAGACGGTTTTTGCGGAGACGTGGCAGAGTGGTCGATCGCGCACGCTTGGAAAGCGTGTATAGGGCAACCTATCGAGGGTTCGAATCCCTCCGTCTCCGCCACTAATTAATGCTAAGATATTATAAAACAACAAAAATAACCCCATCCTAATTGTCCGGCCCCACTTAGGGCCCCATTTTGTTGTTTCAACCAATGCACA
>NZ_JBALTF010000148.1:0-799 GCF_036964675.1 Parasphingorhabdus sp. | reverse complement strand
GTAGAAGTTTTGGTTCTTGAAGGCCCTCGAGAACTTAAGGATCAAAAAATCCGAATCCGACCTGATGTTGTTACTTCATGCGTTACGATCGGACGAAAAAAGGGATATTTGGCCATAGCAAACAAACTGGCTTCACAATCGAAGCAAATTTTCGTTGCTTTGGTGTTCGAAAGAAGTTGGCTTGATCACATCATCGGGATGGTAGGCGCTGATCCATATTATTTCCCAGGTGACAGGTCCGTGGGTTTCTGATGCCCGAATCTGGCCGCCTCCAATTCCCCGAACCCACATTCCGTCACCCTGAACTTGTTTCAGGGTCCATTTCTCCAAGTTCACAGGCTGTGATTGGGGCGGGGTCGATGCTGAAACGAGTTCAGCATGACGGGTATAGGGTGTCAGTCGCTTATCGGGGCCAAACCCAGATTTACCGCGAGATCAACCCATTGCGGATTTTCCGATTCAATCAGGTTGATCTTCCATTGGCGGTGCCAGTTTTTCAGTTGCTTCTCTCGCGTGATCGCACTGGTTATGTCGTGGAACATCTCAAAGCGGACAAGGCGATATACCGCATATTGCGACGTATATCCGGGCGTCAGTTGGTTGCGGTGCTGGTAAAGGCGCTGGATCAGGTTCGACGTTACGCCAATGTAGAGCGAGCCACAGGGCTGGCTGGTGAGTATGTAGACGCAGTGTTGTTTCACTTGTCGCACCGGAGGTATATGGGCGCACGATGGGCCCTGAAACAAGTTCAGGGTGACGCATTCAGGGGTATTGGCCGTTACTGATAATCCGCATCTTA
>NZ_JBALTF010000147.1:0-817 GCF_036964675.1 Parasphingorhabdus sp. | reverse complement strand
CATGAAATCCTTCGACCATTTGTAATACACGCCCTGAGAGATACCTTCACGGCGGCATAGTTCGGCAATGCTGTCCTCGCCGCGCAGGCCTTCCAGCACAATCCGTATCTTCTCCTCCGCATTATATTGCTTGCGGGTTGCTCTACGGATATCCTTGACCACCCGCTCCGCGGGGGCTTTTGAGTATTTTGCTTTCATCTTCGTTCCTTACAGTCACTACGATGAAACCAAAATACTCCCTTATTCTATGACGCTAATCTGTCTATCGATCGCTGACGGGGGACACAGCAAGGCCTTTTGCTACCTCACTTTCGGTGTTGGTGAGTTCATACTGTCGAACTGTTCAAGCGCTCCGTCGGGCGGCTAATTTTGGTTCGAACCATTGAAAATTGCTTCCGCTGACGGCGCCAGGATTAAACCTGCCCAACCAAAGCACCACCAACGCCATACCCAAGCGCGCACCCACGTTTGGGCACTTCCCGTAGGAAACTGATTTTTACTAAGCTGAACAAATGGTGCTGCTAGAGAGAATTGAACTCTCGACCTCGTCATTACCAAGGCAAGGGATGGATTCCCAAAAGGTCAGGATTATCAAGGGGTACAGCACTTAACCGGCCGGTGATTTCCCCTTGACCCACGCGATACCCAAGCTGTGGCGAGTTCTGGATTTGGACTTTTCCTAGTGAAAGAGCTTTGGCTCAATAATTATGCGAAAAGTGACCTGCGCTATACCTGCGGAGGCCATGAAGCTGGCGATCGATTATGCTCGAAACACGGTGGTTACCCGTGAGTCCATTTTATACAATTCAATCAGATA
>NZ_JBALTF010000146.1:0-869 GCF_036964675.1 Parasphingorhabdus sp. | reverse complement strand
GCCGCCTGCTCGACCAGCGCCGCCAGCATATTGACGCCAAGCGAGGTATTGCCGGTTTGCAGCACGGCGATTTTTGTCGCGGCCGCGTCGATGGCAGCGTGATGCGCCGCCTCCAGTCCGGTGGTGCCGATGACGATGGGTTTATTTGCTGCAGCGCAGGCATCGAGTGTCGCCTGCAGCGCCTTCGGGGAAGAGAAATCGACCAGGACGTCGCTCGCCGCAACCAGCGCCGCCACATCATCGCCCTGATCCGCGCCGCCCGCATGTTCATGGCCCGCCTCGGCAATCGCCGCGACCAGCGCCTGTCCCATGCGGCCCTTGCTGCCGATAATTCCGATGGCTGTCATATTGCGTGTTCCGTTCGTCCTGAGCCCGGTTTCGTCATCCTGAACTTGTTTCAGGATCCACTTATCCTCTAGGCAGTTTCTATGAGACGAAATGGACCCTGAAACAAGTTCAGGATGACGAAAAGCAAAATGGCATGACGAAGAAGGACAATATGCAACGCGAAACACAGAATATCGTCATCCTCACCGGCGCCGGCGTCAGCGCCGAAAGCGGCGTCGCCACCTTCCGCGGGCCGGACGGTCTGTGGGAAGGCCACCGGGTCGAGGATGTCGCCACGCCCGAAGCCTTTGTCCGCGATCCCGAACTGGTGCAGAAATTCTATGACGAGCGCCGCGCCAGGCTGAAAACCGTCCACCCCAATGCGGCGCATCAGGCGCTGGCCCGGCTCGACGCCAAATGGTCAGGCGACTTGCTGCTGGTGACGCAAAATGTCGATGACCTGCACGACCGCGCCGGCTCCAAACGCCTGCTCCATATGCACGGCGAGCTGAACAGCGCCTGGTGTCTGGCCTGCGATGCGC
>NZ_JBALTF010000145.1:0-871 GCF_036964675.1 Parasphingorhabdus sp. | reverse complement strand
CGCATAATCCACCTGCCATGCAATTTTGAAATTCTTTAACAGCATTTGGGCCCATAATGTTAGCCGCATTACTCATCGCCTCGGACACCATATTTTAGCATCTGCCACAAATTGACTGATAGCTCCACCCTCGACAGCTTGTGTTGCACCGATCGAATTACGGTGACCAATTATGGTGACCGTTTACTAAACGCACCACCCCCCTCTCCCTTAGGGGAGAGGGTTGTGCAGACTTGGCAGCTTGCTGCCTAGGCGGAGCTGGGTGAGGGTTTACCGGACCATGGTGGCAAAGCAACCCGCCAGCGGAACGCCCTCATCCAACTGCGCCTAGCCGTCTTCGCCAAGGCTTCGGCGGCAAGGCTTCGTATCTTTCTCCCTCACGGGAGAAGGGTCAAAATCGCTTGGCATCTTCCGCTTTGCGTCTTCGTGGCTTCGTGTGAGTCCAATGGACATGCCATCTCAAATTGTGGTGACAGTGCACTAATTTGTTCTCGCGCGGGATAGAGTGCACTGTCACCGCAAATCCAATTACGCAACGTCACCGTAAATCCAACAACGCCTTGCGACCGAAGGCGTGGTTCGACAGGCTCACCACTAACGGATACCCACCAGCGGAACACCCTCATCCAACTACGCCTAGCCGCTTGCACTGACGCTATAGTGGTAAGATTACGTATCCCTCTCCCTCAATCGACAAGGTAGAGCGAGGGCCTTATGGTCCTTCACCAATTATCGTTCCCCTGACCATCCTGGGACAGGATCGCTTCCCGCACGTTGGTTACACAGGACAGAAACAGAAAAGGATTTCGACATGGTAGACAAGAGCCAGATCAAGGAAAATATGGAAGTCATCGGCGCCGATGGCGTGCAC
>NZ_JBALTF010000144.1:0-909 GCF_036964675.1 Parasphingorhabdus sp. | reverse complement strand
GCCGTCGGCGTTGGCCGCAACTATTCCCCCGACACCGGCAGCGGCGCGGAACTCTACACTGTCATCGGCCATGCGCCGCGCCATCTCGATCGCAATATTGCGGTGGTTGGGCGGGTCATCGAAGGCATGGAATATCTCTCCAGCCTGCCGCGCGGCAAGGGGCAGCTGGGTTTTTACGAGGACGCGAGCAAGCGGGTGCCGATCAGCTCGATCCGGCTGGGTAATGCATTGCCGACAGCGGACCAGCCGCGTTTCGAATATCTGAATACCGAGGGCCAGACGTTCGCCCAATATGCCGATGCCAGAGCCAATCGCCGTGATCCATTTTTCATCGTGCCGGCGGGCGGCGCGGATATCTGCAATATTCCGGTGCCGGTGCGACGGGTGGCTGGGGAGTGAAGAGGGCAGTGCACCTGCGCAGGCAGGTGTCCATCTCCTGCCATAGCGTCGAGACGCTCGCTCGGGAGATGGATCCCCGCCTTCGCGGGGACACAATGAGGAAATTTCCCTTTCCTACACTTGGCAATTTCTATTAATCTAGGCGGATGTTTCACTCCCTCGCCTTTCCTGCCCCGCAGCCTCTCACCCCTGGTTTTCAACAACTCGCGGAGGAAAATTTTTCTTGGCAATAGGGGGTGTGACCCGTGTGACCCTGAGATGAAAAGTTGTGCGATATGAACGACCCTGATCCGTATCTGTTTTCCTGCGCAGGCAGGAGTCCATCTCGTGCGATTGCGTCTGGTCGGACTTTTCGGAGATGGACCCCGGCCTTCGCCGGGGCACTGATGCTGTTTATCTTCAGCGCGCCCGCTCTGGCACAGGAAAAAGCCGCTCCCACCCCCGCCGAAATTCTCGCCGCCGCCCCCGCCGACCACTGGCTACCGATCCCGGTCAGCGACCTGCTGGTCC
>NZ_JBALTF010000143.1:0-1052 GCF_036964675.1 Parasphingorhabdus sp. | reverse complement strand
ATAAACTGACATATCGCTCGGGTTTGTTATGGTTGGCAGAACCAAAAGGCCCAGATTCTCTAGATCTTGGCTTCGATCAGGAATTGCTAGAGGCGGCAGAAGACGCTGGTATGACCGTTGAGGAATTTGTTCGCCAGCAAGTTATCAAAAGCTAAGCCAGCAGCCATCATGACCCAATCACCGCCTGCGAGACCGGAGAAGTGGACCCTGAAACAAGTTCAGGGTGACGAATTTAGCTTGGTGATTGCCTCAGTCCTTCGACAGGCTCAGGACGAACGGGGTTTTTGAGCGCTCGTTTCTTAACACTTCAGGCCAATCACTCCCTCCCGTTCGTCCTGAGCTTGTCGAAGGATGAGTGCGCGCCATCTTACGTCCATGGCGTTCTGGACCTATATGCTGAAATGCGCCGACGGGCATTATTATGTCGGGCATAGCGACGATCTGGAAGCGCGCGTTGCCGCCCATCAGTCGGGGGCAATTGGCGGTTATACCCGCTGCCGCCGCCCGGTGGTGCTGGTGTGGAGCGAATATTTCTCCAAACGTGAAGAAGCCATTGCGGCGGAACGACAGATCAAGGGCTGGTCACGAGCAAAAAAGCAGGCACTGATTGTTGGTGACTGGGGATTGATTTCTCGCTTGGCGCGATCACGGTCTTGACGCTAGACTGTGCGAATTCGTACTTCGACAAGCTCAGCACGAACGGAGATTGGTTTGTTTCACTTCGAACGGAGCTTTGAGGGCTCTTCTCTGTTGCGGCCCTTCCCCATCTCCCGTTCGTCCTGAGCCTGTCGAAGGGCTTAGCGCGAGCTATCGAAAAGGCAAGCGGCCTCACCTTTGTCCGCCGAAATGCATTCCGATGGCATCTTTCCTACGCGAAATTGGTCGCCAAACCAGTCACCACTCCAACTTGACCAACCTGCTTGGCCAAGCTATATTGGCCAAGCAATGACCATCCATGTCAATATCGGCGAGGCCAAGACCCGGCTTTCGGAGCTTGTCGCAGCGGCGCTGCGCGGGGAAGAGGTGATCCTGCAAAAAGCGGGCGTGCCGAA
>NZ_JBALTF010000142.1:0-1477 GCF_036964675.1 Parasphingorhabdus sp. | reverse complement strand
ACCAGCTGGCTCGCCTTCGCCGGCACTCTGGGCAGCGGCTATATATTGCCGGTACTGCTATTCGGCCTGATGATCGCCTATCAGGGCGTGCGCCTCGGCCGCTCCACCCATCTGGTCGACATGGCCGACGAAGACACCCGCGCCGCCTATACCGCGCTGTCCAATACGGTGATCGGCTTGCTGTTGCTCGCCGGCGGGATTTTCAGCCTGGTTGCGAACTGGTTTGGCGGAGAAGTGGTGCTGGCAATCATGGCGGGGATGAGCGGGTTGGCGATATTGGCGGCTTGGGGGTTGGACGAGGTGCAGCGGGATTGAGGTCAACTGTTGGCGGTAGCCAATATCGATCTACTCGTCGCCCCAGCGAAGGCTGGGGCCTAAACCAAGTGCGCGAATTTCGTCGCCATTGGGTTGGATCCCGGCCTTCGCCGGGATGACGGGGTTAGCCCCGCAACAAAAACACCGCATGCTCTGCCAGCAAGTTCGCCATGCCGTGCCCGGTCTGCTTGTCGCCGCTCAGAAACCACTGGCCTTCCTGCGCATATTTGCCGTCCTGCACCAGCGCGCGGAAATCGTCGATCGTGACATGGTGGATATTGGGCGTGTCATACCAGCTTTGCGGGAGCAGCCGGGTAACCGGCATCCGGCCGCCAAAGAACAGCGACATGCGCCCGCGCCAATGGGCGAAATTGGGAAAGCTGACGAAGGCCTGCTGGCCGATCCGCAGCAGTTCGGACAGAATCACGTCGGGGCGGCGGGTGGTCTGCAGCGTCTGGCTGAGCACGGCATAGTCGAAACTGCCGTCGGGATAGGTGCTGAGATCGGTGTCGGCATCGCCCTGCACCACCGACAGGCCCTTGGCGACGGCGCTGGCGACATTGGCCGGATCAATCTCCAGCCCGCGCGCGTCACAGCCTTTCTGATCGCGCAACGCCGCCATCAGCGCGCCATCGCCGCAGCCGATATCGAGCACCCGGCTGCCCGGGGCGATATTGTCGGCGATGATCTGCAGGTCGGGGCGGAGTTTGGTCATTGGTCTGGCTCCGACCCGTCATGCTGAACTTGTTTCAGCATCCATTGCTGATCTCTCACTGCCTGCGCGATGAGGCGGGATGGACCCTGAAACAAGTTCAGGGTGACGAGAAGCCTGGTCATTTTCCCTCTCCCGCTTTCAGAAACCCGTCGACAATCCGGTTCATCTCGGGATTTTTGAGCAGGAAACTGTCATGACCGAACGGGCTCGACAATTCCATGAAGCTGACCTCTGCCCCCGCCGCGTTGAGCGCGTGGACGATCGTGCGCGATTCGCTGGTCGGGTAGAGCCAATCGCTGTCGAAGCTGATCAGGCAGAAGCGGGTTTTTGAGCCCTTGAAGGCATTGGCGAGCACGCCGCCATGGGCTTCGGCGAGATCGAAATAGTCCATCGCGCGGGTGATGTAGAGATAGCTGTTGGCGTCGAACCGGTCGACAAAGCTGATCC
>NZ_JBALTF010000141.1:0-1514 GCF_036964675.1 Parasphingorhabdus sp. | reverse complement strand
GAAGTCGGCATCCCGGCGCAGCTGGTCGCCGCCTTTGTCGGCGTCGCCCGGGTACAGGCGCACAAACATTATTGGTCGGATGTGCTGGTCGGCGCGGCGATTGGCGAAGCGGCCGGATTTCTGATTACATCGAAACGCAATCCCGATGTCGAGGTCATTCCCTTCGGCGACACGAAGAGCGCCGGGGTGGTTGCGCTGGTCAAATTTTAGGGCATAAAGAGGCGACGAAAAGTGATCGGGGAAAACACATATGTTCAAAGCAATTTTGGGGGCCGCGGCCATATTGTCGCTCGGCAGCGCGGCCTTGGCGCAAGCTGACACCGACGACGCGCGCTGGTCGATCGCCATTCACGGCGGTGCCGGCACCATCAACCGCGACAAGATCACCCCGGAACAGGATGCGACCATTCGCGCAGCCCTGAGCGAAGCACTGGCGGCAGGCTCAAAAATCCTCAAAGACGGCGGCAAGGCGATCGATGCGATCACCGCGACGATCATGATCCTCGAAAATGATCCCAATTTCAACGCCGGCAAGGGCGCGGTGTTCACCTGGGACAAAACCAACGAGCTCGACAGCAGCATCATGGACGGCAGCGACCTGTCGGCGGGCGCGGTCGCCGGGATCAGCGGCACCAAAAACCCGATATTGCTGGCACGGGCAGTGAAAGACAAAAGCCCGCATGTCATGCTGTCCGGCGCAGGCGCCAACCAGTTCAGCCGCGAACAGGGGCTGCAGCAGGTCACCCCCGATTATTATGCCACCCCCTACCGGCTGCAGCAGATTGAAGATGTGCTCGCCAAAAAAGTCAGCGTCGCCGATGTCGACTATAAATATGGCACGGTCGGCGCCGTCGCCATGGATCAAGAAGGCCATATGGCCGCCGGCACATCCACCGGCGGCATGACCGGCAAGCGCTGGGGCCGGATCGGCGACAGTCCGATCATCGGCGCGGGCACCTATGCCGACGACCGCAGCTGCGCAATTTCGGCGACCGGATCGGGCGAATATTTCATCCGCCTCGGCGTCGCCCACGAAATCTGCGCCCGCATCCGGATGCGCTGGCCGATCGCCATTGCGGAAGCGCAATTGACCGTGCCGAAGGATGAGGAAGGCAATTACACCTACGCCATCCACGCCAGCGAATTCATGTTGTCGGACGAGGAAATCCAGCAGATTGCCGATGACGTGATCGCCGAACTGGGCGAACTTGGTGGCGACGGCGGCATCATCTACGCCACCCCCTGGGGCCAGGCTGGCTATAGTTTCAACACTGCGGGCATGTATCGCGGACGGGCAACCAGCGAGGGCGAGCAGAGCGTCTCGATATATGGGGATGAGGACTGAGGCTTATATCAATGCCATGGCATTGACGTTTTAGTGCTGACGGCTGCGATGAGTTAAAAAGGAGACATTGCGGATGCAGAAACTACCGTTCCGCAATCGCCCCGATTGTGTTCTCTAATACGTCAAGGGCAACTGCTGTTTTCCTGAACTGGTGCGATTGCCTTTGGGT
>NZ_JBALTF010000140.1:0-1631 GCF_036964675.1 Parasphingorhabdus sp. | reverse complement strand
GACGCGGGTGCCCATGCGGCGGACGTGATCCTGCCGGGTGCTGCCTATACCGAGAAAAACGGCACTTATGTAAATCTGGAAGGGCGCGTGCAGCGCTCCAACAAGGCGATTTTTGCGCCGGGCGACGCGCGCGAGGACTGGAGCATCTTGCGGGCGCTGTCCGATGTGATGGGCAAGACCTTGCCGTTCGACAGTTTCGAGGAATTGCGCGTCAAAATGGCGAAGGATCATCCCGAACTGGCCGTCGAAGGCCTGGTGACGCTGAAATGGTCACCGCCAACCGGATTGCCGGACAAGCCCAAGGGGCAGGGCGTCCATCCGATCAAGGATTTCTACCTGACCAACAGCATCGCCCGCGCCAGCGGCACGATGCAGCTCTGTTCCGCGGAATTGCTGCACGCCGATGACGAGATTATGGAGGCGGCGGAATGAAGATGACCAAGATGCCGTTCGTCCTGAGCCTGTCGAAGGACAGCCTGCGCGCGCACCGTTCATACTTCGACAAGCTCAGCACGAACGGTGCTGGGGAGGTGTCGGAATGAGTATATTGATTGACGCCGTCATCCCAGCGCAGGCTGGGATCCAAACCAATATTGGTTGTCTCACGATAGGCGGGCTAGGCCCCAGCCTTCGCTGGGGCGACGATCGGGAGATGGCGCAATGACCGCCTATCTCCAGACCCTCATGGGCTATGAAGCCGGCTGGTTCGTCGGCACGCTGGCGCTGATCCTGCTGATCGCATTCCCGCTGATGCTCGCCGTGGCGATGATCATCTATGTTGACCGCAAGATCTGGGCAGCGATCGCGCTGCGCAAGGGTCCGAACGTGGTTGGTCCCTTTGGCTTGCTGCAAAGCTTTGCCGATGGTCTGAAAGTGTTCCTGCAGGAAACGATCATTCCGTCGGGCGCGAACAAGGGGCTGTTCCTGCTCGCGCCAATCCTCACCTTTACCGTGGCATTGCTTGCCTGGGCAGTGATCCCGTTTGGCGAGGACATGGTGCTGGCCAATATCAATATCGGCCTGCTTTACATTCTCGCGGTCAGTTCGCTGGGCGTTTACGGCGTGGTTATCGCTGGTTGGGCGAGTAACTCGAAATATCCGTTCTTCTCGGCGATGCGCGCCGCAGCGCAGATGATTAGCTACGAAGTCTCGATCGGTTTCATCATCATTTCGGTGGTGCTGATGGCTGGCAGTTTCAATCTGCAGGATATCATCATCGACCAGAAATCCCATCTGCTCGGGATCAACGCTTATGGCGTCAATCCGCTCTTGTTCCCGATGGCGGTGATGTTCCTGATCTCCTCGCTCGCCGAAACCGCGCGCACCCCGTTCGATCTGACCGAGGCGGAAAGCGAGCTGGTCGCCGGTTATCAGACCGAATATTCGTCCATGTCCTTTGCGCTGTTCTGGCTCGGTGAATATGCCAATGTATTGCTGATGTGCACGCTCAACGCGATCCTGTTCTGGGGTGGCTGGTTGCCGCCGATTGACTGGGAACCGCTTTACATGGTGCCGGGCATCGTCTGGCTGTTCGCCAAGATATTCTTCTTCTTCTTCATCTTCAGCTGGGTCAAGGCGACGGTTCCGCGCTACCGCTATGACCAGCTGATGCGTCTGGGCTGGAAGATATT
>NZ_JBALTF010000139.1:0-1644 GCF_036964675.1 Parasphingorhabdus sp. | reverse complement strand
CACAAAGCGCGCCATCTTCTTCCACTTCCGGCAGGAGCCGCCAGCAGCGGCCACATTTGTGATTGTCGGTCTTGGTCACGCTAATGTCCGCGCCGTCTGTGACCTTGGCCACAATCGCCAGTTCGGCAAATTCTTCGGTGCTGATCGGCAGGTCGGCCATCGGATAGCTGACTTCTGCCTCGAGGCTGGAACGAATGGTCTTTTCGCGCCGCAACGGTTCGATAGCCTCGGTAACCTTTTCCCGGGCTTCACGGACGAGGTCCCACTTTTGAACCTCACTGTCACCCCAGCGTAGGCTGGGGTCTAAACCGCTCGTCGATTGATTTGGGTCCCAGCCTTCGCTGGGACGACCTGTGGTGAGCGCCTTGAAATCAGGCCATTCCTTCAAATGAATACTATCCGCCTCATTCGGGAACCGGCTCTGCCAGATCTCTTCCGCAGTAAACACCAGCACCGGCGCGATATAACGCGTCAACGCATGGAACAAGATATCCATCACCGTCCGGTAAGCCATGCGCTTCGGATCATCCGGCGCGTCGCAATAGAGGCAATCCTTGCGGATATCGAAGAAGAAAGCGCTGAGATCTTCCTGCGCGAACGCGTTCAAGGTCCGCATATAGGGACCAAAGGCAAAGTCGTTCACATGCTGCTTCAACTCCGCGTCCACTTCCGCCAGCCGGTGCAATATATAGCGCTCCAGCTCCGGCATGTCGGCCACGGCGACGCGCTCGGCATCGGTAAAATCACCCAGCCCGCCCAGCATATAGCGGAACGTGTTGCGCAATTTCCGGTAGCTGTCCGAAACCCCTTTCAGGATTTCATCGCCGATCCGGTGATCCTCGGTAAAGTCGACACTCGCCGCCCACAGCCGCAAGATATCCGCGCCCTGCACATCGATGATCTTCTTCGGATCAAGCGTGTTGCCGAGCGATTTCGACATCTTCTTGCCGGTCTTGTCGAGCGTCATGCCGTGGGTCAGCACAGCCTCATAAGGCGCGTGGCCTCTGGTGCCGCAGCTTTCGAGCAGGCTCGACTGGAACCAGCCGCGATGCTGGTCGCTGCCTTCGAGATAGAGGTCCGCCGGGCGCTTGTCATCGGACCGCAGCAGGTCCGGCCATTTGCCGCTTTCCAGCACAAAGGCGTGGGTGCAGCCGCTGTCAAACCAGACGTCGAGAATGTCGGTGACCACTTCATAATCGTCGAGCGCGTGGTCGTTGCCGAGAAAATCCTGATGATCGGCGTTGAACCAGGCATCGGCACCACCGGCCTTGAAGGCAGCGATGATCCGCGCATTGACCGCCGGATCGTTTAGATATTCGCCGCTCTTGCGATCGACATAAAGCGCAATCGGCACGCCCCAGGCGCGCTGGCGGGAGAGCACCCAGTCGGGGCGGCCCTCGACCATCGATTCCAGACGGCGACGCCCGCGTTCCGGCACGAAACGCACTTCGTCACGGATTTCGCTGAGCGCGATGTCGCGCAGGGTCGGCGAGGCACAGAGCACTTCGTCATGCGGATCGATGGCACCGCCCTCGTTTTCCCATTTTTTCTCCTGCGGCGTTTTGGCCGGCAAATGGGTCAGGTGGCTGTCCATCGGCACAAACCATTGCGGCGTGCAGCGATAGATGATCTTCGCTTTCGAGC
>NZ_JBALTF010000138.1:0-1760 GCF_036964675.1 Parasphingorhabdus sp. | reverse complement strand
AAGTTTCTTCCGCGACTGGATGGAGGACTGATCCTCAGGCTCCTCTGACCTGCTGCGACCTCCCCATGCCCGCGGCACAAGGAGGCTATTCGATTTTGACAGTTACGTCCTGACGGCCCCAAAATTGTATCATTTGTGATATCTCTTGCCCAATCCTCGCTAAAGCGATGCTTTGAGGAGGGCGACCGCACGCAGCATGGCCGAGGGATAACTATCCCGATTGAAAACCGTCACCCCAGCGAAGGCTGGGGGCCAAACCGATTTAGCGCATCTAACAGGCCTTGGGTTGGATCCCAGCCAGCGCTGGGATGACGGATATATTCAAGCCGCCTGCGCCAACATATCATAGGGATCGATATTACGAGCCCGGAATTTCTCATGCGCTTCATGATAGAAATGCGGCGTCTTGATATGCAGCCGCTCGCGCAAAGCATCCAGCGGTTGGGCAAGGAGCTCGGCGATATTCTCTTCGTTGATCTTGGGGCAGGCCTTGCCCATTTTCTGGCCCTCGCGGATCGCCCTGAATATCGGCGCGTCGCTCTTGACCTGTTTCGTCATGTTCAGACCAGCCGCATAAGCGATGAAGACATTGCCCAAGGAAGGGTTCTGACCATAAGTGAAGGCCAGCACACAGGCTTCACCCAGCGCATCGCGGCCATAGCCGGTCAGCACGTGCAGTAAATCATGGGTGTCGCGCTGGCGAAATCCATACCATTCGACCAGGTCGCCATATTTGCGCGGGCTGAACTGGTCATATTCGGCAATCAGTCCTGCCGCGCTCAGCCCTTCTTTTTCCATGAAATCGCAATAGGCATGGGCGAGGCTGCCCGCAGGCATCTGCCGCAGGCGATCATGATCGTCGAGCAGGGCCGCAAGCTCCGGCTCGCTTTCCAGCAGGGCCTTGCCCTTGGCGCTTTCGACAAAGGCTTTGGCATCCTTGCGGAAGCCGGGGCGCGGCAAACATTCAAAAATATGGAACACCTGTGAGGTGTCTTCCTTGTCCTTGATCAGTTCGCGGAAATGATGGAGCGCTTTCAGGGGACGAAAGCGGGCTGCCGGGCGATCGGAGTGCACGAATGGCTTTTGCGAATCGCTTGGCGCGGAGAAGTTGTGGCTGATTTTCATGGGCCCTGTCTGACGGCTATTAACATCTATGTCAATAGGGGATAGATGCTTTCCTACAGGAGACGGCTGCGCTATCCAGATTGTCTGACTATTTCGGCCTGTCAAAAGGCTTTCTTGGCCCGAACTTTGACGAACTTTGAAACGGGAGACGGAAATTTGCAGCCGCATGACACCCTGCCCTATACCGAACTGCCGGACTATTCGGACGCCGAACGAATCGCCCGGTCCAGGGCCTTTTACGACGCGATCAAGACCCGTCGAACCTGCCGCTATTTTACCGATGACGCGATTCCCCGCGCGGTCATCGAAAATGCGATTCTCGCCGCTGGCACCGCGCCCAATGGTGCCAATCACCAGCCCTGGCATTTTGCCGTGATCGAAACGGCGGAAAAGAAAAAAGCCCTGCGCGCCGCCGCCGAAGAGGAAGAGCGTGCATTTTACGACAGCAAAGGCAGCGACCAATGGCTGGAGGCGCTGGCACCGCTCGGCACCGATGCCGACAAGCCATTTCTCGAGACTGCGCCTTATCTGATCATCATCTTCGGCCAGCGCAAGGGCGGCATGAACCCCGGCGAGATGAAGCAGAATTATTATGTCAACGAAAGCGTCGGCATTGCCACCGGCATGCTGATCAC
>NZ_JBALTF010000137.1:0-1814 GCF_036964675.1 Parasphingorhabdus sp. | reverse complement strand
CATGGGCGACCGGATCATACTGTCGCAGCTGGAGCATCATTCGAACATCGTGCCGTGGCAGATGCTGGCCGAGCGAGTCGGCGCGCATATCGATGTCGCGCCGCTGACCGAGGATGGCCAGATTGATCTCGACTGGATCGAAGCCAATCTGACCGAACAGCACAAGCTGGTCGCGCTGGCCCATGTCTCCAACGTGCTCGGGTCCTTGCTCGACGCGAAACGGGCGGCGGCAATCGCGCACAAATTTGGCGCCAAGCTGTTGCTCGATGGCTGTCAGGCCGCGCCGCGGCTGCCGGTCGATGTGCAGGATCTCGGTTGCGATTTTTACGTCTTTTCGGGCCACAAGATTTACGGCCCCACCGGCATTGGGGCGCTGTGGGCGCCTTATGCAACGCTCGAAGCCATGCCGCCGTGGAAGGGTGGCGGGTCGATGATCGACCGCGTGTCCTTTGACGGCACCACTTATGCGCCGCCGCCCGGCCGCTTTGAAGCGGGGACGCCGCATATCGTCGGTGTGGTTGCTCTTGATGCGGCGATCCAATATGTCGAGGGCATCGGGCTGGACGTGATCTCGGCGCATGAAAATGCCACGCTGGCCAAAGCGCGCGAAGCCCTGTCCGGGATCAACGCGGTGCGGGTCTTCGGCCCCGACCAGAGCATGGGCATCTTGAGTTTCGCGGTCGGTGACGTGCATCCGCATGATGTCGCCACTATATTGGATGAAGGCGGCGTGGCGATCCGGGCCGGCCATCATTGCGCGCAGCCGTTGATGGACTATCTTGGCGTGCCGGCAACGGCGCGGGCGAGTTTCGGGATTTACAGTGATGACAAGGATGTCGCCGCTCTGGTGGATGGCATCAATCGGGTCAGAAAGATTTTCGGGTAAGGTGACGATATGAACGAAGAACGCAAAATATTGGTCGAAGAAGTCAAGTCGGTCGAAAAGCCGCGACTGGCGAAGGTCGAGGACGCTGTGGACACTCGGGTCGAGGACAAGCCCGCACCGGTGATGGCGCCATCGCCCTATGAAGCGGAAAGCGATTCAGCGAAGCTCAATCGCAAGAAGGATTATCTCGAAGGCTTTCTGGCGCAGGCACCGACAGAGACCCCGGTCGGAGAAGCCGGCGGTGATCTCTATGAAGCGGTGGTTGATACGCTGAAATCGATCTTTGATCCGGAAATTCCGGTGAATATCTATGATCTTGGCCTGATCTACGGCGTCGAGATTACCCCGGACAATCATGCGATTGTGACGATGACCCTGACCACGCCGCATTGCCCGGTCGCCGAATCCATGCCCGGCGAGATCGAGCTGCAAGTCGGCAGCGTCCCCGGCGTCGGCCACGCCGAAGTCAATCTCGTCTGGGACCCGCCATGGGACCCGCAGAAGATGAGCGACGAGGCGAAGCTTGAACTGGGGATGTTGTAAAATAAAACCCCTCCCTTTCAAGGGAGGGGCAAGGGGTGGAATATGAGGAAATTGCTTCGATACCAATTTCCGAATTTGCGAGTGGGGACATTCCCCACCCCCACCCCTCCGCTGAAGGGGAGGGGCTTAAAAGGAAGAAGAGCTATGACCGAGACAAAAACAAAAACCCGCGCCATCCCGGCAGCGATCATCCTGACGCCCGGTGCCGAGCAGCGCATTGCCGACCTGATGGCGAAAGCGCCCGACGACGCGATCGGTGTAAAACTGTCGACCCCGCGCCGCGGCTGCTCGGGCCTTGCCTATTCGGTCGACTATATCAGCGAGGAAGTCCCGTTCGACGAAAAGATCGTCACCCCCGGCGGACTATTCTACGTCGACGGCGGAT
>NZ_JBALTF010000136.1:0-1912 GCF_036964675.1 Parasphingorhabdus sp. | reverse complement strand
CAGACAGGAAGGCCTTCCACATTGGATATGACGGAAATGCTAAACGCTATGATTAACTGGAATTAACAAGAAATAGTTCGAATTTGCTGCTTGGCCTTTTCAGCTGCGCGCCTGCTTCCGAGATTATGGTGACGTTGCGTAATTCCACCGTAATTCCGTAATTCGGATCGGTATCACCCCGATTGTCCGCATCAATGCGCCAACTGCTATACAAATTTTTAATCTTCCATCGCAGCATGTGTTAAGGAGGCAATCGCAATATCAGATGTAAGCTTCGCGAAGGTTCGAGTAGATTGACCCGATATCATATTCCGTTTTTTCACCAAATCGACGGCAGGTTCCTTTGCCCGATTCTTTTGCGTCGTAAAGAGCCCGATCAGCCCGAAGGCGCAGTTCCATTGTCGTCCCCGCATCTTCAGGTATGCAGGCATAACCAACACTTACCCTTAGGCCAACCGAGGTTTCCGGACCGATACTAATCAACTCGCTGGCGATCACATTCACGAGGGTTACGGCAATTGCCCTGAATTCATCGACCTCACGATTGCACAATATGATCATGAATTCGTCACCCCCCATCCGCGCGACAAGGTCGTCCTCACCGACAACATCCTGAATACGTCGCGCGACTTCCACCAGCACCCGGTCTCCAGCACCGTGGCCATGAGTATCATTAATAGCCTTAAAGCCGTCGAGATCCAGCGAAAGCAAAGCCATTGTACGGTCATGTTGAGGCGAGAAACGAGCGAGTTGTTCATCCATGCCTTGTCGATTGAGTAACGATGTAAGGCTGTCATGGGTGGCGAGACGATGGTTTTCCTCTTTTGCGAAAAGCGTGTCCAACATGGCATCATGAAGCGTTGCAATGATCTGCATCACGCCCAGCAGAAATGGAGGGGTCAGAACGAGAATCAGGGATAGCCAAGGCTCGCTTGACATAACCGCGCCGGCGGCAAAAGGGAGGTCGCAAAGCAGCACCATGAGAATGGCAAAGCGGGGTGCGGCGTAGTTTCGTGCGCAAAGTGGCCCTATGAGCGCCATCGCCAAAGTGGCTGAAAGAACTTGAAGTACGGGATCATCTCCGGACAATATTATGAAAGCGGAAACTCCCTGAAGAGTACACCAGGCGATGGACAATGACGCAGACACGGTAATATTCCGGTAACCGGCGATTTCGGCTCGGCGTTTCCCATAGTTCCATTCGATTAGCCGGAACATCGATATCGCCAGATCGACCATGATCAATGCCGCGAAAATATTTTCGCCGCTTTTCCAGAAAGCGGCACCCAGCACCAATATCGAGCATAGCGAACCCATGAGCGCAGCGCCCATCGATCCCATTAGCTGGGCAAGCAGATAGCTCCGGATTTCAGGGCTTGCGGGATGTCGCGGAGCGAACAGCCATGCCAATTTATCCGACACAACTCCCCTGGCCGATGGATTGGCTGTGGTCGTGAACATCAATCCATGATGCAAGAATAATGTTGCTAAACCATTAAGAATCTGGAGCAACAATATATACTTAAAAGGATACCAAGCGAACTGCG
Source organism: Parasphingorhabdus sp. (assembly GCF_036964675.1). Lineage (GTDB taxonomy): Bacteria > Pseudomonadota > Alphaproteobacteria > Sphingomonadales > Sphingomonadaceae > Parasphingorhabdus. Next base: position 365 of record NZ_JBALTF010000136.1, on the reverse strand, counting down.
CCCTTCAACACACTGGCCTCACCATCGATCATGGCATTGGCTATGTCGCAGGCTGGCTGAGCGGCAAACTCCTCTGGCTGACTGACCCTACCACTGTTGATGTCAGGTCAATGTTGTCGTTGCGGAAAAATCCGCAACGACGGTGACGGTGTACTTTATGCCAAGATCTGTAATGAAATAATATACTCGGCTTTTCGCCGGACTCGGCCTGCCGCCTAAGCGGAATTGCGCTCGCTGAGCCCCGCGCGATAGCGCCGACTACCCGCAACCGTGCGTCCGTCGAGCAGCGATATCTCGAAGTCGCCGGATCGCGTCGGCGTCAGCGCGGCGACTTTTGTGCGGTTGACCAGCCGCGACCGGTGCAC
>NZ_JBALTF010000135.1:0-2006 GCF_036964675.1 Parasphingorhabdus sp. | reverse complement strand
AGCGCCGGGGAAGACGGGGTCGCGGTGGACCTGATCAGCCTGACCGCCGACCGCGCGAAATTACGGGTCGACGGACGCACGATCGAAGCCATTTATTATGATGACCATCGCACCTTATATCTGGCGCTGCCCAAGCGCTCGCTGACCGTCACCGACCTGACCGGACTCAGCGCGATGGAAGATGCCGGTGGTGGTGGCACCGTGGTCGCGCCGATGCACGGGCTGTTGCTCGAGATATTGGTCGAAACCGGAACACGGGTCGCCAGGGGCGACAAGCTGGCCGTGCTCGAAGCGATGAAGATGCAGCATGAAATTCTCGCCGAAATCGACGGCACGGTCGAAACTATTGCCGCAACAGCGGGCAAGCAGATCGCGGCCGATGATCTGATTCTGGAAATTGTCGCCGATGAGGAAGAAGAAACAGACGGTTAATAACTGCCGTTCGTGCTGAGCCTGTCGAAGCACGGTTGGTCGCGAGGCTCCCTTCGACAGGCTCAGGGCGAATGGCAACAGGAGACACACCCATGAACAATAAAATCTGCGACATGCTCGGCATTGAATTTCCACTGGTCGCTTTCTCCCATTGCCGCGATGTTGTGGCCGCCGTCTCCCGCGCGGGCGGCATGGGCGTGTTTGGCGGCGTCAACTGCTCGCCGGAGATGCTGGAAGAGGAACTCAGCTGGATCGACGCCCATGTCGATGGCAAGCCTTATGGTCTGGATATCATCGTCCCGAACAAGGTCGAAGGAAAGGGCGAGCAGCTCGATCACGACACCGTGCTCGCCTCGATTCCCGATGAAATGAAGCAATTTACCAATGAGATATTGCAGCGCCATGGCGTCGATACCGGGCGGATTGCCGAAGACATTGAAGCCGTCCGCCGGGAACAGGTCGCCTTCACCGACAATTTGCGCGGCGGCACGGCGGCGGCGATATTGGAAGTCGCTTTCCGGCATCCGATCAAACTCATTGCCAATGCCCTGGGCATCCCGCCGCAAGTGATGCTGGAAATGGGGCAAAAGCACAATGTTCCGGTCGCGGCTCTGGTCGGGACCAGAGAGCATGCGATGAGTCAGGTCGCTGCCGGTGTCGACATCATCATTGCCGTCGGCGGCGAAGCGGGCGGCCATACCGGCGAGATATCCACCATGGTGCTGATCCCCGAAGTCTGCAACGCGCTGGCCGAGATTGGCGACGATACGCCAGTGCTCGCGGCTGGCGGCATCGCAACCGGCGCGCAGATGGCTGCGGCCATGGCGATGGGCGCAAGCGGCGTCTGGTGCGGCTCGGTCTGGCTGACCACGGTCGAGGCGGAAACCAATCCGGTGGTGAAAGCAAAAATGCTCGCCGCCACCTCGCGCGATACGGTGCGGGCACGGTCGCGCACCGGCAAGCCGTCCAGGCAATTGCGCTCGCCCTGGACCGATGCCTGGGAAAGGGAAGACGCCCCGACACCGCTGCCGATGCCGTTGCAGTCGCTGGTCTCCGAGCCGCCGTTGCGGGTGATCGACAAGCTCAGCCAGGGCGACAATCAGGGCGCCAGGGATCTAGCCACTTATTGGGTCGGACAGGGAGTCGGCCTGATGAACGAACAGATGACCGCGGGTCAGGTGGTGCAGGGCTTCAAGGAAGATTTCATCACCGCTTATGAAAGACTGGCTGCCAATCTGGACGAATGACAGTCCCCTATCCATCCTGAGCTTGTCGCGGTTTCAATTGCGCCATATGTTTCGACTGGCTCTACAGAGATGGAGCCGGGATTGAGGATCGGATGACAGAAACAACGCAACCCTTGGCGGGTATAAAGGTCGTCGAATTTTCCACCATGATCACCGCCTCACTGGCGACGATGATGTTTGCCCAGCAGGGCGCGGATGTGATCAAGGTCGAACCGCCCGGCATTGGCGATCCGATGCGCTGGCTCGGCAGTCAGAAAGCCGGCATCTCCGGCCTGTTCCACAATTGCAATCAGGCCAAACGGTCGATCACCCTCGATCTCAAATCCG
>NZ_JBALTF010000134.1:0-2149 GCF_036964675.1 Parasphingorhabdus sp. | reverse complement strand
GCATTTTGGTCTCCTTTAGAAGTTACCGTTACGGACACTTGTGGCAGCCCAACACTGGCCAGAGCGTCACATCGGAACGGCGGCAATAGCTAGATTCGCCTGAAATGCAAGTTTTATTGCGATGCATATTCAATCAATGATGGCAAGCAAGCGCCTCCAGCACATCATCCACCCGCGCCTGATCTCCGATCGCCAGCACATGGCCGTCTGATTCGGCGTGCAGCGGTTCGCCGTTCCAGTCGCACATCATGCCGCCGGCACCCTCGATGATCGGGGCGAGGGCGGCAAAGTCATGCAGTTTCAGGCCCGCCTCGCAGACCACATCGACATGGCCGCTGGCGACCAGGCCGTAATTATAGCAATCGCCGCCATAGATGATCTTGCGCGGCGCGACCTTGCTGGCCAGGCCCATGAAATGCTCGGCATCATGCTCGTCGAACAAATGCGGTGAGGTGGTGGCGAGGACGGCGTCCTTGAGTTCCCGGCAGCGCACGGATTTTGCCGGCTTGCCATTGAATGTTGTCGGGCGGCCGATAACCCCGATCCAGCGTTCTCTGGCAATCGGCTGGTCGATAATCCCGATCAGCGGAAAGCCTTCCTGCATCAGCGCGATCAGGGTACCGAAAATCGGCCGGCCGGCAATGAAGCTGGTGGTGCCGTCAATCGGGTCGAGCACCCATTGGCGTGAAGCGCCTTCGTTGCGCGGGCCATATTCCTCGCCGATAATGCCGTCATCGGGCCGTTCGGCTTCGATGATCTTCCGCATCGCCGCTTCCGCTGCGCGGTCCGCTTCGGTGACGGGGGTTGAATCGCTCTTGGCTTCCTGCTCGAATTTGGCGCGGAAGAACGGACGGATCGCTTCGCCAGCCGCTTCTGCCAGTTTTTGCGCAAACTCGATGTCTTTAGGTGTCATTGCTCGTCCATTGTTGAAGGCGCTGGTCGCCAGGCCCATAGGTAGAGAATCAGCCCGGTGATGATGAAAAGGGCGCAGCCGGACAGCACCCAGGCATTGGCATACCAATAGTCGCCCCAGGAAAATTCGCCGGACATGATCTTTTTCCAGCCGTTGAAATGCTGCATCCCGCCGACGATCAGCCCCAGCACGGCAAGGGTCGATGCTATCCACCGGTTGAGCCAGTGCAAGGGATTGGCGAGAAGCAACAAGCCGAGCAGTCCGATGACCGTTCTCTGGACGCGGCAATAAGGACAGACATAAACCCAGTCCGCCCATTCGGTGGCCCAGGCAAATAGCGAGATGAAGATCGCCAATATTGCGATATGAATGCGATATTTCAGCAGAAGTTCGAAACTGGGCATTGCCGTCTCCTGAAATTGGAAAATGCCGTCGGGACTAGTCCCACAGGCTGCTGACCGAACTTTCATCCGCGATTCGCTTTATCGCTTCGCCAAGCAGCGGCGCAATTGGAAGCACCCGGATCTTGTCGGAATCGAGCGCCGATTGCGGTGTGCGAATGGTGTCTGTGATGATCAGCTTGCGCAGCGAAGAGGCGTTGACCCGCTCTACCGCTTTGCCGGAGAGAACGCCGTGGGTGATATAGGCGGCGACATCGGTTGCGCCCGCCGCGATCAGGGCATCGGCTGCGTTGCAGAGCGTGCCGGCGCTGTCGGCAATATCGTCGATCATCACACAGAAGCGGCCTTTGACGTCGCCGATGATGTTCATGACTTCGGAAACGCCGGCCTGCTCGCGGCGTTTGTCGACGATTGCGAGCGGCGCATTGTCGAGCCGCTTTGCCAATGCCCGGGCGCGAACCACGCCGCCGACATCGGGAGAAACAACCATGATATCCTTGTCGCTATGGCGCTTGATGATATCTTCGCTGATCACCGGGGCGCCAAAGAGATTGTCGGTCGGGATATCGAAAAAGCCCTGGATTTGTCCGGCATGGAGATCAACGGTGAGTACCCGGTCCGCGCCTGCTTCGGTAATCAGGTTGGCGACCAGCTTGGCTGATATTGGTGTCCGTGGTCCCGGTTTCCGGTCCTGCCGGGCATAGCCGAAATAGGGGATGACCGCTGTGATGCGCTTGGCCGAAGCCCGGCGCAGGGCGTCGATGCTGATCAGCAATTCCATCAGATTGTCATTGGCCGGATGGCTGGTCGACTGAACGACAAATACATCTTCGCC
>NZ_JBALTF010000133.1:0-2149 GCF_036964675.1 Parasphingorhabdus sp. | reverse complement strand
CACGGGCCTGGGCGAGCGACGCCCCGCCTGCACAGAGAAAGGTCAATGAGAGCAGATAGATAGCGGTTGTTTTCATGTGCAATTTATAGAGCAGATTGCTCGGGACACAATATAAATTGCAGACGGCAGCATCGCTTCATTCTGGCGACACGGCCATGGTTCACATTCAGTGTAGCAGTTCTTCGCGCTGCTTGGCGACATCCTGCAATTCGGTCCAGGTGTCCGCCGGTTTCTTTTCCGCCCTGGCCTTTCCGGCATCATCGATATGCGCCCATGGATCTGCCGGCTTGTTTTCCGACCTGGCCTTGACCTGCGCAGCATCTGGCGCAGGCGCCACTTCGGCAGGCGGATCCATCGCAACGCAATAAGCGGTGACCAGCACCATCGCCGACCACCACAAGGCGTGGCCACGACTGGCAAAGACTCGAGAGATGCGCGGTCCGAACATGGGCTTGTCGATAGCAGCCCGATATTAACAACTTGTCCAGCCCGACAATATTTACTGATGCCAAATATTGGCATATTTCCCCATTATTCAGTTTCGGTTCATATTGGCCTGACCGGCGAATATAGCTATCCAACTGTTATATATAGATTTTCCAAAACTGGCACGGCCTGTGCAATGCGATTGGCATCTTCGTAAAACAATTTTCGAAGCACCGATTTAAACCAAAAAGGAAATTCAACATGACCAACGCAAACATCCAGAACCAAGTCGCCGCCGCTTTTGCCGCAATTATCACCGCCGCAATTTTCGTCAGCGCTTCGATCGCCCCCGCCATGAACAATGCCGCCGCTCTGGTCGCTTAACCCAATTATAAAGGAACCCAGAATATGTTGTCCTCGAAACTTCAAAACCGTCTCGCCGCAGCCTTTGCCTCTTTCGTTTCGGCTGCCATCCTGCTCAGCGCCTCGATCGGCCCCGCAGTGAACAACAGCGCATCTTTGGTGATCTGATCACCGAAGATGCCCCGACCGGCATCAGCCGCCTGCCCCGCTATTCTGACCGCCGAGTTTAACCTCTTTTAACATCTGCCCGCTATTTATCAGCCGGTGAACAACCTACGCTGGCCCACTTTCATCATCATTACCGTCGCTATGTGCACGGCGCTGTTTCTGGCGATCTTCCTGAGCGGCGGAACGGCAGCGACAACCGCCGCAGTCGTCATCGATCCGAACCGCGCCAGCTTCGGCATCTGCTTTGGCCCCGAGCGTATCACCTGCGTCGTCGACGGCGACACCATCTGGTTCGAGGGCCGCAAGATCCGCATCGCCGATATCAACACCCCGGAAATATCCAGCCCCGGCTGCGCCTCCGAGAGGCAGCTGGGCGAGCGCGCCAAGATGCGGCTGCAGGCCTTGCTCAATCAGGGGAGCTTCTCGCTGCAATCGATCGACCGCGACCAGGACAAATATGGCCGCGACCTGCGGATCATCACCCGCGATGGCCAGAGCCTGGGCGACATATTGGTCGCCGAGGGGCTGGCCGAACGCTGGCAGGGCTATCGCCGCGACTGGTGCTAGAGCGGCTGAATCGCCTGCCCTGTCCTCCGCGACAGAAACCAGGCCAGGGCAAACAGCAGCATGAGCAATCCGTCGACCATGGCGCCGAAAAATACCGGACCGATCGCCACCCTTCCCTGCCAATAGAGGATCGTGACCGGCAGGAAAAAGGCCAGTTTTTCCAGTATCGCGATCAGGATCAGCGGGCGATAGCGGACGGGATCGATGGCGATCATGATGAAAATCAGCTGGAACACCAGCGCTAGCCCGGTAAAGCCGTAATAATATTCCGGCCCGGCGATCACCGGCGACGGTCCGCCGCCCGCCTCGACAAACAGGCCGGGGACCAGCGCGAGCAAGCCCCAGGCGGCAGCGAGAGCAAAAATGATTCGGACAAATTTCATCGTGGCACCAACCTGAACTTTACAAAGTTTATACGGTTAAAAGAAAAAAACACACCCCGGCCAAAAACATCATTTCCAGCGCCTTTGCAGAAGGTTGCGCAAGATTGGCGGCAAGAGTTCTCATAAGCCGACTCTTAGCAGAATCCATTGTTGTAGGACAGAGGCCCGATCCGGAAAATGCCAAGAAATAATGCGAAATCCGGCAAGCCGTGATATCGGATCACCTATGGAAAAATATCGTC
>NZ_JBALTF010000132.1:0-2252 GCF_036964675.1 Parasphingorhabdus sp. | reverse complement strand
CCGGATGTCGAAGAGGTCAAACAGCGACTGATGTACATCCAGCTGATCGCCACCGCGCAATGTTTCGACGAGGGCGTCGTCTCCGATCCGCAATCCGCCGATCTTGGCGCGATTTTCGGCTGGGGCTTTGCGCCCTGGACCGGCGGTCCGATGAGCCATATCGACACGATCGGTGTCGACAATTTTGTCCGCATCGCCGACAATCTGGCACAGAAATATGGCGAGCGGTTCAAACCACCGATGTCGTTCCGCGCCAAAGCCGATGCCGGTGAAAGTTTTTACAAAGCGGCTTAAGCTGGATCAGAATATATGGAAAAGAGCTCCTGCGGGGGCTCTTTTTTTGTCTGCTACGATAGACGCTTGGCAAGTGCGTCGAATTTTTCGGAAAGCTGGTCGAACTTTGAAGACAGTAGCTCCACAGTAGCATTATCGCTGGCCTCAATCCCTTGAACCGCTCCATAATGCGAGCGAAACAGCGCTACCATGTCTTCCACAACCGGCCCTTGTTCGCGCGCGCTGCGCTCGGCATCCATGGTCATTTCGATCGATCGGGCGCTATATTCGAGGCTGCCGTAAAACACGTCCCGGGCCTGCCAGAGTATCGCATCTGCCCGTAATTCCCCGCGATCCTGTCCGCGCAGAAACAGCCGGTCGAACACGGCAACATAATGGCGCAGATGATCGCGCGAGACGCTGACCTCGCTGTTGTTGCGGCGCAGGGCAAAGGTAAGATTGATGAAGTCCGAGTTCAGTATCACCGTGTTCAGGTGATATTGGGCCAGCGCCCGCAGTCGGCCAAAGAAATCCGTGGCTTGCACTGACGCCATCACGCCTTCGGCCTCCAGCGTCAGCCCGTCCCAGAATTGCTGCAGCACCGCCAGCATCAGTTCGGCCTTGGATTCATAATAGCTGTAGATGGTGCCTTCGCCGATACTGGCCCGCCGCGCGATCTCGGACATCCGCGCGCCGTCAAAGCCATGCTCGACAAAAACACCCCGCGCCGCATCCAGAATCGCACGTTCCTTGCGCTCCAGCTTGATACGCTGGGTTTCCGGATTGACCGTCTTGATCGCCAACATCTGTCCTTTATTGAGCTTGACTCGAAAATACCGAATGCTATTCAATTAGCCTTTGTGGACTCGCCGTGTCAAATAGCGAATAGTCCGTTCGGTAAAATCGAAAAGAGGCGCTGCACCAATGCCCCAATTTAAATCCAAGATCGCCACCGGTTCGGAGAGCTTTGCTCAGAATCGCAAGAATATGCTGGCGCTGATCGATCATCTGCGCAGCCTTGAAAACCGCGCCATAGCAGCATCGGAAAAACGGCGGCCGACATTTGAAAAGCGCGGCCAGCTGACCCCGCACGAACGGCTGAAACGCCTGCTCGATCCTGGCATGCCCTGGCTGCAACTATATAATATGGCCAATTATATGGTCGAGGATAGCGACCCCGACACCAGCATTCCCGGCGGCAGCGTGATCCTGGGCATCGGTTTCGTCAAAGGCGTGCGCTGCATGATCTGGGTCGATGATAGCGGCATCCGGGCGGGCGCCGCGACAAGCGGTGGCTGGGATGCCAGCAAAGGCGCGCAGAAAATCGCGCAGGATCTCAAATTGCCATTCATCCATCTGGTCGAAAGCGCCGGCGCGAACCTGATGGAATATAAGGTCGAGCTCTGGGCCCATGGCGGGATGCTGTTCCGCAATCTCGCCTGGCTGAGCGCGGCGGGCGTTCCGACCATGGTCGTGCTGCACGGACCATCGACCGCTGGCGGCGCCTATATGCCGGGCATGTCGGACTATGTCATCGGCATCCGCAACAATGGCATGGCGGCGCTCGGCGGCGCGGCGCTGGTCCACGCGGCAACCGGAGAAGTCGCCGATGATCGCGAACTGGGCGGCACCGAAATGCATGCCTCGACCACAGGCACCGTGGAATATCTGGCCGATGACGATGCCCATGGCATTGCCATTGCCCGTGAAACCATCGGTCGTCTCGACTGGAACAAGAATACCACCCCGATCCGCCGCAATGACTATGAAGAACCGATCTATGACATCGACGAAATCGCCGGGGTTGTGCCGACCGACTATACCATCCCCTATGATGTCCGCGAAGTCGCGGCGCGGATTGCTGATGGTTCTGATTTCGAGGAGTTCAAGGCGCGCTATGGCCCCGGGACGGTCTGCATGCAGGCGAGCATCATGGGCCATGCGGTCGGGCTGATCGGCAACAACGGCCCGTTCGATCC
>NZ_JBALTF010000131.1:0-2291 GCF_036964675.1 Parasphingorhabdus sp. | reverse complement strand
TGATAGAGGCGGGCGATTAGCCGCTTGGTGGTTCTGCTGTCAATGATTCATATCGACAAAGCGACAGCACCGTTGGCGGGTTAGTGGTGCGGAACGCCGGAGCGCGTCGTGGCGCCGGAAAAAATGCGGGCCTGAGGGCGGAATCGACTGTTGCTTCGTCAGCCGGGCTGGGGCAGAGGCTAAGCGGAAACCAAGGCACGGGTGGAACATGGACATGGATCTCGACGGACAATTGATTTGCATTTTTGGCGGCGGCGGTTTTCTTGGCCGCTATATCGCGCAAGCCCTGCTCGAGCGCGGTGCGCGGCTGCGCATTGCCGAGCGCAATATCAAGAATGCGATGCATATCAAGCCGCTCGGCAATCTCGGACAGACGCAATTTGTCAGCGCCGATGTGACCAAGGCGGCGAGCGTTGCCCGCGCGGTCCATGGCTGCGACGGCGTGATCAATCTGGTCGGCATATTGAACGGTAATTTCGAACGCGTGCATGTCGAGGGCGCGCGCAATGTTGCTGAAGCTGCCGCGGCGGCGGGTTGCCGGACGTTGTTGCACCTGTCGGCGATTGGTGCCGACAGCGCCTCGCCTGCCCGCTATGGCCGGAGCAAGGGCGACGGGGAAAAGGCGGTTTTACAGGCCTTTCCGGATGCCATCATCCTCAGACCGTCGATCATCTTTGGCCGGGAAGACCAGTTTATCAATCGCTTTGCCGCGATGATCGCGATGTTGCCGGTGGTGCCGGTGATCGGCAGCGCGACGCGGTTCCAGCCAATCTTCGTCGGTGATGTTGCCGATGCCGTGGCCGAGGCGATGAGCCATGGTGAAGTTTACGCCGGCCAGACTTATGAGCTGGGCGGCCCGGAAATCATCAGCATGGGCGATCTCAACCGGCGGATAGCGAAATTGACCGGACGCGACCGAACCTTTGTCGACGTCCCCGATTTCGCCGCCAAGATGATGGCAAGCCTGCTTGGGCCGCTGCCCGGCGCGCCGATTACCGCCGACCAGTACAAGATGTTGCAGAATGACAATATCGTGGCATCAGGCGCCAAGGGACTGGACGCTTTCGGGGTGGCACCGACACCGCTTGCTGCGGTCGCCAGCGGCTGGATGGAAAAATATACCGCCCACGGCCGCTTTGGCGCCCGCGCCAAGGCGGGCTAGGCGCCGCTAGAGCAAGCCGAGATTATAGAAAGACCGGATCAGAGAAAGACCGGGCTAGAAAAAGGCGAGCAGGGCAATGCCCATCGCCACCCGGTAGATCACAAACACCATCATCGACGCCTTGCGCAAAAATTGCATCAGGAAGGTCATCGTCGCCAGCGCCGCGACAAAAGTCAGCACGCCGGTGATCAGAGCTTCCTTCAGCAGTTCGCTGCTCGCTCCCATCAGATCGGGAATGATCAGCACGCCGGCACCGGCCACGGCGGGTATCGACAGCAGGAAGGAAAAGCGCGCCGCCTCTACCCTGGTATAGCCGAGGAAGCGGGCTGCGGTCATCGTCACGCCCGAGCGGCTGGTACCCGGGATCAGCGCCATCGCCTGCGCCAGCCCGACAATGATACCGTCTTTCAGCGTCAGATCCTCGAAGGATTTGACCTGCCGGCCGAACCGGTCTGCGATGCCCAGCAGCACGCCATAGACGATCAGGTTGACGGCGACCAAAGTGGTGCTGCGGAAACCGTCCAGATAGCCCCCGGTCTTCAGGAACAGCCCGACCAGGACAGCGGGAATCGTGCCGATGATGATCCACCAGAACAGTCGCCGTTCGGCGGCCGCCTGGCCGATCCCGATCGACGCGAGGCCACCCCGGCCCAGCGCCCAGACATCACGGAAAAAATAGGTGATGATCGCGAGCAGCGAACCGACATGGACGGCAATGTCGATCATCGGCCCCTGATCCGCGTAACCGGTAAACACCGGCAGCAGGATCAAATGACCCGAAGAGGAAATCGGCAGAAATTCGGTGACGCCCTGCACGATCGCGAGGAGCAGCATTTGAATGAAGGTCATGGGCGTTCCGTATGTTGGCTTGGCCGTATGCTGGCTGGGTCGTATGTTGGCTGGGTCTTATGTTGGCTGGGTCGTATGTTGGTTTGTCGCGCAATAGCGTTTCGCAAAGCCATTGTCGTGAGGAAAATATAGGGCCGATACGGCCTATATAAGATGACGCGTGTTCCAGCCTAGTGATCTTTAACGTCGCATTTCTCAATATTGAGACAGATTAGCTGACCTATATCGGAATTTATGCGTGACTCGCGGACCATTTTTATATATTTCCTCTCTCCTGCCC
>NZ_JBALTF010000130.1:0-2298 GCF_036964675.1 Parasphingorhabdus sp. | reverse complement strand
GGATCATTTTCAAAAAAGGTGGTAAATTGTTCGGAAATCAGATCAGACACCGGTCTGCCCAAATTTTCTGCGGCTTTTTCCGTCAGATAGATTATCCGGCCTTCCGCGTCGGTCGCCCAGAGCCAGCTTATGCCAGCCTGTTCAAAATCGTCGAGTATTTCAGAGCGGTGTGCTTGATCGGCAACCATAGTGGCAGAGGCGGTATCGTCTTCCGATGGGGAAGCGACATTGCCTGAAAATGCTCTTAAAAGCCCCTTTACTGCCATGATATTTGAGTTACCGCCCCACGTTAAATATTCTTGTCCAACATGGCGGTCGTTACCAAATCATTCTTTAAATTGCGCTAACGACAATTTTACATTGCTAAGTAATGTTCCGGATTTGGGAAAGCGGATGGTATTGCGAAGTCCAGTCTAAACCGGCGCGGTCAGTCCCGCATCGCGCATCCCGCGCCAGACCTGCAAGGCCTGAACCGTCTCCGGCACATCATGCACCCGGACAATTTGCGACCCCTGCTGGATAGCGTGATGGGCGAAGGCGATCGAACCGCCGAGGCGCTTGTCGACCGGCGCTTCTTTCGACAAGGCGCCGATCATCCGCTTGCGGCTGGCACCGATCAGCAGCGGCTGACCGAGCGCATGAAACATCGCGATATTGTTCATCAGGGCAAGATTGTCGGCCAGCGACTTGCCGAAACCGAGACCGGGATCGACGATGATTTTCTCGCGTTCGAAACCCGCCGCGACCACGTCGGATATTCTTTGTTCCAGCCAGTCGAGCGTGTCGGTGACGATATTGCCATAGCCATCGCTCTTGTGCGGATCCTTGCCGCTCGAAGGTGCGTGCATCAGCACCACCGGACGGCCGGAGACACCGGCCACATCAAGCGACCTTTTGTCGTGCAACAGCGCTGAGACATCATTGATCAGTTCCGCGCCCGCGGCAATCGCCGCTTCCATCACCGCTGCCTTGCGCGTGTCGATCGATATCACGGCGCCGCAATGGGCCAGTCTTTCGATCACCGGCACCACCCGCTTGATCTCGTCGCCTTCCCAGACCGGATCCGCGCCGGGCCGGGTGCTCTCCCCGCCGATATCGAGGATCGAGGCACCGGCAACAGCCATCGCCAGTCCCGCTTCGGCCGCCTTGTCCGGGTCGTCCTGATGCTTGCCGCCGTCGGAAAAACTGTCGGGGGTGATATTGAGAATGCCCATGACATGCGGCTGGTCGAACCGGAGCACGCGCTCGCCGCATTTCAGCGCTGCATGCTGCCGGGTCAGATTGGCAAATTGCGCCGCAGCCCGTACCGCCAATGGCTCCGGCAGGGCTTTCGACCATTCCGGCCATTGGGTGATGTTTACCAGACCTCTAAGGTTCGGCCTCCCATTCTCGATTACCAGATATTCAATCTGAGAAAACCAGATCAAACTATTGTTTAATCTGGAGTTTTTATCCCCATGCCATTGCGGACTATCTACCAGACCTACCGGCTTCAGATAGAGTTTTGCATTCGCTCCACATGCTTCCAGTTCTTCCGAAATATCGCCCATATCAGGGTTCGGTGGCCAGCAAATAGGTCTGCCGCAGATCGTCAATCGGCTTCAGCTTCTTGCCGTCATCATAATACCAGTAGGTCCAGCCGTTGCAGCTCGGTGCATCCTGCACAGCCGCGCCAATTTTGTGGATCGAGCCTTCCTGCCCTTCCCAGAGCAGAGAACCGTCGGCGCGCACTTTGACTTTATACTTGCGGTTCTTGCTGCACAATTCGTCGCCGGGTTTCAGATAGCCGGTTTCGACCAGCGTTCCGAAGGCAACCCGTGGTTTGGATTTCGGCGACTGCATCGTCTTGAGCGAGCTTTCATCCAGCGGCAAAGCCTCGGCGATGCGCTGTTCGGCCACTTCGCAATAGCTGTCCTCTTTCTCGCAACCGATCCATTCGCGGCCCAGTCGTTTCGCCACCGCGCCGGTCGTGCCAGTCCCGAAAAACGGGTCGAGCACGACATCGCCGGGATTGGTCGTCGCCAGCATGATCCGATAAAGCAGGGCTTCGGGTTTTTGGGTCGGGTGCGCCTTGGTGCCATTGCGTTTCAGCCGCTCCTGCCCGCCGCATATCGGCATCACCCAGTCGCTGCGCATCTGCAATTCATCATTGAGATTTTTCATCGCACGATAGTTGAACGTATATTTCGACTTTTCCGATTTCGAGGCCCAGATCAGCGTCTCGTGCGCATTGGTGAAGCGGGTTCCCTTGAAATTCGGCATCGGATTGGCCTTGCGCCAGATGATGTCGTTGAGGAT
>NZ_JBALTF010000129.1:0-2455 GCF_036964675.1 Parasphingorhabdus sp. | reverse complement strand
GCCGTAAATGCCCCAGAGAGCGCCGGCCACCAGCGCGGCTGACACCAGCACCACGACAAGAAATGTCATCCACATGAAACGATGATCCGCCGCTGCAAACTAGCTTGCCTCAACCATCGCCCGCAACTCGGTCTTCAAAATCTTGCCGATATGGCTGCGCGGCAGTTCGTCGATCAGGCGCAGTTCGGACAGCCGCTGGGTCTTGCCGAGATCGGCATTGGTCGCCGCCTTCAGCGCCTCCAGATCGAGCGTCACCCCGACCTCGGCGACGACGAAACCGACCGGCGTCTCGCCCCATTGCCGCGAGGCCACCCCGATCACCGCGGCATCGGCGACACCCGGCTGCGCCGTCAGCGCCTCTTCCAGATCGCGCGGATAGATATTGAAGCCACCGGAGATGATCATGTCCTTCGACCGGCCCATCAGCGTGATGAAACCATCCTCGTCGACCTTGCCGATATCGCCCATCCGCTGCCAGCGGTCGCCATTTTCGTCATACCAGCTGGCTTCCTCGGTCTTCTCCGGCTGGTTCTTGTAACCCGACATCATCGTCTGCGACCGCCCGACCAGCTCGCCCATTTCGCCAGTCGGCAGACGGTTGAGCTGTTCGTCAACGGTGATCACCTCGCTGCCGCCCCAGGCGATGCCGACCGTGTGCAATTTGTCGGGATGCTCGTGGGCGAGCAACAGGCAGACCACGCCGCCCTCGGTCATCGAATAGATCTCGATCAGCCCGCCCGGCATGCGTTTGAGCACTTCGGTCTTCAGCTCCGCCGAGAAAGGCGCGCTGGTGCAATATTTATGGGTCAGGCTGCTCAGATCATAATCGTCAAAGCCGGTAAAATCCAGCAGCCGCTGATATTGCACCGGCACCAGCATCGTGTGGCTGGCGCGATGATCCTGCGCCAGTTCGAGCCAGCGCTGGCAATCGAACTTGCCCATCATCACAAGCGTCCCGCCATAAGCAATGGTCGGCGTGAAAAGCGCCAGCGTGGTGTTCGAATAGAGCGGCGTCGACAGCAAGGTGACCTGCCCCGGCTTGCCATAGCCGGTCGGCTCGCCGACCGCCGCATGATACCAGCGCATCTGGCGGCTGTGGACAATGCCCTTGGGCGTGCCGGTGGTGCCGCTGGAATAGATGATATTATAGGGGTCTTTCGGACCAACCCCAAGATCGGCCGGCATCGCGCCTTCGTCGGCCATCCAGTCAAGGATCATCGGCGCGTCATCCGTCGCCTGATCGAGCATGACATGTTTGAGCACCGGCAAGTCTTCGCCGCTCGCCAGCAGCTCGGCCCGTTTGGCGCTGTCGATGAACCAGTGCATCGCGCCGCTGTCGCGCGCCATGTTCGCCAGCTGTTTCGGCGTCGCCGAGGTGGTCAGCGGCGCCGCACAACCGCCGGCAACAATCGCGCCGAGATAGGCGAGCGCATAGCGCACCGTCGTCGTCCCGAGGATCGCCACCGCCTGCCCCTTTTGCAATCCGTCCGCCTGCAGCTGCGCCGCGATCCGGTTGACCAGCGCAGCGGTCTCCGCCCAAGTCAGCTTCTCCGCGCCATCATCCAGCGCGATCCGGTCGGGCTGGTTGACGGCATGGGCGTTGATAAGGTCCGCGAGATGGCCGAACGGCTGCTCGAGATAGCGGGCGGGATCTATATTTGTCATGGACCGCCTGATTCCGCATCCATGCGGAAAATGCAACGAACTTTAGTGACTAAAGCGACGACCCGCGCGCCTATGTTGCATGACCATTGCGAATCCGCCGGACCCCCTGCTTGAAACTCGGCGCTCCGAAATTGATCAGCAGTCCCATCGGCAGGTTCATCAGCCGCAGATAAGTGGTCACCCGCTGACTGTAGATCGGCAACAGATGGTCGGCCGATATGATCTCGATCAGCAGTTTATCCTCGACCAGAAGATCGCAGCAGAAGCCCTCGTCAAAGCTCTGATCGTCAACGATAATCGGAACCGGTTTCTGCCGCTCGACCTTCAGGCCCTCGCGCGTCAGCCGCTCAGCAAGCACGACCTCATAGACATTGCCGAACAGGCCCGGGCCGAGCTCGTCATAAATGCGGTAACCATTGTCGATCGCCGCGGATTCCAGCTTTTGACCGCCTGCGTTCAATAGAAATGTTTCCAACCGTCGGTCCTTCGTTGCAGACAGGAAGGCCTTCCACATTGGATATGACGGAAATGCTAAACGCTATGATTAACTGGAATTAACAAGAAATAGTCCGAATTTGCTGCTTGGCCTTTTCAGCTGCGCGTCAGTTTCCGGGCAAGCTGTTTGACGCTCGGCTGGCAGCTAGACGGAATTGCCCTCACTGAGCCCCGCGCGATACCTTCGGCTACCCGTAACCGTGCGTCCGTCGAGCAGGGATATCTCGAAGTCGCCGGATCGCGTCGGCGTCAGCGCGGCGACTTTTGTGCGGTTGACCAGCCGCGACCGGTGCAC
>NZ_JBALTF010000128.1:0-2472 GCF_036964675.1 Parasphingorhabdus sp. | reverse complement strand
AGCCAAGGTCACCAACGCGGTTGACGACAAAAGCCTTGATCGCTGCGGCATTGGCGCTCGGTTTCTTGAACCAGAAACCGATCAGCAGATAGGAGGCAAGGCCAACGCCTTCCCAGCCAAAGAACATCTGCACCAGATTATTGGCGGTCACCAGCATCAGCATGGCGAAGGTGAACAGGGACAGATAGGCGAAGAAGCGCGGCTGGTCCGGATCTTCATCCATATAGCCCCAGCTGTAGAGATGCACGAGCGCGGACACGGTGGTTACCACCACCAGCATCACTGCGGTCAGCGCATCAACGCGCAAGGCCCAGTCGAAATTGAGATCGCCCGAGACAATCCAGGTCATTACCGGAACGACTTCCGCCGAGCTGGTCCCGTTCAAAAAGCCGATGAACACCGGCCAGCTGAGCGCACAGGCGGTAAATAGCGCGCCCGTGGTGATGACCTTGGCTGGCACATTGCCGATGATCCGGTTGCCGAAACCGGCAACAATCGCTGCCAGCAAGGGCAGGAATACTATGAGGATGATGCTGTTCACGAACTAACCTCGTCGCCCCAGCGAAGGCTGGGGCCTAACCCGCCTATGGTGGGAGCACATGATTTGGGTTGGATCCCAGCCTTCGCTGGGATGACGATATTAAAAATCACCGGCGCTACCCCTTCATCCGGTTGACATCATCGACGGCAATGGTGCCGCGCTGACGGAAGTAAATCACGAGAATGGCCAGCCCGATGGCGGCCTCGCCTGCGGCCACGGTCAGGATGAACATGGCGAATATCTGCCCGGTCATGTCGCCGAGAAAGGCGCTGAACGCGACAAAATTCAAGTTCACCGCGAGCAGGATCAATTCGATCGCCATCAGGATGATGATGATATTCTTCCGGTTCAGGAAGATGCCGAGCATGCCCATCACGAACAGGATCGAGCTGACGACGAGATAATGTTCAATGCCGATCATGACCGCTCCCCGGCTGTTGAATGAGTTGCTGAAATTATATCCGTTCGTGCTGAGCCTGTCGAAGCACATCCATCGGCAGGACGGCGTTCTGACTGCAAAGGTCCTTCGACAGGCTCAGGACGAACGGTGATTGTGGTCAATGAGTTTCGCATCACAATTCCACTCCCTTGCCAACTTCGGGCTGCGTGTTGCGCGTCGCATCTTCCGGCCGGCGTGAAACCTGGTCGGCGATATTCTGCTTGCGGACGCCGCCGCGGGTGCGATGGGTCAGCACGATCGCGCCAACCATGGCGACCAGCAGGATCATGCCTGCGGCCTCGAACAGGAAGACATATTTGGTGTAGAGCAAAGCACCGAGCTGTTCGATATTGGACGGCGCTCCGGCTGGCGGCCCAACCGCAGCGGTCGCCTCGCCCATGCCCGAGGATTGCCAGGCACCGACGCCAAAGATGATTTCCACCACCAGCACCAAAGCCAGCAACAGACCGAGCGGCAGGTTTTTCATGAAACCGGCCCGCAATTCGGCAAAATCAATGTCGAGCATCATCACGACGAACAGGAACAGCACCGCGACCGCGCCAACATAGACAATCACCAGCAGCGCCGCGATAAATTCCGCGCCGACCAGCAACATCAGACCCGCCGCGTTGAAAAACGCCAGGATCAGCCACAAGACACTATGCACCGGATTGCGCGCAAAGATGCAGAAAGCACCACTGGCCAGCACGATGGATGCGAAGAGATAGAAAGCAAATATTTGCATTATCTCACCACTCCGTCACCCCAGCGAAGGCTGGGGCCTAACCCGCCTTTGGTGGAAGAGCATATATCGGGTTGGATCCCAGCCTGCGCTGGGATGACGAGTATGTCAGAATCGTGTGAAATATTCATAATCCCCGTTTTCCTCAACTCCGTTTGTGCTGAGCTTGTCGAAGCACCTCTCGACGAGAAGCGCCCTTCGACAGGCT
Source organism: Parasphingorhabdus sp. (assembly GCF_036964675.1). Lineage (GTDB taxonomy): Bacteria > Pseudomonadota > Alphaproteobacteria > Sphingomonadales > Sphingomonadaceae > Parasphingorhabdus. The sequence goes on along the minus strand of NZ_JBALTF010000128.1, from coordinate 542 downwards.
CAGGACTAGCGGATATTCTCTCGCGCTGAGACATGTTCGATTCTTGCACGCCCATTACCGATAGGGCGCATCGGCAGCAAGGTTTGCCGCGATTGCCCGCTCCCATTTGTCGCCATTTTCCAATAGCTTGGATTTGTCGTAAATCAGCTCTTCGCGCGTTTCCGTCGCATATTCGAAATTCGGCCCTTCGACGATCGCATCGACCGGACAGGCTTCCTGACAGAAACCGCAATAGATGCACTTGGTCATGTCAATGTCATAGCGCGTGGTACGGCGCGAGCCGTCATCGCGCGGTTCGGCCTCGATCGTGATTGCTTGCGCCGGGCAGACCGCTTCGCACAATTTGCATGCAATGCAGCGTTCCTCGCCATTGGCATAGCGGCGCAATGCATGTTCCCCCCGGAACCGCGGCGAAATCGGGTTCTTCTCATAGGGATAATTGATCGTCTTCTTCTTCTTGAAGAAATATTTCAGCGTCAGCGCATGCGCCCCGATAAATTCGAACAGGGTGAAGGCCTTGATGGTTTGTGCGATGGTCATGC
>NZ_JBALTF010000127.1:0-2646 GCF_036964675.1 Parasphingorhabdus sp. | reverse complement strand
TCATGTGGATGACATTTCTTGTCGTGGTGCTGGTGTCAGCCGCGCTGGTGGCCGGCGCTCTCTGGGGCATTTACGGCAAATTATCGAGCAAGGGCGAAGGCTTTGTCATTGCTCTGGCCGGTGGCGCGCTGATCGTCTCGCTGGTCAGCGAGATGATTCAGCCAGCCGTCGAGCAAAGCAACCTCTGGGTCGGGCTGGGTGCGGTCGCGGCCGGGGCGGCGGTGTTTTCCGGCGTCGATTACTGGATTGATGAAAAATGGGGGCCGGAAGGCGGTGGCGGCCTGCTGGCCGCGATCACGCTTGATGGTGTGCCGGAAAATCTGGCGCTCGGAGTCGCGCTGATCGGGGCTGCGCCGATCGAGGTGGCGGCGCTGGCCGGGTCCATCCTGCTCTCCAATCTGCCGGAAGCGGCTGGCGGGGCCAAGCAAATGGTTGGCAGCGGGCTGTCGAAGGGCAAGACGCTGGGTCTGTGGGCGATGACTGCGCTCATATTGTCCGCTGCAGCGATTATCGGAAATATTGCGCTGGAAGGAGTCTCCCCGCATCTGCTGGCCGCGACCCGCTGTTTCGCAGCCGGTGCGGTGGTCGCCTCGCTCGCAACCGAGGTTTTTCCCAAGGCCTATAAGAAGGACCATCATATGGCCGGGATCGCAACCGCGATCGGCGTGATTCTGGCGGTATTTCTGGGCGAACTTGCTACGGCCTAGGAAGGACCGGGTTTTGAGGCGACAAGCGACAAAGGCACTAGACTCAAAAGGGGCGGCCCACTAAGCGCCTAAGCCATGTCCATAGCCCATGAAGAAACCATATTGATTGTCGATTTCGGCTCTCAGGTCACGCAGCTTATCGCCCGCCGGGTGCGCGAGGCCGGAGTCTATTCGGAAATTGCTCCGTTCAACAATGCGGAAGAGGCCTTTCACCGGCTGAAACCCAAGGGGATCATCCTGTCCGGATCGCCCGCCGGGGTGCCGGAGGAAGACAGCCCGCGCGCGCCGCAGGTGATTTTTGACAGCGGCCTGCCGATCCTCGGCATCTGCTATGGCCAGCAGGTGATGACGCATCAGCTGGGCGGCCAGGTCGAATCGGGTGACAGCGGCGAATTTGGCCGGGCGTTTATCGAGATTTCCGAGGAATGCGTCTTGTTCGATGGCCTGTGGGAGGTCGGCGAGAAGCATCAGGTGTGGATGAGTCACGGCGACAAGGTCACCGCATTTGCGCCCGGTTTCCGGATCGTCGCGACCACCGAGGGCGCGCCCTTCGCGCTGATCGCCGATGACGAGCGGCGCTATTATGGCACGCAATTTCACCCCGAGGTTGTGCACACGCCCGATGGCGGCAAGCTGATCGCCAATTTCGTTCGCCATGTCTGCGGCTGTGCCGGCGACTGGACGATGGCGGAATATAAGGACGCCAAGATCGCCGAAATCCGCGAGCAGGTCGGCGACAAGAAAGTCATTTGCGGCCTGTCCGGTGGTGTCGACAGCTCGGTGGCGGCGATCCTGATCCACGAAGCAATCGGCGACCAGCTGACCTGCGTCTTTGTCGACCACGGCTTGCTCCGGATGAACGAGCGCGAGCAGGTCGAGACCCTGTTCCGCGACCATTATAATATCCCGCTGGTGGTGGTCGATGCCGAAGACCGGTTCATGGCTGGCCTCGCCGGACAGACCGACCCGGAAAAGAAGCGCAAATTTATCGGCGGCGAATTTATTGAAGTGTTTGACGAAGAATCGGCCCGGGTTGGCGGCGCGGATTTTCTGGCGCAGGGCACGCTTTATCCTGATGTGATCGAGAGCGTTTCCTTCACCGGCGGACCCAGCGTGACGATCAAGTCGCACCATAATGTGGGTGGCCTGCCCGAGCGGATGAACATGAAGTTGGTCGAGCCGCTGCGCGAATTGTTCAAGGATGAAGTCCGCGATCTCGGGCGCGAGCTTGGCCTGAACGATCAGTTCGTCGGGCGTCATCCGTTCCCCGGCCCCGGCCTCGCGATCCGCATTCCGGGCGAGGTGACCAAGGAGCGTTGCGACATATTGCGCAAGGCGGACGCCATCTATCTCGAGGAAATCCGGAACGCCGGATTATACGACGCGATCTGGCAGGCCTTCGCCGTGCTGCTCCCGGTCAAGACGGTCGGCGTGATGGGCGACCAGCGCACCTATGACAATGTCTGCGGCCTGCGCGCCGTCACCAGCACCGACGGCATGACCGCCGATGTCTACCCCTTCGACGCCAGCTTCCTGACCCGCGTATCGACGCGGATCGTCAATGAGGTGAAGGGGATCAACCGGGTGGTTTATGATTATACCAGCAAGCCGCCGGGGACTATTGAGTGGGAGTGACGCGGTTAACAGCAAATGCGCGGGGCGCATTTGCCCGCGGCGCTCGGCATCGCAAGATGCCGCATGTTGGAGAACGGATGTCCGGAAGGTACTAAGTGGGACTGAAAAGCCCTTATAGTTATAGCTTCCCCGACAACGGGCCAATTGTCTACGAGGGCGAGAGTGATAAGGTCGATAATTCGAGGCTAACTCAACGGCCTAAATGGCTGCGAGTTGTTGCCTTCATATTTCTAATCGTACCGCTATTTCCATTGATCCTCTTCCGATCAATTCAATTGGTGAGGGCGGAACACCGAGATGACCC
>NZ_JBALTF010000126.1:0-2685 GCF_036964675.1 Parasphingorhabdus sp. | reverse complement strand
GGCTCAGTACGTGATGATTCTGAGTGGCCGCGCTGCTAGTGGTGATTAACTTGGACCACCTGTCATCGATGATAATGTACGATTGAACTCCGAAGGAGCGGATTGAACCTTCCCCTCTGTGTCACCGTGACCAAGGAGATGAATGAGAACGGGCTTGTCATATTTTCTTTTGATGGCTGGTTCTTGCGTTTTCACTTCTGTGATCTTCATTGCGCGGTCCCTTTTGGGTTATCTGCGACGGTTGGATTACCATATTGGCTAGCCCGATATGTGCGCGAACTGGCCGCCAGCCTAGGCTTTTGAAAATAAATGTCAATTTTGCAGGAAAAGGGAGCGGCCATGGAGGCCGCAAAACTGGCTTTCGATCATTTGTGATCAGCGGGGGAAACGGCTGCCAGTGGGCCGTTGGCCGAAGGGCCTCTACTTTATCCGTGATGTCTGCTTTCCATCCCAGCCCGGCTCCATCCAAAAGCTTGATCGAAACGCCGGAAGGTCACTGCGGTGCGACCGGGCAAGCCATCCGGTTTGCGCGTGTGCCGGCCTTGCAGGAAATCGCGCGCGGTGGCGGCGCCGGCGGCTGGTCCAACCGGCCCGATGAACTGGGCGACATGGGCCGCCTGCGCAAGCCCAGCGCGCTGGATCCGGCGCGGTAGGGCCAAAACACTATAACCTGAGATGCTTCATTTTCTTCCAGATACGGTTTAAGCTTGGCCTAAATAGCAAGTGATGGAGCGTTGGTTCGTAGCGGCGGCTGCGCTTCGTCGGTGTCGGCCAAGCTTGCGCGACCGGGATCACTTACTAAGCCAGCCTGTGACGCCGGTTGCAGGAATATCAAGCTCAGGAAAAAGCCGATGATCGCGCTGGCTCCATATCCAACGAGTGGCGTTGGATAGGCACCCATCGCGGCCGCGGCAATCACCGTCAGCCAGCAGGATGCAAAGACATAATGCAGAATAGTGCGCTCGGACTTGGGAACAAATGCTATCGGGCAGACCAGCAACAGACATCCGGCCCAGAGCGCCAACCCGACCCACAGGCCGATATCAAAGGCAGACCATAATATAAGATCGACAAAGGGCACCGCTGGCAGGCGGTCCGGCAGCAGCAATGTTGCCGCGAAGGTCAATGCGCAGAATGCCGACGCGCTCGCCGTCAGCGGGTTCGGCCGCATCATGCCGACAATGGCCACCGCCACAAACAGCATCGCCGCCAGCGCCCGGTCCGGCTGAGCCCCCATCGCAAAGGCTGCGACACACACCGCCAATGTAGTGCGAAGATTTTGAACTCTGGCGAAACAGACCGCAATCAGCGGCAACAGGATCAGGCTGGTCTGGATGAAAAACGGCCCGATCAACAGCCACCGTCTGGCGCCCTCGATTGCATAGCCGAAGATGGCGGTCCCCAATAGAATGAACGCGCCGATCAAGGCAGTCACGGTCACAACCGCATCGGTCGGCCGCGCTGCCAGTCTTAAAGACAGCGCCAGCATAATGCCGACGACAACCGCCGCGCCATTGACGATCACCATGCTGGGCGGAGCGCCCGAAACAAGCAGATAGGCCAAGCCGATCAAGCCCGCCACCACACCCGAGATGAATGTCAAAATCACGAATCTGTCCTGCATGCTGCTGCTCCCTGTTTGTGAGATGTTGATCTCGAGACGAAAACGGCAGCAGGCGATCAGGCAGCCCAGGGCAAAAGCCATTGCTTCTCGGCTATTGTCGATCACCGACATTTCCGCTGCCATCGCCTGCGCCCATTCTTTACGGTGATCAGGCGCCAACCACAGGATCAACCGTTCCAGTGCGTGCCGCATCATATCGGTTTCGCCCGCAGCTGCTGACCGACGTCAGGACGATCTTCTTGAAGCAGGCTCTTCGCCAGATCGCGTCCGGCCTCGGTCAGGCTGTAAATATGCCGGGGAGGGCGGCCTTCCACGCTTGGTTCCTGCCATTGTGAGGCCAGCATCGCCTGGTCTTCCAGTCTCGCCAGCATCGGATATAGTGTGCCCGGCTTGATGCCGGCGATCTGCATGATCTCGTAGCCGTGCAGACTCTCCGGCGCATTGAGTAAGGCGATCAATGCCAATCTCGTCGCCTTGGATGGTGCCCTCGGTTTTCGCATGATTCTTATATCGATATATATCGATTTAATGTCAATTATGATATTTGCGGGTCCCTACAATATACCGGTTCGACTTGGCCGCCAGCAATGCCGTTCCATGCTATCCCCGGGCACCGATTCCTAAAGCTTGATCGAAACGCCGGAAGGTCTATGCGGTGCGGCAGTGCAAGCCATTCGGTTTGCGCATGTCCCGGCTTTGCGGGGCAAGTGAGTGCGGAATCGAAACATGAACGAACCCAATAATAAAGTCCCCGGCCTCGCCACGCGCCAGTCGGCCATTCGTCTGCTTGACGCCGTCTGCCGGCGCGGCGAGACGCTGGATCAGGCGATGTCTGCCGCTACCGGAAAATTGTCCAATCCGTCGGACAAGGCGCTGGCCCATAATATTGCCGCCAATGTCCTGCGCTGGATGACCGCGCTTGATGCGATGATCGACAGCGCCACCCGCAACCGGCTGGCCGATGATGCCAAGCCGCGGATGGCGCTGCGCATCGCGCTGGCGCAGGTGCTGGTCCTCGACACCCCGCAACATGCCGCGATTTCCACCGCCTTGCCGCTGGT
>NZ_JBALTF010000125.1:0-2746 GCF_036964675.1 Parasphingorhabdus sp. | reverse complement strand
TGAGCGAGGCGGGCAGGGCGACCCTTTTTTCCTTATCTTTCTTGGGCGTTACGACCCCTTGCCTGAATCTTATCTGACTGACCGCGCCATAGCCGAAGAAGCGGTTGACCCGTTCGATGATTTCGGGCGCGATATGTTGCATCATCGTCGCATAAGCGCCGCCAACCAGCAGATGCAATGTCCCGCCCTCTTTCTCGCCGCGCGGAAAACGGATCGATTCGGGCAGCGACACCGCAGCATAGCGTTCGCCAACAATCTCCGCCCAGCGGCTGACCACCGAGCTCTGGATGAAACCATAGCGGCGAAAGGCGGCGCGGCCGATTTCCGGCACCAGGTCGGAGATGCTTTTCGCCGGCCCGCCGCGCGGGCGCTGGTACTTCTGATATTTCTTGGCTACTGGTTTTTTGGTTGGTTTTTTGGTGGCATTTATCGGGGAATTTTTGGACGCAGGCTTCCCGTTTTCGACGGTTTTCGCCTTTTCATCGCCAATATTGTCAATTTTCTTCGCCATTATGTCCTTTTATGGCATGGCGCGGCCATGGCCGTCGATAGTTTACCCGCCACAGCACGTAAAATTACCGCCAATATCGGTGCACATTATGTGGATAAGGCGAGAATATTGCCCTGGCGGTCGCCGCCGGGTAGCAATTTGCCCGATCCTTATCATGTCTGGCTGTCCGAAATTATGCTCCAGCAGACGACGGTTGGTGCGGTGAAAAGCTATTTCGAGAAATTCACCCGGCGCTGGCCGACGGTTCAGGATCTGGCGCGTGCCGATGAAGCGGACGTGATGGCGGCATGGGCCGGGCTGGGCTATTATGCGCGGGCGCGTAATCTTCATAAATGTGCCGTGGATGTTACCGAGAAAATGAACGGAATCTTTCCTCGGAAAGAGTCTGAACTGTTGGGGCTGCCCGGAGTGGGCGCCTATACCGCAGCCGCGATTGCCGCCATTGCCTTTGGCGAACGGGCAGTCGTCGTCGATGCCAATATCGAGCGGCTGGTGGCGCGATTATTTGCCATCGACACGCCGCTGCCCAAGGGCAAGACCGAAATCCGGGCGGCGATGGACGCGATCACGCCAAAGCAAGGCGCCGGTGATTTTGCCCAGGCCTGCATGGATATGGGTGCCACGATCTGCACATCGAAAAATCCGAAATGCGACATCTGTCCGGTGCAAAAGCAATGCGCGGCTCATGCGCTCGGCACTATGGAATATTTCCCGGTGAAGCCGGCGAAAAGGGCCAAGCCGGTGCGCCGGGCGCGGTTTTTCTGGATCGAGCAGCAGGACAGAATATTGCTGGCGACCCGGCCACCAAAAGGCATGCTCGGCGGGATGCGGGCGCTGCCGGACGACGGCTGGGCAGCGGGCAATGATGGCCACGCCACGCCGCCGATGGCGGGCGAATGGCGGGTGCACGACAATATCGTGCAGCATAGTTTTACCCATTTTTCGCTCGAGGTCGATTTGGCAGTTTATCAGGACGAAAAAATCGTTACTAACAGTGATGATAATATCTGGTGGGCGCTGGATGATATAGCGGAAGCGGGATTGCCGACCCTCTATGCCAAGGCCGTGAAATGGAAATTGAAGGAAGAAATATGACCGCTGAAAAACCTGCAACATCGTCACTTGGTTCTCCATTTTCCCGGCGCTCCGTGCTCGGCGGTATCGGCACCGGCGCTTTTCTGGCCGGCATGCCCGGCATTGCTTTTGCCAAGGAAATGGGGACGAGCTTTCCCGGCCTGACCAGGATTATCAACGAATATGTCGCGGACAAAAAGGTCGCTGGCATGCTCGCGATGATCGGTTTCGGTCAGGCGCCGCCGCAGGTGATTTCCGCCGGTTCGCTCACGCTCGGCGGTGCCAAGCTGGTCGACAGCAACACTTTGTGGCGGATGTATTCGCAGACCAAGCCGATCACCGGCATGGCGACGATGATGCTGGTCGAAGACGGTCTGATTTCTCTCGATCAGCCATTATCCGACTTCTTCCCCGAATTTGCGAATATGCAGGTGCTGGTCGATCCCGAAGGCGCGCTCGACAATGTCGAGCCGGCCAAGACCCCGATCACTATAAGACAGTTGCAAACCCATACCGCCGGTCTGGGATATACGATCATATCGAAGGGGCCGATCCAGAAAGCCTATCTGGCTGCCGGCCTGACCCCCGGACGGGTGAGCCGCAATCCCATCCCCGGAGTTGATCCCGGAGCGCCCACCCCGGACATCATGACCTTCATGAAACGCCTCTCGGAATTGCCGTTGGTCTATCAACCCGGAATGCAGTGGAGCTATTCGCTTGGCCATGATGTGCTGAGCGCGGTGATCGAAAAAGTGTCCGGCAAACCGCTCGACCAGTTTCTGCACGAGCGCATGTTCGGACCGCTGGGCATGGCCAGCATATTCTATAATGTTCCCGCCGACCGGGCGATCGATCTCTCGGACAATTATGCGCCATTTGGCGGGTCGCTGTTCTCGGTCGATCCGGGTGCGACCAGCATTTTTCTCGACAAGCCGGCCTTTTCTTTTGGCAGCACCGGCCTGGTTGGAACCGCTGGCGATTATGACAAGTTCCTGCAAATGCTGCTCGGTTTCGGCAAGCTCGGTGATGTCCAGGTGATGAAGCCGGAAACGGTCAAGCTCGGCATCTCCAACCTGCTGCCCAAAACCGCCAATACCAAAGGCACCTGGGTGGCCAATCATGGCTTTGGTGCCGGTGGACGCTCTGGCCTTGGTACCGACG
>NZ_JBALTF010000124.1:0-2859 GCF_036964675.1 Parasphingorhabdus sp. | reverse complement strand
AAATTCAGCCCCGCCAAGACGGTTTGCATCATCAGTCCGGAAAATAGCCCGTCAATCGCTCTGGCCAAAAAACTGGGTTTTCGCCCAACCGGGGAAGCCGAATACAATCAGAATATCGTCAGGCTGTTTGAACGGTTAAGGCCGGAGTAGCGGGGTATATGCCGGAATCATTGATTTCGGTAGCATGGGCTTTCCGGCCTTCCTCAGCCAGAGCGTCGGCAACGGGCTGATCAGCCCCTATGCCCGGCATAGGCCGCAACAAAATTGCGCAGGTCATTATATATCCGTTCCCGCTCGCTATCACCCAGCATCTCACAACTGAGCGAATCAAAGGCCGGCCGGTTTTCGCCAGCCGTCAGGCGAATGGCCGCGATCAGCCATATCTCGTCAGGAGTGGTCTGCGAACAGCAGGGACGACCGATCTGAAACGGCTCCTGCCATGCAAATCCGATAGTCTCCGCCGATATCAATATCCGCGTCGCAGCGAGATCACCGCCGAGTCGGTCGGACAATTGGATATGACCATCATAGTCATTCTGGCTCGCTACCACCGCCAGCCGGAAGGCGATGATCAATTTGGCCTCGACCGATGGCAACGTCCTGATGTCGGGCAATGGCAACAATAATTTTTCCAGAATCTCGCCCAATCTGTCTCTCCTCAATGTTTGATTACCCTCATATTATGCTATTGATAATCATTTGCAATTAGATTCTTGCCATGAGGGGTTTTGGCCCTGCTCGATTTGGTTGATCCGGGCCCGGAACATGCTTGACTAAACCGGCCGTGGACCACAGATAATGTCCATGCCACTGAACATGACCAAGATTGCCTATCGCAGCGAAAGCCCGGCGACGCTGCGACAATGGCTCGAATCTCACAAAGACAATAGCGAAACCGGCGGCGAAGCGCGGCTGACCACCCGCTATTTGCCCAAGCGCCACGCAGAAATGATCGGCGGTTCGCTCTACTGGATACACGCGAAGAAGATTGTCGGCCGGTCGCCGATCATCGGCTTCATGGACAATGGCCAGGGCCGACAGTGGATCAGGCTGGAGCCCCGGCTTGTCGCCGTCCAGCCAATTCCCAAACGCGCCCATCAGGGCTGGCGCTATTTCGAGGAAAAGGATGCACCGCCCGATCTCGGCGATGGCGCAGAAGGCGCAGAGGAAATGCCAGCCGAAATGCTTGGCGAACTGGCGAGTCTGGGGCTGGTCTAGGCAGCCACAAACAGGGTTTCGCAACCCGTTCCCGCTAGCAGCCCGTCGATCCGCTCCCGCGTGTCAGCGGACAGCGCCTGATAGGCCTCACGCAGCGCGACCAGACATTTCGCCTGATAGGGAAATGGCGGCTGCTGCCATTTCCGGCCATCGATTTCCGCCTCGACATGTTCGGCGCCGGACTGGACCGCCGCTGCATTGGCGATCAGAAAAGGCGCATAGGTCCGGCCGATTTCCGACAACAGGCCTTGCAACGAACCATATTGGTCGTCGGCCAGCCAGTCGCCATGCTTGTGCCCGGACAGATCATCCATCCGGTCCACCCAGGCCCGCACCCTTTGAGCATATTTGTTGGTCAGCGCCATTGATGTAGGCTCGACCTGGGTGAGCTGGGTCAATTGGCCATGGAGGGCAAAATCACAGGCGGATGGCCGGCTGCCCAGAATGAAACCCTGCTCGCGGATCAGCCGGTCGAGCAGACCGAGCAGCCGGACATAGCTGTCCTCGATGGTCTTGGCGGTGATCTCGTTCGATCCCACAACATAGAGCCGGTCAATCTGGCGTTTGGCAAATTGCGCTGCCATCGCGCTGGCCTGTTCGTCCGGCAGATTGGGATTTGCCCAGTGGATCAACAACGGTGCGACATGATCGGCATCCGTCTGGAATGCCCAGCGAAAATGGAACATCGCCTTGGTCAGCCATTCATCGGCATAATCCTCGATCAGCAGATCGAGAAAGCGCAGCGCTTCATTTTTGGGAATTACCGAACGGCCGTTATATTCCTGTTCCAGCCGCCGGATGATCGGCGTGCTATCCACTACCGCTTCCAGATCGCCATCACTATCGCGAAAATAAAAGGTCGGCAGCAATGCCACCTTCGGTTTTGGATAGCCCTCCGGAGCGCCCATCGCGCCACCCCAGATGACATTATGAGCTATGTGCCGATAGCGCAGCAGCGCCAGCATCTTTCGCGTATAGGGCGATCCCGGCGCGCCCATCAGTTCGAGCCGGTCGGTCATATCAGGCCTTTCCATCCACCCAGTGTTTGAGCAAATTATAGGCAATCGCAAAAGGCGGCGGAGCGACGAACAGCGCGCCCACATCACCGTCCATCGCCGCCTTGACCTCAGCGAGCGAAAACCAGGCCGCTTCCTCAATTTCCTCTTCGTCGAGAGTCAGCGTCGGATCGTCGGTGACGCTGGTGCAGCCGATCATCAGTGAAGAAGGGAAAGGCCAGGGCTGGCTGGCAACATAGCGGACATCCCGGACCTTGATCCCGGCTTCTTCAAACAGTTCGCGCTTCACGCAACCCTCGATGCTTTCTCCCGGTTCCAGAAAACCGGCCAGGGCGGAAAAGCTTTTCGGCGGAAAGCGCGGCTGGCGGCCGAGCAGCACCTTGCCTTCGCATTCCGACAGCATGATCGCCACCGGATCGGTGCGCGGAAAATGTTCCGCTGCGCAACCGCCGGTTTCGGGGTCGCACAGGCGTGCCCAGCCGCCTTTGCGGGACTGGGTCGGCTTGCCGCATTGCGCACAAAATTTATGGCGCGCGTGCCAGTCGACCAGACTCCGCGCTGTCGCATAAATTGCCGCCTGATCGGCGGGCAATCTTCCCAGCGTCTGCCAGAGCGCCCGATTGGC
>NZ_JBALTF010000123.1:0-2914 GCF_036964675.1 Parasphingorhabdus sp. | reverse complement strand
GCAAGCGGCCAAGCTGGTCAAGATCGGTGCGGACTGTTTCGGGCAAGCGAACGACAACATCAAAGCGCCGGTCACCTTCAAAAACCTGACCCGCATTGCGCCCGCCGGTAGCGGTCGCCACTGCATCCTGCACATCGCTGATATTTATGCCATAACGGGCCAGAAGTTCTCGGCGCGGCGTCACCGACAGAACGGGAAGCCCCGTCACCTGTTCCAGCTTGGTATCCTGCGCGCCGGGTATCGATTCCACGATCGTTTCAATTTCAGCACCCGTTTCGAGCAGTTGATCCAGATCCTCTCCGAACAGTTTGACCGCAACATCGGCGCGAACACCCGCAATCAGTTCGTTGAGCCTCATCTGCACAGGCTGCGTAAATTCATAGTTGTTGCCCGGAATCTGCTGCACCGCTGCGTTCAGTTCCTCAACCAGCTTTTCCCGAGGCTTGCGCGGGTCGGGCCAGTCCTTACGGTCTTTGAGCATGATGAAATTATCGGCAACCGACGGAGGCACCGGATCGGTTGCGACATCGGCTGTCCCGATTTTCGCAAATACCCGCTCGACTTCTGGAAATTCGCTAATCCGTTTTTCCAGCGATCGTTGCATCTGGATCGCCTGACTCAGGCTGGTGCCAGGGATGCGCAGCGCGTGCATGGCAATGTCGCCTTCATCGAGATTCGGAATAAACTCCGACCCCAGACGCGTTGCGCCCCATCCGCTGACCGCAACCAGCAAGGCTGCCCCGGCAATCAGGATTTTACCCTTGGGCATCGACCAGTCGAGCAAAGGCGCATAGCCTTTGCGCAGCCAAGCCATGACACGGTTCTCTTTCTCTTCAACCTTGCCGGTAACGAACATTGCAATAGCCGCAGGGACAAAGGTCAGCGAAAGTAGCAGCGCCGCTGTAAGAGCAAGCATTACGGTTATTGCCATGGGGTGGAAGGTTTTACCTTCAATCCCGGTCAACGCGAATATTGGTATGTAAACAACCGTGATGATAATAACGCCAAATATCGAAGGACGGATCACTTCGCTGCTGGCACGGGCAACCAGTTTGAAACGCTCCTCGCGGTCGAGCAGGCGGCCAGCTTTATGCTGTGCTTCCCCCAACCGTCTGAGGCAATTTTCGACGATGATAACAGCGCCATCGACGATCAAACCAAAATCGAGCGCGCCAAGGCTCATCAGGTTGGCGGACACACGCCCCGCCGCCATGCCGGATAGCGTCATCAGCATGGAAATCGGTATTACTGCTGCGGTAATCAGCGCAGCGCGAACGTTGCCGAGCAGCAGAAACAGGATAACAATGACAAGCAGCGCGCCTTCGAGGAGGTTTGTCTCAACCGTTGCAATGGTCCGCTCGACCAATTCTGTACGATCATAGAGCGGCACGGCCTGCACTCCATCGGGAAGCGACCGGTTCACTTCCTCCAGCTTTTCTGCTGCGGCCTGAGCGACAATGCGCGGATTGCTGCCGGTGAGCATATAGACCGTGCCAAGCACAATCTCCTTGCCGTTTTCCGTTGCCGCGCCGTTGCGCAATTCGGATCCGATTACGACTTCGGCAATATTGCCAACGCGAATAGGGATACCGCCGCGTTTTGCGACGATAATTTGTGACAGATCATCTTGATCTTCTACCCGCCCCGGTATCCGGATCAGGACCTGCTCGCCCGCACGCTCTACATAGCCTGCGCCCGCATTGGCATTATTCGCTTCCAGCGCATCGACCACATCCGTCAGCGATAGGCCCAGCGATGCCAGTTGCTCGGCATTAGGGGTCACATGATATTGTTTGGTGTAGCCGCCAACAGTGTTGATCTCAGCTACCCCTCGAACATTGCGCATTTGCGGGCGCACTACCCAGTCATGCAAGGTGCGTAAGTCGGTCGGCGTCCACTCGGAACCATCGGATTTTCTTGCGCCCTTTTTGGGCGTAACCGAATACATGAAAATCTCGCCAAGACCGGTCGCGGTCGGTCCCATTTGCGGTTCGATGTTCGGTGGCAATTGCGATTTGGCCGCCTGAAGGCGCTCATTCACCAGCTGCCGCGCAAAATAGACATCGGTTCCGTCTTCAAAAACGACTGTTACCTGGCTCAGGCCGTAGCGCGAAACCGAACGGGTATAGTCCAGCTTGGGAATGCCTGCGAGCGCCGTTTCAATCGGATAGGTAACGCGTTGTTCAGCCTCAAGAGGGGAGAAACCCTCGGCCTCGGTGTTTATCTGCACCTGAACATTGGTGATGTCGGGCACAGCGTCAATGGGCAGGCGCGTTGCGCTCCACACACCAATCGCCATCAGTATTACTACAACGGCGAGCACAAGCCAGCGCTGCGCGATCGAGAAGCCTATTATTCTAGCGAGCATGGTTTGGTTTTCCATTAGTGATCGTGAGACGCGCCGGACTTTTCAATGTCCTGCCGAATGAGGAATGATCCTTTGGTGACATATTTGGTGCCGGGCCTGATGCCGCCCAGAACCTCGGTCCATTCAGAGGATTTGCGGCCAATTTCGAGCATGCGCACTTCATACATTTCGCCAAAATTGGCATAGACCACGGTGAAATCCCGAAACGGCTGCAACGCCTCTGTCCGAACCGCCAGCGGCACCGTAACTGCGTTCACCACCACACGTCCGTGCAGAGCAATGCCGGGACGCCAGCGTCCATCGCGGTTCGGCAGACGCGCGCGGACCAGCGCCGTCCCTGCCGCGGAATTGCCTTCGGGCAAATAGCCTACGAGAACCGAATCAGCGACCGGCTTGCCATCAAGCGTTTCGATACTGATTCTCTGGCCAGGCCGGATTGTGCCCAGATCACGTGGAAAAATATTGAAGACAACGCTCGTGCTGCTTGGATCAGTGATGACATAAATAGGCTGGTCATAGGCAACATTGCCGACATTGGCGTTGCGC
>NZ_JBALTF010000122.1:0-2933 GCF_036964675.1 Parasphingorhabdus sp. | reverse complement strand
GGATCAGGTCGCTGAAGCGCTTGCGAAGGCCGCGCCCGATGCGCAGATCATCCGCGTTTCGAGCTGGGGCATGCATTGGCTGGAGCCTCTCGTCGAGGTCGATGGTATTGGCTATGGTCTGGCGACGGTCGCCGATGTCGCGGCGATATTGGACGGATCGTCCAGTCTCAATATTGGCAGAATTGCGGATCATCCCTTCATTGCCAAGCAACAGCGTCTGACTTTTGCGCGGGCGGGCATAACGCAGCCGCTTGATCTGGAAGATTATCAGGCGACCGGCGGCTGGCTCGGTCTGGCAAAGGCGCGGGACATTGGTGCCGACGCGATTATCGACACCGTGACCCAGTCTGGTCTGCGCGGTCGGGGCGGCGCTGGTTTTCCGGCGGGGATCAAGTGGAAGACCGTCGCTGGCGCTGACGGACCACAGAAATATATCGTCTGCAATGCCGATGAAGGCGACAGCGGCACTTTTGCCGACCGTATGCTGATGGAGGGCGATCCCTATTGCCTGATCGAGGGCATGGCGATCGCCGGCCTCGCCGTTGGTGCGGACAAGGGCTATATCTATGCCCGCAGCGAATATCCGCATGCGATTGCCAAGCTGAACGCCGCGATCGGGGCGAGCGCGCATATTGTCGCGCCCTTTGCCATCGAGGTTCGGGTCGGTGCCGGTGCCTATGTCTGCGGCGAGGAAACATCTTTGCTCGAGAGCCTCGAGGGCAAGCGCGGCGAGGTGAGGGCGAAGCCGCCACTCCCTGCTCTGGAAGGACTGTTTGGCAAACCGACCGTGGTGAACAATGTTCTGACCCTCGCGGCCGTTCCCTATATTCTGGCTCATGGTGCCAAAGCCTATGCCGATTACGGCATGGGGCGTTCGCGCGGCACCATGCCGATCCAGTTGGCGGGGAACCTCAAACATGGCGGCCTGTTCGAAACCGCCTTCGGGATCACGCTTGGCGAACTGGTCAATGATATTGGCGGCGGCACGCAAAGCGGCAGGCCGGTCAAGGCGGTGCAGGTCGGCGGCCCGCTCGGTGCCTATCATCCGGCCAGCGATTTTCACCTGCCCTTTGACTATGAAGCCTTTACCGCAGCGGACGGGCTGATCGGCCATGGTGGCATCGTCGTGTTTGACGAGACTGCCGACATGCTGTCCCAGGCCCATTTCGCGATGGAATTTTGTGCCGCCGAAAGCTGCGGCAAATGCACGCCCTGCCGACTGGGTTCGGTGCGCGGGATGGAAGTGCTCGACCGGATCAAGGCGGGCGGACGCGCGGCAGCGGACCGGGTCGAGAGCCTGCCGCAAATGCACAATGCCCCGAAACAGGGACGCAGCGTGGACGAGGAATTGTCGCTCATTTCCGATCTTTGCGAGACGATGAAATTTGGATCTCTCTGCGCGCTCGGCGGTTTCACGCCCTATCCGGTGATGAGCGCCATAAAACATTGGCCCGAGGATTTCGGAGCGAGCGCCGATATGGTAAAGGACAAGTCATGACCTATCAGCCGCAAAAGGATTTTGGCACACCGGCCTCCAAGGCCAGTGATATAGTAACCCTGTCGATCGATGGCCGCGATGTCAGCGTTCCAGTCGGCACCAGTGTGATGCGCGCGGCAGCGGAAATCGACAATAATATTCCCAAGCTCTGCGCCACCGACAATGTCAAAAGCTTTGGCTCCTGCCGGCTCTGTTTGATCGAGATCGAAGGCCGCAAGGGCACGCCAGCGAGCTGCACGACACCGGCGGAAGACGGCATGGTGGTAAAAACCCAGACGCCGCATCTGCAGAAATTGCGCAAGGGCGTGATGGAGCTCTATATCTCCGATCACCCGCTCGATTGTCTGACCTGCAGCGCCAACAATGATTGCGAGCTTCAGGATCAGGCCGCCAATGTCGGGCTGCGTGATGTCCGCTATGGCTATGAGGGTGCCAATCATCTCGGCGAGGCGAAAGACACGTCCAACCCCTATTTCGATTTTGATCCGTCCAAATGCATTGCCTGTTCGCGCTGCGTGCGGGCTTGCGACGAAGTGCAGGGGACCTTTGCGCTGACCATGGACGGGCGCGGCTTTGCCTCGAAAATCTCGGCAGGTCTGCCGACCGATGATTTCCTGTCCAGCGAATGCGTATCCTGCGGCGCCTGTGTCGAGGCTTGCCCGACGGCAACGCTGCAGGAGAAAGCGGTTGCCGAAATCGGCAAGCCCGACCGCACCGAAATCACTACCTGCGCTTATTGCGGCGTCGGCTGCACATTCCGCGCCGAAATGCGCGGCGAGCAGCTGGTCCGCATGGTGCCGTGGAAGGACGGCAAGGCCAATCGCGGCCATAGCTGCGTCAAGGGTCGCTTTGCCTGGGGCTATGCCAATCATCAGGACCGGATCACCAGCCCGATGATCCGCGAGAGCATCGATCAGCCATGGCGCGAAGTCAGCTGGGACGAAGCGCTCGGCCATGCCGCCAGCGAGATCAAACGCATCCAGAACAAATATGGACGGCTCAGCGTCGGCGGAATCACCTCTTCCCGCTGCACCAATGAAGAAACATTTCTGGTGCAGAAACTGGTGCGGGCCGGTTTCGGCAACAATAATGTCGATACCTGCGCGCGCGTCTGTCACTCGCCCACCGGCTATGGCTTGAAAACTACCTTTGGCACCAGCGCCGGTACCCAGGATTTCGACAGCGTCGGGGAAAGCGATGTCATCCTGGTGATCGGCGCCAATCCGACCGATGCCCACCCGGTCTTCGCCAGCCGGATGAAGAAACGCCTGCGCGGCATTGACGGCAAGCCAGCGGCAAAGCTGATCGTCATTGATCCGCGCCGGATCGATCTGGTCAAATCTCCGCATATCGAGGCGGCGCACCATCTGCCGTTGCAGCCGGGTACCAATGTCGCGGTATTGACGGCCATGGCCCATGTCATCGTCACCGAAGG
>NZ_JBALTF010000121.1:0-3200 GCF_036964675.1 Parasphingorhabdus sp. | reverse complement strand
ACACCCGGGCATAGCCGCGCTTGAGCGGACCATCGGGCGAGACCTGCTGCGCCAGCCGCCATAGCGCGTCCAGCCGCTGTTGCGCGTCCGCCAAGGGCCGCTGCACCAGCGATACCGGTAGATCCAGCCGCTGGAACCGCTCCTGCGACCGCGCCAGCCGCTGCTTCAGGATCGACGGCCGCAAAGCACCGGCGCTGCTGGCAAAGCGGCTGCGCGCCTGACCGATATTCTGGCTCATGCCATATTTCATCCGCTCGGAAATTTCGTCGACCCGCTGCTGGTGCGGGCGCAGCAGATCGGCCAGCGCCGGCATCACCCGGCGCTGCGTCTCGAGCCGTTCCTGCGCTGTCGCCAGGCCGCGCTGGACCGCGCGCGCCATCCGCGCCTTGGTCTCGTCCAGCGAGATCAGCCATTCCGACCGCACCGGCACCGCCATCTCGGCAGCTGCGGTCGGGGTCGGCGCGCGCAGATCGGCGGCGAAATCGCAGAGCGTGGTGTCGGTTTCATGCCCGACCGCCGAAATGATCGGAATGGTGCAGTTAGCGACAGCCCGCACCACGATTTCCTCGTTGAAGCTCCACAAATCCTCGACCGAGCCGCCACCGCGGGCGACGATCACCAGATCGGGTCGCGCCACCGGGCCGCCGGCCTCGATCTGCGAAAAGCCATTGACCGCTGCGGCAATTTGCTTCGCTGCGCCTTCGCCCTGGACAAGCACCGGCCAGACAATCACATGGCTGGGGAAGCGATCCGCCAGCCGGTGGAGGATATCGCGGATCACCGAACCGGTCGGCGAGGTCACCACGCCAATGGTGCGCGGCAGAAACGGGATCGGCTTCTTGCGATCCTGATCGAACAGGCCCTCGGCGAGCAGCTTGGCCTTGAGCTTCTCGAACAGGGCCATCAGCGCGCCCTCGCCCGCCAGTTCCATCTTGTCGATCACCACCTGATATTTCGAGCGGCCGGGATAAGTGGTGAGTTTGCCCGAGACGACGACCTCGATGCCATCCTCCGGCTGGAATGGCAGCCGCCCGGCATTGCCCTTCCACATCACCCCGTCAATCACCGCTTTGTCATCCTTCAGCGCCAGATAGACATGGCCGGAAGCCGCGCGCTTGTAGCCCGAGATTTCGCCCCTGATCCGGACATAGCCGAAGCGATCCTCGACCACCCGCTTGAGCGCGCCGGATATTTCCGAAACCGACAAAGGCGGGGCGTTGTCACCCTGCCCGCTCTCGGCTAACAGCTTGGCATCTAAAGAGAGGGAATCGTCCATGAATATCCTGTTGATCGGTTCGGGTGGCCGCGAACATGCCTTGGCCTGGAAGCTGGCGCAATCCCCTTCGCTCGGGAAATTTTATGCGACACCCGGCAATCCCGGCATCGCGCAACATTGCGATCTGGTCGAACTGGACATCACCGACCATGCCGCCGTGATCCTGTTTTGCGGTGACAAGGACATTGATCTGGTCGTCGTCGGTCCGGAAGCGCCGCTGGTCGATGGTCTCGCCGAGAGTCTGCGCACCGCCGAAATTTTCGTGTTCGGCCCGGACAAGGCGGCAGCCCAGCTGGAAGGCTCGAAAGGCTTTACCAAGGACCTGTGCGCCCGCGCCAACATCCCGACCGCCGGCTATGTCCGCGCCACCAGTGCCGCCGATGCCCTGAAGGCGCTGAACGATTTCTCCATCCCCGTTGTGATCAAGGCCGATGGCCTCGCTGCCGGCAAGGGCGTGATCATCGCTGAAACCCGGGCCGAAGCCGAAGCCGCGATCGCCGACATGTTCGACGGCAGCTTTGGCGAAGCGGGCGCCGAAGTGGTGATCGAGGAATTTCTCACCGGCGAGGAAGCCAGCTTCTTCGCGATCACCGATGGCGTGAATGTCCTGCCCTTTGGCACCGCCCAGGACCACAAGCGGGTCGGCGACGGCGATGTCGGCCCGAACACCGGCGGCATGGGCGCCTACAGCCCGGCCCCCGTCCTGACCGCCACCCTGCAGCAACAGGTGATGGAGGAGATCATCCAGCCGACGGTTGACGCGATGGCTGCCGAAGAAACGCCCTATAGCGGCGTGCTGTTCGCCGGGCTGATGCTGACCGACAGCGGGCCGCACCTGATCGAATATAATGCCCGTTTTGGCGATCCGGAATGCCAGGTGCTGATGATGCGGCTGGAAAGCGATCTCGCCAAGCTGATGATGGCCACCGCCAGGGGCGATCTGGCCCAGACCAGCGCCCCGGTGTTCGCGCCGGAAACCGCGCTGACCGTGGTGATGGCGGCCAACGGCTATCCTTCCACTCCGGAAAAAGGCGGCAAGATCCAGAATCTGGCGCGAGCCGAGCGCGAGGGCGCGAAGATATTTCACGCCGGCACCGCCGAGGTTGATGGCGCTCTGGTCGCCAATGGTGGCCGCGTGCTCAATGTCACCGCGCTGGGCGCCAATGCCACCGAAGCGCAGGCAAAAGCCTATGCGGCGGTCGACCAGATCGATTTCGAGGGCGGCTTTTGCCGGCGCGATATCGGCTGGCGCGAGGTTGCTCGGGAGGCGGGGGAGTAGGCTTTCTCGACTGTTTGGTGTGCCAAAGTTCGTGAAAAGCCTGTGCTGAACTTGATTCAGTATTAGGGCCAATGAACAATATTGTGCGCCCGTTTGCGGGGAGCGGACCTATCGGACTCGCGCGAAGCCGCGAAGACGCGAAGGGATTGCGCTTTTGCTTCCAGCCTTTGTGGCTTTGTGCGAGCCTGACCAATATTGTGGCTCGCCGGGAAATTTACACCAACGATATGTTTTGTTTTCCGTGACCTTTGCCCCCAGGCGGCAGAATAGCTGCCTTTGCAGGGAAATAACCGGCCGTCGAGTGTAACCTTTCAGATTGCCGCCCAGACCGGTCCGGCAGAAACATGCGCCCAGCCGCCAGCGCCGCGATCATATCCAGATTGTCAAAGAGCCCGTCCCGCGCATGACGCGGAGCCGGAGCAATAATAGCGGATTAGGCAGGGTGTAGGACAGCGATTTTCAAACCTTCTCCCGTGAGGGAGAAGGATACGAAATCTTGCCGCCGAAGCTTTAGCGCAGGCGGCTAGATGCAGTTGAATGTGGGTGTTCCGCTGGTTGGTTGCTGTGCCACTACCGCCTGGTGACCCCTCACCCAGCTCCGACCAGGCAGCGAGCTGCCAAGTCTGCACTACCAGTTTGGTTTGG
>NZ_JBALTF010000120.1:0-3423 GCF_036964675.1 Parasphingorhabdus sp. | reverse complement strand
CGATGGTCAGCGCGCCGTGGCCGCCCATGCTATGCCCGAATATTCCCTGTCGGTTCATATCGACCGGGAATTCCCTGGCAATCAGATCCGGCAATTCTTTCTCGATATAGCTGCGCATGCGGAAATGCTTAGCCCACGGCTCTTCGGTGGCATCGACGTAAAAACCGGCACCCTGCCCCATGTCATAGGCCTCATCATCAGCCACGCCTTCGCCGCGCGGCGACGTATCGGGCGCGACAATGATCAAGCCCAATTCGCTGGCGGCCCTGCGATATTCACCCTTTTCCATGACATTGGCATGGGTGCAGGTCAGGCCGGACAGATACCAGACAACCGGCAGTTTTGCGCCTTGTTCATGATCAGGAACATAGACCGCGAAACTCATGTCGGTTCCTGTCTCGGTGGACGCATGGGAATAGCCCCCCTGCGTGCCGGCAAAACTTCTATTGGTGGAAACGGTTTCCATCAAAAAACCACGACGCTGCGGATGCTTTCACCGGCGTGCATCAGGTCAAAGCCCTTGTTGATCTCTTCCAGGGTCAATGTGTGGGTGATCATCGGATCGATTTCGATCTTGCCGTTGACATACCAGTCGACGATTTTCGGAACATCGGTCCGGCCGCGCGCGCCGCCGAATGCGGTGCCCTTCCAGACCCGTCCGGTGACCAGCTGGAATGGCCGGGTCGAAATTTCCTTGCCGGCCTCGGCAACGCCGATGATGATGCTTTCACCCCAGCCGCGATGACAGGATTCCAGCGCCTGACGCATGACGTCGGTATTGCCGGTGCAATCAAATGTATAATCCGCGCCGCCATCGGTCAGCGCCACCAGATGTTCGACGATATCGCCCTTGATCTTTTTCGGATTGACGAAATGGGTCATGCCGAATTTCTTGCCCCATGCTTCGCGGTCGTCATTGATGTCGACGCCGATAATTTTATCCGCGCCGACCATCCGCGCGCCTTGCAGCACATTGAGGCCAATGCCGCCAAGGCCGAAGACGATGACATTGGCACCGGGCTCCACTTTCGCCGTGTTGACCACCGCGCCGACACCGGTGGTGACGCCGCAGCCGATGTAGCAGCTGGTGTTGAACGGCGCGTCGGTGCGGATTTTGGCAACCGCAATTTCCGGCAGGACGATGAAGTTGGAAAAGGTCGAGCAGCCCATATAATGGTAGATCGCTTCGCCCTTGTAGGACATCCGGCTGGTCCCGTCGGGCATCAAGCCCTGGCCCTGAGTCGCGCGGATGGCGGTACACAGGTTGGTCTTGCCGGACAGGCAGCTTTTGCACTGGCGGCATTCGGGGGTGTAAAGCGGAATCACATGATCGTCGGGAGCCACCGAGGTGACGCCTGCTCCGACTTCCCGCACGATACCGGCGCCTTCATGGCCCAATACGCTGGGGAACTTGCCTTCGCTGTCGAGCCCGTCGAGCGTGTAAGCGTCGGTGTGACAAATACCCGTCGCCATGATCTCAACCAGCACTTCGCCCGCCTTCGGACCCTCCAGATCAAGCTCGACAATCTCAAGTGGCTTTTTGGCTTCAAATGCTACGGCTGCGCGGGTCTTCATATTGATTGTTTCCTTCTGTTGACCTGTCGATCATATTTGTATGTCATACATACGGTTATCCACAAGATAAACCGCTTAATTTGAGTCGGCCTCCAAACTTGCTTAATCGCTGCCGGTTCTGCTCGAATCCCAAAGCGCATGCAATATCGGCAATAGATGGGGCCGCAAATGTTCGGGGATTGATTGTTGTAATCGCACCTCATGATCATCAATAACAGCTTGTGCCGCTCGCAGAAGCTTTTTCCCTTTTGCTGTCAGCAGCAGGCCCTGCGACCGACCATCGACCGGTTCTTTTGAAATCAGGGACTGGTCCAACAATCTGGAGACAAGCGGCACCATATTGGCACGCTGGATGTCCAGCAATTTGCCGGCATCGCTCTGCGTCAAGCCGGGATTGGCCTTCACCAATATCAGAAGCGAGACATCGCTGTGCCGCAATCCGATTTTTCCAAGCCTCTTGTTCAATTCTGCCAGAGAAGCGGCTGCCGCCCGGCTCAAGACATATCCGGGCAATGATGAAAGAGGGTCCAGCATGTGACCACTATAAGAAATGCTATTGGCAATAGCAATGCAGAATGCTATTGCTCATAGCAATTAAACCTTGAAGGGAATCAATATGTCCGACCGCACAGAAGAAGATACCGTAGCTTATGAAATCAAGGATGGCATTGCATGGGTGAAATTCAATCGCCCGGAAAAGCGCAATTGCATGAGCCCCAAGCTCAACCGGCAGATGCTGCGGGTGCTGGATAAGCTGGAATTCGACGACAATGTCGGCGTCCTGGTCCTGACCGGAGAAGGCAGCAGCTGGTCGGCCGGTATGGATTTGAAAGAATATTTTCGTGAAACCGAGGAAAAAGGCCTTCCCGGCATCCGGCAGAGCCAGCGCGAGGCCTATACATGGTGGGAGCGTTTGCGCTGGTATCAGAAAACCACGATTGCCATGGTCAACGGCTGGTGCTTCGGCGGAGGCTACGGACCGCTCTATGCCTGCGACCTGGCCTTTTGTGCCGATGAAGCGCAATTTGGCCTGTCGGAAATCAACTGGGGCATTTTGCCGGGCGGCGGCGCGACCAAGGTTGCAACCAATTTGATGCCCCTGCGCAAGGCCATGTATCATACGTTGATGGGTGAAAATATGAGCGGTCAGGAAGCCGCAGCAGCAGGGCTGGTCAACGAATCCATGCCGCTCGACCAATTGGAAGCGCGCGTGACCGAAGTCGCAAACAAGCTGCTCAAGAAAAATCTCGACACGCTCAAGGCTTCCAAGGACGCGGTCAAACGCGTCATCGAAATGACCTTCGACAATGCCGAAGATTATCTGATCCGGGCGCAGGAAGCACTGAACTTCCATGACAAGACCGACGGCCGGCATGAAGGCATGAAGCAATTTCTCGATGAAAAGAGCTTCAAGCCGGGTCTGGGTGAATATGACAAGACCAAGACCGGAGCGGACTGAAGTCTGACGGACCAATCGTGAGCAATCCTGATATATTGGCGAGGCATATCGCCATCGCCTATGGTGCGCCCGCGCTTGGCGCGGCCAGTGAAGCTGCGCATGATGAAGCCATGATCGCGGAAATATTGCATTCGGCCAGCCGGTTTACCGCCGATCATCTGGTCGCGCTCAATCATGTTGGCGACCGGGTTGGCAGCCTGCTGGAAAATGGTCGGGTCAAGACGCCTGCAGGACATCAGCAGGCCTGGGCCGATTTCCGCGACGGCGGCTGGCTGTTGCTAGATGCCAAGGCGGAAGATGGCGGAATGGGCCTGCCCTCTTCGCTGGCCAGCGCTGTTCAGGAAATGCTGGACAGCGCCTGTCCGGCGTTCGGGATGATGCCGGTGCCT
>NZ_JBALTF010000119.1:0-3433 GCF_036964675.1 Parasphingorhabdus sp. | reverse complement strand
GCATTGCCGTCGTCGCGGGCGACAAAGCCATCCCAGCGGCGCAGCGCACCAGCCTTGGTGACCAGCCGCTGGCCGACCGAGAGCGGTTGGCCGTCGTCGCTTTCGGTGACAAAAATCTGCGACAGGCGATTGTGCAATTCTGCCGGTGCCTGAACTTTGTCGAGCAGGACCTCGGTTCCGGCAGGTGCATCGCCAGAAGTGGACATATTGCCACCACCCCAGAAGCGATCACCATCTTCACCAATAGACGCGAGCAGATCATCGCCGAGCGCGGCTGCCAAAGCCCGTTCATAGCCCGGGGCCGGTTTGACCTGATCAATCGCCTTGTTGGTGCTTTCGGCCCTGGACAATTCCCGGTTCAGTGCATCATGTTCGGATTTCAGGCCAGCCAGTTCCGCCCTCAGCGTGGCGAGTCCGGATTGCGCGGCATCGCGCGCGGCGGTCGCCGCTATTCTCTGCTCCTCGAGCGCTGCAATCTTGCCGCCACTGCCGTCCGCCGCTTTCTGTGCCACCTCCCGCGTCGCGATCGCTTCGGCCAGAGCCGCCTGCATCTCTCCTTCATCGCCCATTTCGGCGCGTTCGGCGTTCAGCCGGTCGAGCTCCACCGCCAGCCGGTCATGGCGGGCCTTCGCTGCATCAACGGCGGCATTGGCGACCTTGATCTCCGCCTGAATCCGCGCTTCTTCGGCCACTGCCTTGGCCAGTTCCACCTCGGCCTCGCTGGCCGCGCGTTCGGCCCGTTCGGCGGCGCGCTCGAGATCCGGCCGTTCCTTGTTGAGAGCGGACAATTCGGTCGCAAGCCGCTTCTCGTCCTGTTCGAGCCGGGCCAGCGCCTCCATCGCATCGCGGGTCAATTGATCTTCGCGGGCATTGTCATCGTGGATGCGCTGGGCCTGCGCCTGCAGATCAAGCAGCCGTGATTTCAGATTGTCCCGTTCGTTGGTCAGGGTCAGCAGGCGGTGGCTGGACTCGCTGGCCTGTTCGCGCGCGCGCTGAACCTCGGTGCGGAGGATGCCGAGCGCCCTGGCGCTTTCATTCTGCGCCGACACGGCCGCCTGTTGTTCATTTTGCGCGGCATTGACCTTGGCCTCGGCAGCTTCCGCTTCGGCCTTGGCCAGATCGGATGCTGCCGCGGCCTCTTTCCAGCGCGCGTAGATCAGCCGCCCCTCAACCAGGGTGATTTCCGTGCTCAGCTTCCTGTAGCGCTCCGCCTGCTTCGCCTGCCGTCTGAGATTGGCCGCACGCTGTTCCATGTCGCCGAGAATATCGTCGAGACGGGATAGATTCTTTTCCGCCGCGCGCAATTTCTGCTCGGCATCCTTGCGCCGGACGTGGAGGCCGGAAATGCCGGCGGCTTCTTCCAGCATTTCCCGCCGGGCTTCGGGCTTGGACGAAATGATGTTGGATATCTTGCCCTGGCTGACCAGCGCCGGGCTGTGCGCGCCGGTGGCGGCATCGGCGAAGATCAGGGCAATATCCTTGGCCCGGACATCGGTGCCATTGGCGCGATAGGCTGAACCGGAGCCGCGTTCGATCCGGCGGACAATCTCCAGCTCGCTGTCATTGTCGCCAACATGCAGGGACGACACGTCGTTGATTTCCCGTTCCGCGGTCAGCGCGACTTCGGCAAATTGCCGCTCGGGCCGGTCCTGGGTGCCGGCAAAGATCACATCTTCCATGCCGCCGCCGCGCATCGACTTGGCAGAATTTTCGCCCATCACCCAGCGGATCGCCTCGAGCAGATTGGATTTGCCGCAGCCATTGGGGCCGACCACGCCGGTCAGCCCTTTTTCAATGCGCAGCTCCGTCGGATCGACAAAGCTTTTGAAGCCCGAGAGTCTGAGCTTCTTTATTTGCATGGAATCGCTCCCATGCCGCCTGTGCTAACGATCAAATTCAAATCGCGCCCTCTCTTGCGATGGGTCCAGCGCTTATCTTGCGCCGGCCTCCTTCAGCTTGGTTTCGACCATCGCCCAGTTGGTGCCGTCAATCTTCTGGCCGTTGAGCAAGAATGTCGGCGTTCCTTCGATATTAAAATCTTCAGCGGCTTTCTGGGTGCCGTTCATCAATGTTTCAGCGGTGGCGGTATCCGCCAGGCAAGCCTTGGCCTGGTCTTCGGAAATGCCGCGCTGCTGAAAAAAGGAGATCAGGCCAAGCTGTTCCGCCAGCCGAACAAATCGCGTTTCAGGGGGGGAATTCAATATGTCACCATAGGTCGCTTCGCCCATGCCCTGCGCTTTTTCAAACATTGTCGTCTGATAGCCCAAAGCCTGTTCGGTCAGCGGGAAAAACGGGGCTTCACCGCCGCAGCGGGACAGGATCGCAGCGGACAGATCCAGTGGATCGCGAACGAAATTGCGGATTTCAAAACTGACCCGGCCGCTTTCGACATAATTGTCGCGCAGCGGTGCAAAGGCCTGTTCACCGAAATCCTTGCAGTGCGAGCAGGTGATCGACATATATTCGACCAGCTTGATCGGGGCGTCGGGATTGCCCATGACGATGCCGCCGGCGTCGGTTTTGGAAACCGTATCGGACCATTTCTGGCCGGCAGGAGCTTTCACTTCGGCTGCGGCTTCTGATGCACCACTTGCGGCGGTATCGGCTGCGCCGCCGCCACAAGCGCTCAAGGCAAGAGCGAGCGAGATTGGCAGAAGTGTAAGGGATTTACGCATGATATTGTTCCTGTTCCAGATTTTATTCATTTCAAAGGGAGAGCGGCAAGCGCGGGTTGCAGGGTGGGCCAGCTGTGCACCGCGTCCAGCAGCTTGTCGTTGATCGTGAAGCTTGGCGTACCGGTGATCTTGACCGTTTCCGTGCCATATTTGGTCATCGCCAGTATCTTGTCCTGGGCATCCTTGTCGGCAAGGCAGACATTTGCCTGCGCTTTGGTGATGCCGCGTTTGGCGATGATGCCGTAAAAGCCGACATCGGCGGCAATTTTCTTCAGCCGTGCGTTGATTTCGCCTTGATACCAGGTCTTTTGCACTTCGGGAGAAGTCGACTGGACCGTTTTCAACCATATATTCTGTGATGCCATCAGCGCATTGTGATTGCCAAAAAACTTGGTCCGGCCGCCGCATCGCGCCAGCAGCGCTGCGGTAAAATCCACCGCATCGCGGACATAGTTGCGCACTTCCGCGCTGACGTGGCCCTTGGTAATATATCCTGATTTCAGAGGGGTTTTGGAAGCAACTTCAAAGGCTGCGCAATGATTGCAGGTGTAGCTGACATATTCGACCAGGCGATTTTTCGCCAAAGGATTGCCGAGCACATGACCGCCCATGGTCGACAGGGTGACCCGCTTGGACCAGTCGGTTTGCTGTGCGGATGCTGGTGCGGTAATCACCGCTGCTAGCACCAATGCCGAAGCAAGATACGCGCTTCTCAACTTCATGTCCGGTCCTTCTTCTTGTCACCGTCACCGATCTTG
>NZ_JBALTF010000118.1:0-3648 GCF_036964675.1 Parasphingorhabdus sp. | reverse complement strand
AGCAAAACCACGCCGTCATTTTCATCGACACGCCCGATTCCCCAGAAAATCCCCAGCGACATTGCATAGTCTTCAATCGGCACTTGATGCAGGCTCTCTACAGTGGCCACAACCACCTGATGCCGAGTTGATGTTTCCAACTGCTCAAGTTTCCGGACAATCTCGAGTTCAGCGCCAACCGACAGAATGTCCGCATGATCCGACACCCATCCCTGATTTTCGACGAGTTGTGAGCTATTTATTGGGGGCTTTTGAGGTTCCCAATGGCTACAGTCTTTTCTTACTATTTCCGGTTGTGTCGGGGGTGAGCAAGCGCCCACCCCGCAAAGGCTCAGGCAAAGAAAGGCATATCGGCCCTTAATCCTTGACCTCATAGCCAAAAGCATCATGCGCCAGTGTCACCAGCTTCGGATCAGCATCCGGCAGGTCCTTGGGCAACGCCGCCTCCAGCGTTTCCGCGACATGGGTCATCGCGGCGATGCGCGCGGATTTCTTGTCGTTGCCGGCTATCACTTTCCACGGTGCCCAGCGGGTGTCGGTATATTCGAACATGTCATGCATCGCCTCGAGATAGGCATCGCGCTTTTCGCGGTTGCGGAAATCCTCGGCGGTAATCTTCCAGCGCTTGTGCGGCGTATCGAGCCGCTTGGTCAAACGCGCGTCCTGTTCTTCCTGCGTCGTATGGAAGAACAGCTTCACCAAATTGGTGCCGCCGTCGATCTGCTGCGCTTCAAATTCGTTGATCTCGTCATAGCCGCGCTTCCAGTCGGCAGGCTCGCAATATCCCTCAACCCGCTCGACCAGCACCCGGCCATACCAGCTGCGGTCGAACACACCGATTTCGCGGCTGCCCGGCAATTTCTGCCAGAAGCGCCAGAGGAAATGGCGGTCTTTCTCTTCCTTGGTCGGCGCACCGATCGGCCAGACATCATAATAGCGCGGGTCCCATTCACCAGTCATCCGGCGGATTGCTCCACCTTTGCCTGCCGCATCCCAGCCCTCGAACACCAATATCGACCGGCTGCCATGGATGATATGCTTGAAATGGATATGCGCAAGCCGTTCTTGCAGACTGACGAGCTCCGCATCATAGTCGCCTTCGAATTTCTTGCCGGTTTCGTAGTCGGACAGGTTTATCGTCATTTTCACTCCGTTTGCGCTGGCCCTGTTGACCCGGAGGCCGAACAACCCACAACAGCATCTATCATCGATGAACAGGCTTTGACCAGTTCAGCCCGACCCGGTCAATCTATACCAGATGCGCGCGAACCACCAATCGGTTAACCCTGATTGTTATCTTTGATTTCCCGTCCGTTCGGATTGACGCAATTCCCATTCATTCAGCGCGCGCCGATGATCGCTTGCCCGCTGCGAAGATTCGGTCACTTCATATTTTCCCGGGGAAAAGCGATCCGCCTCTTCGTAAAAAGCCAGCGCAGTTTCCAGATCGCCGCGCTGTTCCGCGCAAAGGCCGAGATTATAGGATAGCGAGATATGAACCAGCCCGTTCCGGTCCGCTTCTTCCCACATCCGGCAAGCCTCTGCCTGATTGGTCTTGGTCATTTTGATCGCGGCCTTGAAGAATTCCCCTTCCGCTTTCGTCATGCCCTTGCGGCTTTCCAATATCCTGATGTCCTGACGATATTGCCTGGGGGCAAGGTCATTGCGAACGGCGCTGGCGGTCTGAGAGACCATGGTCCGGATCACCGACTCGCTGCCTGCAAAACCCTCGTCATCGCCGAAACATATCGTCTGTTCCGCTCGATCCGGAAAGCTTTCCGTGTAAATGCTGCGCCCATCCCGATATCGCGTCGCCCGCACCTGCGCCCGGAAATCGATTGTCCGGGTCAGGCAATCGACCTTGATATATTCATGGGTGACACATTCATCCTCGTCATTGCGCTCAACACAGCGCCGCCGTTTTGCAACCGTGTCATATTGCTCGACGCTGGCGGTAACATTGCCGGAGAGACTGGCGTCGGATTGCACCCCGGATCGCCCGCCAATCACATCAAAATAGGGTTGGCCAAAGATCGTGACGGCAGCAAGACTATCTTCCAGTTCAAACGCCAGCGCTCGGCCGTCACGGCCGCCAAAACGCTCTATCGCAACGGACTGAATCTGCGGAAATTCAGCGGCATTGGCTGGCGTCATCCCGTCGATCGTCAGCACTTCGGCCTGCGCGGCTGACGCCAGACCCGCGATGGCCATCAAGGCCGTGATCGTCGTGGTCAATATTTTGTTCATGTCCATCCCCCGGATTCGATCGTTCATAAATATCGCCATAAACATGAATGAACTATGAGCCGCTGATGATCAGTTCCGCAATCCGTTTGGGATTCTGCATCGGCATGAAATGGGTCAGGTCCGGCAGATAGACGTCTGTTCCGTTGGCGAAGCAATCGACCAGCCCCGATGGTGTCGGTGAGGATGCGAAATCGAAAGCGCCCTCCTGCGCCAGCTGTGGTGCGCGCAGAATCGTGACCGGCTGCTCGATCGCTTCGATCAGCGGATAGGGGTCAACGGATGCGCTGGTTGCATAGACCGAGCCCTCGGTTTGCGGCGGGCAGGCCAGTTCAAAGCCGCCTTCTCCGTCGGGCAAGAGCCCATATTCGCAATAATCCTGCAGCACTGCCGGATCCCAGAGCTTGTAGGGATGACGATCCTTGAACCGATCGAACATCTCGTCCGGTCCGGTCCATGAATTGCGCCGCCGGGAGACCATCTGGTCTGACGCGCTATAGTCAGGCGGATTGAGATAGGTTTCGCGGCTCACAATCACCGGATCGACCAGCACCAGCTTCTTGATTTGATCGGGCAGCTGCGCGGCAATCTGGACCAGGCAATGGCCGCCCATGCTGTGACCGACAGCGACATCAAATGTGACGCCAAGTGATTTTACCAATTCTACCGTCGCCCCGGCAATCATGGTCCAGTCCTTGATCTCCGGTCTGGCGCTGCGACCATGGCCGAGCTGATCAACCGCCACGACATGCGTGCCGTCTGGAAAGGCGTCGACGACCTTGTCCCAGCAGCGGGCATGAAAACCGGTCGCGTGGAGCAGCAGAACCGACAGACCGTCGCCGGCCCTGCCCCACTCGAAATAGCAGACGTCGCCGTGGGACGAGAGGAAATGATGTTCTTGGGGATTGGTCATATGTCTGTTCCGTTAGCCCTGAGCCTGTCGAAGGGCGACTATCGATAAGCGTGGTTCGACGGGCTCACCACTAACGGATTGGAGCTCACCCTTCCTTCGGCGGTTCAACCACGCGAATATGCAATTCCCGCAGCTGCTTTGCCGCAACCGGGCTGGGCGCGTTCATCATCAGGTCTTCGGCCTTCTGGTTCATCGGGAACAATACGACTTCGCGGATATTCGGTTCATTCGCCAGCATCATCACGATCCGGTCGACGCCCGGCGCCGAACCACCATGCGGCGGTGCGCCATATTTGAGCGCATTGATCATACCGGAAAATTCGGTGTCGACCTGATCCTTGGTGTAGCCGGCAATCTCGAACGCCTTGTACATGATGTCGGGCCGATGGTTCCGGATCGCGCCAGACGACAGTTCGATACCGTTGCAGACAATATCATATTGCCACGCAAGAATGTCGAGCGGGTCCTGGTTTTCCAGCGCATCCAGCTCG
>NZ_JBALTF010000117.1:0-3732 GCF_036964675.1 Parasphingorhabdus sp. | reverse complement strand
CACATCCGCTCCACCGATGTGATCGACGACCAGACGATCGATTTCAAAATGGTCAATGGCGATATCTATCGCAACAATCTGCCCAACAAATGCGGCGGCCTGGGCTTTGAGGAAGCCTTTTCCTATAAAACCTCGACCAACCAGCTGTGCAATGTCGATATCATCCACGTGCTGGCCCAGACCGGCGGCCAGCTCGACACGCGCGGTGTCTGCGGCCTCGGCAAATTCCAGCAGATCGAGAAGATTCGCAAGGATGACAGCGAAGAATAAGGCGCGCGACGGAGCGGTTTTCCGGGTGTAGAATAATCTATTGGCAAAGCGACAAATCCGCTGCTAAACGCGCACCCGGCGGAACACCGTCTCAGCACCCGTAGCTCAGCTGGATAGAGCGCTGCCCTCCGAAGGCAGAGGTCACAGATTCGAATTCTGTCGGGTGCACCATTATTCCGGGATTTTTACCACAAGACAATGACAGGCTGTGTCAGTCATCGGTTGGGATCAGCAAATTTTTGCTCGATAATCCGAGCCTAGATCATCACCACCGCCCGATATCCGGCCGTTTCTCCAGTTCAGCCAGCAGCTGGATGATCTCGTCATCTTCTGTTTGATCAAAATTGCTGTAGAAGGCACCGACCGCACCAAAATTGACCGGGGAGGCGAGGCAGATGATCTCGTCACACAGAGCGGCCAGGGCCTCCAGCGTTGACGGCGGTGCAACCGGGACCGCGAGAATGACTTTTTCCGGGCTGTTTCGGCGCACACCCTCGAGCGCCGCTCGCACCGTGCCGCCCGTGGCAATGCCATCGTCGACGACGATAACGGTCCTGCCGGTCAGGCTGATCGGCTTCCGGTCGCCGCAATAGATCAGGCGGCGGCGTTCGATTTCTTTCAGCTGCCGCTGCATTTCGGCGCGAATATAATCCGGATTGGGGTCGATCTGGCGAACCACATCCTCGTTGAGGACAAGATGCGGATGGTCGCCGTCGATGACGGCACCCAGTCCGAATTCCTTCCAGCCCTCTGCACCAATTTTGCGGACCATCAGCAGGTCGAGCGGGGCGTTCAGCGCTTTGGCGACTTCATAGGCGACCGGAACGCCGCCGCGCGGCAGCGCGACAATGACGGGATTATCCCTGACCTTGTCGATCAGCCTTGCGGCAAGCGCGCGACCGGCCTCACGCCGGTCGGCAAACGGGAGGGTGATCTGATCCATGGGATTTCCTTCGAGCGTCCTAGTTGAGATAAGCAGCAAACCAGGCGCTGGCATGGATGATGACTTCCTCCAGCGTTCCGGGCTCTTCGAACAAATGGCTGGCGCCATCAATGATCGTCATGCGTTTTGGCACGGACAGGGCATCAAACGCCTTTATGTTCAGGTCGATAACCTGACCATCGAGGCTGCCGACAATCAGCAGCGTCGGTGCGCGGACTTTGCCGAGCCACTCCCCGGCGAGATCCGGACGTCCGCCCCTTGAGACGACAGCGGCTATATCAGGCTCGTCGCGTGCCGCTGCGACCAGGGCTGCCCCCGCGCCCGTACTCGCGCCAAAATAGCCGATCGGCATCATTTGCAATCCAGCCTGGGCTCGCACCCAGCGGGCGGCCATCGACAGACGAGCGGCCAGCAGCGGAATGTCGAAGACATTGGCCCGGTCCAGTTCTTCATCGGGGGTGAGCAGATCCAGCAGCAGCGTTGCAAAACCATCTTCCTGCAGCGCCCTGGCCACATGATTGTTGCGCGGGCTCTTGCGCCCGCTGCCGCTGCCATGGGCGAAGACAATCATGCCCGATGCGTGTTTTGGTATGGTCAGGATCGCCTTTAGGCCGAGCGGCGGGATCGCTATTTCCCGGGATGTGATTGCTTTGGGAAGATCGTCGGCCATGGCAGCTTCCTTACAGACCGAAGGGATAGGTTTCGGGCGCACCGCGCGGTTTTTCGTGCCCGAGCGGCGTTATCGCCCTGGTCGTTTCAAACCACACATAGGCATCAAACTGGTCGGCCAATATCGCTTCGAAATAGTGGCTCAGCAGCTCGGTTTCGGGCCGGTAGACGACACCGATGGCGCGCTCCAGCAAAGGCTCTCTCAACATATGCGCGAATTTCTGCCGGTCGCGGCCACGCCAGTCGGTCAGCGAACGGGCATAGCCGGTTTGGCGAAATGCATGCTCATAGCTGTCCGGGCGCGCGGGGCGGACCGTCTTTATCTGCATGTCAGCGCCCCAGTCGCTGGCCGCAGCGACGGTGCCATTGTCGGTGCCAAAGCCGATCAGAACCGCGTCATCACCATAAGCAATGCGGCATAATTGGCCGATATTAAATTCACCGCGCCAGCCCATTGCGGTTGCCGAGGCATCGCCAATGTGGGAATTATGCGCCCAGACAACCGCTTTGGCGCCAAAACCGCGATGGGCGATCACGGCCTGCAAGGTTTCGAACATATGCCGGTCGCGCAGGTTCCAGGAGGCCGCTCCCCCCTGATAGATGGCGCGATAATAGCGTTCGGCCGCCGCCACGATCTTGGCATTCTGCGCGGCATCAAACCATTTTTCGCCATCCTCTTGCAGATAGTCCATCCGGTTCTCGAACAGGCGACGCAACTGATCGACCGCCGCTTCCTCGCAATCTTGCAGGCCGCCATGAACCACGGCCTTGCCATATTCGGTCGGATGATCCTGCCACGGCGTCAGGCAACCATAGCGCCAGCGGGCTTTTTCGGCTTCAGCAGGGTCAACCCGGTCGAGATATTCCAATACGGAGGAGATGGACTCGCTGAGGCTGTAAACATCCAGTCCGTGGAAGGACGCCTGGCAGACCAAGTCCCGGATTCCATTATAGCCGCGCAGCCAGTCGGCGAACGCCAAGACCTCCTGATTGCGCCACATCCAGGTCGGAAAGCGGACAAAGGAATCGCCGCGTCTGGGGCGCGGGTCGTGATGGCGCACATAGCCATCGATCCGGGCTGCATCGGGCCAGTCCGCCTCGACCGCCACGACGGTAAAGCCATGTTCCTCGATCAGGCGGCGGGTGATCGCCGCGCGGGCGCTGTAAAATTCCGATGTACCGTGCGTCGCCTCTCCGAGCAGGACCACCTGGGCGTCAGCAAAACGGTCAAAAAATTCGCCAAACTCCTCCTGATTTTCGGGAGCGGGCAGCGGCTCGGCATGGTCGCGCAAAGCCTCGACCAGCTCGTCTGACGGGCTGCGGCGCTGCTGATCCCAATTGAGCGGCTTGTTCATCACAAATCCTTCGCGGTTCGGGCGATCGATCAGTGATATTGCTAAAGCCAGACCGCAGCGGAGTCGTTCCGTAATGTTACGGAATGGCCCGATGCCATGCTGGGGATGTCATTTTCTTGCCGAAATTTGCCGAACCATTTGATGCTGGTTGATTGGGAAGCCCGGCTGGCAAAATCATCATCGGCACAGGATATCGGGCGCACTTCGTGCGGGAAGAAGGACGGAAACAGCACCATCGGTTTTGACACGGTCGAGGCTATAGTCGACTAGTCCGGCGACATCGGCCTCGGGCAGAAAGTCGTCAACAATTCAAGTCAGCCGGCACCTCGATAATCGGATAGGGATTGCTCCACCAGATCTCCGGCTGCGATGCGGCGGAGCGGACGCTTGATATCAAGCGGATGCAAGAGCTTCTCGAAGACCTGCCGACCGGCGACTGGCACGATCCGCAGGTCATTCGTGCCTATCGGCTGGCGCTGTTGCGCGGCATGTCGG
>NZ_JBALTF010000116.1:0-3872 GCF_036964675.1 Parasphingorhabdus sp. | reverse complement strand
CTGCAAAAATTGACATTTATTTTCAAAAGCTTAGGCTCAGAGCAAGTTCACGCACATATCGGGGTAGCTAATATGGTATTCCAAACAACGCAGATAAACCAAAAGGGATCGCGAAATGAAGGCCAAAGAAGCAAAAACTCACGAAACGATAATCAAAAGAGAGTACGAAAAGCCGGTACTCATCCTCATAGACACAAGCGAAACACAAGTCTTCGCACTTATCAACCTATTGAATCCGACTACAGGCGCAGCTTCCTGATACCTATTGCACGGCAACTCGGGGTCATTCACCCTTGTCGCTATATAGAGGCGTAAGGGCTTGTGGATGCAGACAGATGGTCCAGCCACGGCTGGCAATATAATTTTCGCGTCCCCAGTACGCCCTTCGCCCCTCCTTACAATAAGCTGGGCTGTCCATCGTTCTGCATCGAGCGCTGCCTTGCCGCTTGGCGTGAGTCCGCTTTGCTCAAGTTCAACTCAAAACCCGCCATTCCGCTACCCACCCGATTGCTGCCTTCAAAAATGATCATCAACGCCAGATAAAAATCCCGACCCCAGCCCCTTCCCGGCCATCATCGACAAGCAGCGGGCCGTATGATAGCCAATGCATTATTTCCAAAAGTAACGGGGGGGGACTTATGGGACGTGTCACTGCGATGCTATTCAGCATATTTTCTTATATTCTGGGCATGGTTGCTATTGTCGGGCTAATCTTGTGGATC
The DNA here is from genome assembly GCF_036964675.1 of Parasphingorhabdus sp. Classification (GTDB taxonomy): domain Bacteria; phylum Pseudomonadota; class Alphaproteobacteria; order Sphingomonadales; family Sphingomonadaceae; genus Parasphingorhabdus. The sequence goes on along the minus strand of NZ_JBALTF010000116.1, from coordinate 3,150 downwards.
GCCGGATGGTATCTGCCGGTGACGGTTAATCAGGGTTTGGCGGCCACGCAAATCGGCCTGCACCCGGCGCTGGCGGCAATCTGGAACGCTGGGCTGGTCCTGATCTGGGGCTGTCAACACAGTATCATGGCGACACCGGCTTTCAAGGATCGCTGGAAAAACATGATTCCGGCGTCGATTGAACGCAGCAGCTATGTGCTGATTGTTGCGGTTCTGACCATTGGCCTGATGCTGCTGTGGCAGCCGTTGGCGTTCGTCATATGGGATGTTTCCGCGACCATATGGGGAACAGCGCTGATTCTCATCTACCTGTTCGGCTGGGTGATCGTGTTCATCTCGACATTCCTGATCAACCATTTCCATCTCTTCGGACTGCAACAGGCGTTTGAGAATTTGACCGAACGGCAATCCAAGGAAATGTCATTCGTCACACCAATGCTCTACAAACTGGTGCGACATCCCATGATGACCGGTATCCTGATCGCGCTCTGGGCGGCGCCAACGATGACATTGGGGCATCTGGTGCTTGCGATCGGGTGGACAGTATATATTTATTTCGGCCTCAGGAATGAGGAGAAGACGCTGCTGGTTGATCTGGGGGACCAGTATCGCGACTATCAGCAGACGACGCCGATGGTCATACCCTTTATAAAGCCGTAAACCTGATTGATCGCCAGCGGTTCATCAATGTCCGCTTGCGGGATGAAACGGAGCTTGATCGAAAGCCTCACTCCAACATCTTCGGCGCTTCCTTCAGCAGCTTCGCCTTGATCTTGTTGGCGAACATCGCCAGCATCGGCGGCAGGTCGAGAACGGCGTAAACCTCGTCTTCACGGACATGCATGTCGCTGACGATGCGCTGGCCGATGGCCTCGAGGGTGAAGTGGAGATGATCGCCTTCCCAGTGATGGTCGGTCAGGCTGGCACCCGGGATGATATCGCTCAGCGTGTGGACACCGCTGCCGATCCGGCTCTTGGCTTCATCCAGACCCAGTTTGTGCGGAATATTGACGGTGACGGGCTCGCCCATGATGATTCTCCAATCGCATTATTGCCAATACCGTTAGTCTTGAGCCTGTCGAAGGACGCTTCAAGTCCAGAGCCTCACTTCGACAGGCTCAGCGCTAACGGCATGTTGTTGGCTATTTCCCTATCACCGCGAAGCCGCAGGGAAAAGCCTTCGCAGAATCACTTGGCCTGAGGGATATTTCCCACTAGGCAGCGTTGCATGATCCTCGTCATCGACAATTATGACAGCTTCACCTTCAACCTGGTCCATTATCTGATGGAACTGGGTGCCGAGGTGCGCGTCGAGCGCAATGATGCGCTGACCGCCGCAGAGGCGCTGCGCACAGGCGCACAAGCCTTCCTGATTTCACCGGGTCCCTGCACCCCCAATGAAGCGGGCATATCGCTCGATCTGGTCGCGGCCTGCGCCGATGCCGGAAAGCCATTGCTCGGCGTCTGCCTCGGTCACCAGAGCATCGGCCAGCATTTCGGCGGCAAGGTCGTTCGCGGCGGCCTGATGCATGGCAAGACATCGCCGGTGACCCATGACGGCAGCGGCGTCTTTGCCGGCCTGCCCTCGCCTTATACCGCAACCCGCTATCACTCGCTGATTGTCGAGGATATTCCCGGCTGCCTGCCGGTCAACGCGACCGCCGACGACGGTTCGGTGATGGGCTTCCGTCACGAAAGCCTGCCAATTCACGGCGTGCAATTCCATCCGGAGAGTATTGCCACCGAACATGGCCACGCGCTGCTGGCGAATTTCATGGCGATTGCGGGGATCGAAGCGAAGGAACGGGCATGACTTTGCCCGACCCGGCGAGCCCCCTGTCCGAAGGATCTGCCCGCGCAGCCTTTGCCGCGATATTGGACGGTTCCTGTTCCGCCGACGAGATCACCGCTTTTCTGACCGGCCTCGCCGACCGCGGCGAAACTTCGGTCGAGATCGCAGCAGCAGCAACAGAAATGCGCGCCCGGATGATCGGCGTCGACGCGCCCGCCAATGCGATAGATGTCTGCGGCACCGGCGGCGATGGCAGCCACAGCCTGAATATTAGCACCGCCACCGCTTTGGTCGTGGCCGCCTGCGACATACCGATGGCGAAACATGGCAATCGCGCCGCTTCGAGCAAGTCGGGCGCGGCGGACACGCTGGAGGCGCTCGGGCTCGACCTTGCCAAAGCGGCGACCAATGGCGAGCAGAATCTCCGCGAGATCGGCATCGCCTTTTTCTTCGCGCCCAACCATCATCCCGCGCTCGGCCCGCTGGCCCCGATCCGCAAGGCAATCGGTCGCCGGACGATCTTCAATCTGCTCGGGCCCTTGTGCAATCCCGCGAAGGTCAAGCGCCAGCTGATCGGCGTCGCCTCGCCCGATCTGGTCGAAACCTATGCCGAAGCAGCGCTGCAACTGGGCTATGACAAGGCGATGATCGTTTCCGGCGAGGAAGGCCTCGACGAACTCAGCATTTCCGGTCCCAGCCGGGTAGCCATAATCAGCGATGGCGCGGTTACGATCAGCCGGATCACTCCGGAAGATGCCGGCCTGGCTCGCCATCCGGCGGAAGCGATAAAGGGCGGCGATGCGCAATATAATGCCGCTGCGCTCAAGGCGCTATTGCAGGGCGAGAAATCCGCCTATCGCGACGCCGTGCTGCTCAACAGCGCCGCTGCGCTGATGGTGGCGGGCGAAGTCGACAGCTGGGAAGCCGGGGTCGAGGAAGCCGCCGAGGCGCTCGACAAGGGGCTTGCCAACGCCATGCTCAATTGCTGGATCGCCAATCAATGAACAAGCTCGACCAAATATGCGCGACGACGCGGGAATATGTGCGGCAACGGAAGGCTGATGTCCCGGCGTCGAAGCTGAGCGATGACATCAATCGTCAGACCGCACCGCGCGGCTTTGCAGCCGCGATCCGCGCAAAATCGGCCACCGGCTTTGCCCTGATCGCGGAAATCAAGAAAGCCAGCCCGTCCAAGGGCCTGATCCGCGAGGATTTCGATCCCCCGGCCCATGCGCTAGCCTATCAGGCCGGTGGTGCGGCCTGCCTGTCGGTTCTGACCGACCAGCCCTATTTCCAGGGTGCCGACGAATATCTCGTGGCCGCGCGCGCGGCCGTCGATCTGCCCTGCCTGCGCAAGG
>NZ_JBALTF010000115.1:0-4054 GCF_036964675.1 Parasphingorhabdus sp. | reverse complement strand
CCCGCATTGCCGAAAGCAGCTGCGGTCTGTGCGGTCTGGAAAATCTCGAACTGGTCGCCCGGCCGCTGCCCAAGGTCAGCCCGCATCAGCCGATCAATAAAGACCATATCTTTGCCGCGCTCGCCGCCCTGCATGACCATCAGCCGCTGAACAAGGCCACCGGCGGCGTGCATGCGGCGGCCTGGGTTGATCAGACCGGCGCCATTGCCTGCGTCCGCGAAGACGTCGGTCGCCATAATGCGCTCGACAAATTGATCGGCGCGATGGCCCGCGACAACCGGTCGCTATCGGCCGGTTTCGTCCTGACAACATCGCGGTGCAGTTACGAGATTGTCGAGAAATCGGTAATCGCCGGCGTCACCACATTGGTCACGATCTCGGTACCGACCAGCATTGCGATCGAACGCGCGCGATCCTGCGGCCTGACGCTGATATCGCTGGCCCGTGACGACAGTTATCTCGACTATAGTGCTGGCTGACGTTTAACGATCATTGGCGTGGAATTGCGTCACCACACGGCAATTCTAGGGGGTATTGCTCTCGTCACTTCAATATCAATCAATATTCAAATGATAGTTATTATCTATCAATAACTCCATAATCATTCGATTTGATCTATATTCCTGACTGTTGCATATCGGCATGGCAACAAAAGGAGACAAGCGATGAAAAATTACCTGAACGAACTTGTCAGACGCCATCGACGGCTGAACCGCCAGATCGACAACCGCAAAGCAGCGGGTTGGCAAGTTGACATGAAGCAGCTCAAACGCCTTCGGTTGCGGATCAAGGATGAAATCCAGACTATTCGCAAGCGTCTGCAACAATCACCTTCATAAAGCCGACAAAATTGAACCGGACGGCGCGCACCTCCCCCGAGCCATATGCGCCGTCCGAATCGCTTGAGAATCGCGGGATATCCAGGCCCGCTGACGTTGATCAAAGGAATGAATGGAATGCGTATCGCACCAACTATGAACTGCCCGCTTTGCTCGGTTGCATTGGTCATAAGTGAACGCCAGAGTATCGAGATTGATTATTGCCCGCAGTGCCGCGGCGTCTGGCTTGATCGCGGCGAGCTTGACAAGTTGATCGAACGTTCGGCCCCGCCGGTAAAGCAATTTCAGCAGCGACAGCCTTCTGGCGAAGACTTTCGCGACAATCGAAGCGACGATAAGGACTATGATCGCGGCTATAAAAAGAAACGCCGGAAATCCTTCCTTGAGGAGCTGTTCGACTAGGGGCTATATTTTCAACCCATGGTTTTCCGAGCATATCAGACGACAACGAAATTGCGCCCCCGGCTCTTCTAGGACAAATATATGATCGAATCTCTGACCTATCTGGTGATAGGTCTTGTGGCGCTGCTGGTTGGCGGTGAAGTGCTTGTGCGCGGTGCTGTTCGCTTGGCTTCTCGTGCCGGAGTAACGCCGCTGATCGTCGGTCTTGTGATCGTCGGCTTCGGGACATCCATGCCGGAATTGGTCACCAGTGTCGAAGCGGCGTTGCTGGATGCTCCCGGAATCGCGTGGGGCAATATCGTCGGCTCCAACATTGCCAACGCCTTGCTGATATTGGGCGTTGCCGCGCTTGCTTCGCCCATCATCATTACCAATGCCAATTATTTGCGCGACCCGGTGATCATGATCGCTGCCTCATTCGGCCTGATTGCTGTTGCCTTGACCGGGCTCGGTCATGGGCTCGTCGGCGTAGCCATGGCCGGATTGCTTGCCGCCTATATAACCTATTGCTACCGACAGGAGACAGTCGCTGTCCTTCAAACCCCGGCTGATCATGATCCGGCATTCCACAATGCGCCGCATGACAAGGCGGCGGCGCTGGAACTGGCTGATCCCTTATTGCCTCATCCGCTGTCGCAGGGCGCGGGCAATGGCTGGCTCAAACCGATCATCCTGACGCTTGCAGGCCTTGCCATTCTCATCTTTGGCGGGCGGATGCTGGTGTCAGGAGCGATAGATCTGGCACGTATGGCGAATCTGTCGGAAACATTGATTGGGCTGACCATAGTCGCCGTCGGTACGTCGCTGCCGGAACTGGTGACTTCCGTGATCGCAGCCGTCCGCAAACAGTCGGAAATCGCCTTTGGCAATGTGATCGGTTCAAACATCTATAATATCCTCGGGATCGGCGGCGTCACAATGATGTTTGCACCAAGCGGCGTTCCTCATGATCTGATCACCCGCGACTTGCCGGTCATGCTGGCAAGCAGCATCTTGATCATTTTCATTTTGATGAAATGGCGCAGATTTGGACGGATCAGCGGCGCACTGCTGGTTAGCGGCTACTTTTTGTATCTCGGATTTCTGATATATGGAAGCCTGGGCGTTGCATAAGCGGAAATCGACGGTGCGATGTTCGGACCGATTATCTCACTCCGATGGCAAGGGGTACTGAGGACAAATGGATTTTGCAGATATTCTGGTCCGGCTTCTGGATTTTTTGGTCATCGGTTTTGCTCTGGCATCGGGCTGGCTTTGGCTGGCCGCCAGCCGCCGCCGACTGCGGCGCGTGAGCAAGCATGAAACGCTTGATGCCGCCGACTATAACCGGATAATAACGGCGCTCAATCGCACCCAAATTCTCAATTCCCGTGCGGCACTGGCTACGGCATTGGCCGCGTTTATGGCCGCGCTGCGTATCATTTGCTACGAGATTTTCGGGACCTGAATTGCCGTAAGGCGACATGAAATTCACAACAAGTGCGCAGTCACCGAAATTCGCGTAATGGCCTGGAGGCGTACCGCCCATTTTGGAGATTTGACCATGACCACAGCATCGCGACCGCCATCGATCGGCAACGCCGAACGCGAACAGCGGCTGGACCATCTGCGCAAGGCGATGCCGGCAAGCGGCCTTGATGCCCTGATCATCACACCGGGCAGCAACATGCGCTATTTCTTCGGCGAGGCCTTTTACGAAAGCGAACGCTTTGTCGGTGTGTTGATTACCGCTGACCGCAATATCTTCATCTGCCCGAAATTCGAGGAATCCGCGATCCGGGCCAAATTTCCCATGGCTTCGGAAATGGCCTTCTGGGAGGAGCATGAAAGCCCCTTCGCGCTCATCGCGTCTCTATTGGCCGAACACGGTTGCCAGCGATGCGCGCTCGATCCCGAATGTTCCTACGGCCATGCCGCGCGCCTGTTCGATGCGCTGGCCCAGCTCGAAAAACCGGTCCTTCATGGCTCTGCCGCCTCGATCATCGCCCCGCTGCGCGCGATAAAATCACAGGCTGAAATCGATCTGATGATCGCGGCCATGCAGTTGACGCTCGCCGTTCATCAGACGGTCTTTGAGTGGATCAAACCGGGCATGAAAGCCAGCGCAGTGATCGCCGAAATCGATCGCCTGCACCGCGCCGGCGGCGCCGATCGCGGCAAAAGCTTTTGCGCCGTGCAATTTGGCGAAGCGACCTCCCACCCGCACGGTGTCCCGGGCGACCCGGCGCTGCAGGAGGGCGAACTGATCCTGATCGACACCGGCTGCACCATCGACGGCTATAATTCCGACATCACCCGCACCTACGCCCTGTCGAAACTGGATGGCGAGATCGAACGATTGTGGCAGGTGGAAAAACAGGCCCAGCAAGCCGCCTTTGATGCTGCCGCGATCGGCACGCCCTGCGAAGCGGTCGACAAGGCCGCCCGCGATATGCTGATCAGACACGGCCTCGGCCCCGACTATGACCTGCCAGGCCTCCCCCACCGCACCGGCCACGGCATCGGCCTCGACATCCACGAAGGCCCCTATCTGGTCAAAGGCGACAAGACGCCGCTGGCGGCAGGCATGTGCTTTTCCAACGAACCGATGATCGTTGTACCAGGCGAATATGGCATCCGGCTGGAAGACCATTTCTATATGACGGCGTCAGGACCGGAGTGGTTTACCCGGCCGCAAGAGGATCTTTATCGGCCATTTGGGTAGTGTGGGGTTTGAGGGAACGGCGTTCTTCGCGGTATGAAGATGTCCGTTTTCGGGACGAAAAATCACAGCGCCTATGTTCGATAAGGGCGAAAGGGCGGCGTTACGGATG
>NZ_JBALTF010000114.1:0-4336 GCF_036964675.1 Parasphingorhabdus sp. | reverse complement strand
GTTTACCGGAACCCAATTCGCGCTGTTGTCGGCAGCGGCCAGCATATTGGGTCGGTTCCTGACCGGGACAACCGCGGGTTCGCTGATCGAGGGCATGGGCTATGTGAATTTCTATCTGCTGACCACCGTAGCGGCGTTGCCCGGCGTTATCATGTTCTGGCTGATGATCCGCTATGGTCTGGTTGATCGCTCGCTGGGCACGGCTGGTTCGGTTCATGCGGATGAAAAAGAAGCCGGAACATCATCCTGATTAGGCACATGTTTTGGGCATAGAGCAGAACAGCGCCTAGTCCGGCACCTGCTCGTTCGCTTTCAGCACTTCACCTGCTAGGTACAGCGAGCCGGCAATCAATACGGTCTTGCCCGACCCCATGTCCAGCGACCGGAGCGCGGCGTTGATATCGCTGGCTTCCGTTGTCGGGGCATCTGCATCCGGATAGTCGCCGAGCGTGTGCGATTCATGGCCCGGCACCGGAATCACCGTCACGCTGGCCAGCTTCTCGTGCAGCGGCGTAATGATCGCGGCCGGATCCTTGTTCGACAGCATTCCGATCACCAGATCGATTGATCCCGCCCCATAGTCCGCGAAATATTTGGCGAGCGCCAGGCCGGCGCTGACATTATGGCCGCCGTCGACCCAGACCTCGGCGTCGGATGGCAGCAAATGGGTGACCGGTCCGGCGATCAGGAAATGCATCCGTCCCGGCCATTGCGCCCAGCCCATGGCGGCCTTGAGCGCGGCATCCGAGATTTTGACGGCAGTCTGATGGCGCAGCATCGCGATGGCGAGCGCGGCATTGTCCGCCTGATGCGCGCCGACCAGCTTGGGCAGGGGCAGGTTGAGCTTTCCGGCCTCGTCCCTGTAGTGGAGCTGGCCTTCGTAAATCGCTGCGTCCCATTCCTCGCCGCGCGGAAAATGCTGCGCGCCAATATCGGCCGCATGTTCGGCTATTATGTGCAGCATGTCGTCAGCATATTTTTGCGTGAGCAAGGGGCTGTTCTTTTTCGCGATACCGGCTTTTTCCCAGGCGATGCGGACCATCGGAGCCTCTGGCGCGCCCGCTTCGGGGGTGAGCAGAAAACCCTCATGGTCGATGCCGAGCGCGGCTATGCCGGTGGCGACCGGGCGGGAGATGACATTGGTCGCATCGAGCCGGCCGCCAAGACCGACTTCCAGGATGCAGGCGTCGGCGGGGTTTTCGGCGAAGGCGAGCAAGGCGGCGGCGGTTGTCGCCTCGAAGAAACTGGGGTTGATATCCTCGCTGATATCGAGAACCCGGGCGAGCAGGGTGGCGAGATATTCATCCTCGATCAGCTTGCCGGCCAGCCGGATACGTTCGTTGAACCGGACCAGATGCGGGCTGGTATAGACATGGGCTTTCAGCCCCTCCGCTTCGATCGCGGCGCGCAGAAAAGCGCAGGTCGAACCCTTGCCGTTGGTGCCGGCGACGTGAAAAACCGGGGGGAGTTTTTCCTGCGGATTGCCGAGTCGTGCAAGCAGCTCGGATATCCTCTCCAGCCCCAGAACATCGCGCCCGGGAGAGAGCATTTCAAGCCGATCAAGCTGTGTCTGAACCGCCGGATGATCCGACTTCGCGCCGTCTGCCATTATCGGGCCGCGTTCAGGCGGCCTCTTTCCAGGCCATGAGATAGCCGAGGATATCGGCCAGTGTATCGCGCAATTCCTTGCGGTGTACGACCATGTCGATCATCCCGTGCTCGAGCAGATATTCCGCGGTCTGAAACCCTTCCGGCAATTTTTCCCGAATGGTGTTTTCGATCACCCGCTGGCCGGCAAAGCCGATCATCGCGCCGGGCTCGGAAATATGCACGTCGCCGAGCATCGCATAGCTGGCGGTGACGCCGCCGGTGGTCGGATCGGTCAGCACGACGATGAAGGGTATGCCCTCTTCGCGCAGCATCGAGATCGCGACCGTGGTCTTCGGCATTTGCATCAGCGACAATATGCCTTCCTGCATCCGCGCGCCGCCGGCGGCGGTGAAGATGATATAGGGACATTGGTCCTTCAAGGCGCGCCTGGCGCCGTCGACAAAGGCCTGACCCACGGCCAGTCCCATCGATCCGCCCATGAAGGCAAAATCCTGGACGCCGACGACGCAGGGGATAGTCTTGATCGTGCCCTTGACGTTGATCAGCGCATCCTGTTCGCCGGTCTTGATCCGCGCGTCTTTCAGCCGGTCGGCATATTTCTTCTGGTCCTTGAATTTCAGCGGGTCTTCCTGCACCGGGGCCCAGGGGATCAGTTTCCAGCTATTCTCGTCCATGATCTGGGCAAAGCGGGTCATCGGGCCGATGCGGCCATGATGCTCGCATTTCGGGCAGATATGCATATTGTCCTCATATTCCTTGAGGAACACCATCGCTTCGCATTTCTTGCACTTGTGCCAGAGATTGTCGGGCGTTTCGCGCTTGGTGATCGAAGCGATCTTGTTGCGGACATTGCTTAGCCAGGACATGATTTACCCTTATCGTTTATTCCGTTCGTCTCGAGCGCAGCCGAGAGACTGTTTGCGCGCAGGCATCTCGACTTCGCTCGATGCGAACGGTTTTTCAAATTCACCCGTGTCTGGCCACTCTGATAGCATCGGAAAGCGACTTTACATAGTCCCTGACATGCGGCGCGGCATCCTTGCCATATTCGGCGACAATCTCGACAATCGCCGAGCCGACCACGACGCCATCGGCGACGCGGGCGATGTCAGCGGCCTGTTCGGGCGTGCGCACACCAAAACCGACGGCGACCGGCAGATCGGTGCCCGCTTTCAACCGTGCGACCGCTTCTTCGATGCTCGCCTGTGCCGCCTGTTGCTGGCCGGTGATCCCGGCGACGGAAACATAATAGAGAAAGCCGCTGGCGTTGTTCAATATGGTGGGCAGGCGTTCGGCGTCGGTGGTCGGGGTGGCGAGGCGGATCACCGCGACATCCTTGGCACGCAGGGCGTCGCCGAGACTTTCGTCTTCCTCGACCGGGATATCGACGCAGATCACGGCATCAACGCCGGCGGCGACGCAGGCATCGGCGAACCATTCGGACCCTCTGATCGTCATCGGATTGGCATAGCCCATCAGCACCAGCGGCGTATCCGGATGACGCTGTCGGAATTCCTTCGCCATGTTGAAGATGTCAGCGGTTTTCGTGCCCGCCGCCAGACTGCGGATATCCGCTTCCTGAATCGAAGGGCCATCGGCCATCGGATCGGTGAACGGCATGCCAAGCTCGATAATATCGGCTCCGCCTTCGACGAGCGCGTCAAGGATGGCACCGGTGTCGGCAGGGGTCGGATCGCCAGCGGTGACGAAGGCGACGAGCGCTGCGCGGTCGGCGGGGAAGGATTGTGAGAGGCGATCAGTCATTGGATGAAACCCATGCGTTCGTCACCCTGAACTTGTTTTAGGGTCCATTTCTGGGCTCGAGACAGGCTCTGCGGTGGCTTGATGGATGCTGAAACAAGTTCAGCATGACGAGTGTGGGTATTCATATCTCGGTCCCCAAAGCCTCGGCGACAGTAAAAATATCCTTGTCGCCGCGACCGCACAGGTTTGCCAGGATGATCTTGTCCCGATCCATCTTCACCGCTTCGCGGGTGACCGCGGCGATCGCATGGGCCGGTTCGAGCGCCGGGATGATGCCTTCGGTGCGGCAGAGCAATTGGAACGCATCCAGCGCTTCGGTGTCGGTGGCGCTGTCATAGTCGACGCGGCCGGATTCCTTCAGCCAGCTGTGCTCGGGACCGATGCCGGGATAGTCGAGGCCGGCGCTGATCGAATGGGCTTCGGTGATCTGGCCGTCTTCGTCCTGCAGCAGATAGGTCTTGTTGCCGTGCAGGATGCCGGGGCCGCCACCGGCCAGACTTGCCGCATGTTCCTTGTTCAGACCATGGCCCGCTGCTTCGATGCCGAGCATCTTGACGTCCGGATCGTCGAGAAACGGGTGGAACAGGCCAATCGCATTGGAGCCGCCACCAATCGCTGCAACCAGCATATCCGGCAGGCGCCCGACGCGGTCGAGCATTTGCGCGCGGGCTTCCTTGCCGATCACGCTCTGGAAATCGCGGACCATTTCGGGATAGGGATGGGGACCAGCGGCGGTGCCGATGATGTAGAAAGTGTCGTGGACATTGGCGACCCAGTCGCGCAGCGCCTCGTTCATCGCGTCTTTCAGCGTCGCCGCGCCGCTGGTCACCGGGACGACTTCGGCGCCGAGCAATTTCATCCGGAACAGATTGGGTTTCTGGCGCGCGACATCGGTCGCGCCCATGAAGATCGTGCAGGGCAGGCCAAAACGGGCGCAGACGGTCGCGGTGGCAACGCCATG
>NZ_JBALTF010000113.1:0-4503 GCF_036964675.1 Parasphingorhabdus sp. | reverse complement strand
CTGCATGGGGACCAGCTGGCATTGGACCGGGCCGTCTTGCGGCCTGGGCATCGGTTTCAGCTCGATCGCCAGCGCGCCGGATTGGCCGAGGTGCAGCCGGACCATGGCGGGGGTTTCCTGATGAAAGGTGATCGCCTGGATCGCGTTGCGGGTGGCGTGGCGGTCGAATTCAAATTGCAGGGCGGCGGCGCTGGCCTTCATCCGTTCGAGATGCGCTTCCAGCCGGGCGATGCCGCTGGCGGGATCAAAGGCCATGGTCTCGATCAGATCGACCTTGTGGCCTCCTTCCGAACTGGCCCCCGCATTAGCTCCCGCGTTGACATCCACTTTCGCAAATCTCCCCTTGGCGAGGCATTCCCGCCATTCGTCATCCCCGTCCGAGTCCGCCACTATGCCAGAGCCAAGACCAATGGAAAGCGTTTCTTTTCCGTCTTTTAGGAAGAAGGTGCGGATCGCGACATTGAAGGCGGCGTCGCCATTGGCGTCAAACCGGCCGATCGAACCGCAATAGATGCCGCGCGGGCCGCTGCCGCCGGCGGCCAGTTCGAGCTCGTCGATAATCTCCATCGCCCGGATTTTCGGCGCGCCGGTGATCGAGCCGCAGGGGAAGATCTGGCGGATCACGTCGACCGCATCGAGGCCGTCCTGCAATTGCGCCGTGACCGTCGAGGTCATCGTGTGGATGGTCGGATAGGTTTCGACCGCGAACAGCTCCGGCACCTGCACGCTGCCGCGCTGCGCCACCCGCGACAGGTCGTTGCGCAGCAGATCGACGATCATCAGATTTTCGGCCCGTTGTTTCGGATCGCCGAGCATTTGCGCCTGCACTCTGGCGTCCGCCTCCGGATCGGCAACCCGCGCCGCAGTGCCCTTCATCGGCCGGGCGGTGATCCGGCCGTCCTTCAGCGCGAAGAACAGTTCCGGCGAGAAGGACAGCATCCAGTTTTCGCCGTCAAACACCACGCCGCCATAGCCGGCCTGCGCGCGGCTCCGGATTGCGGCATAAAGCGCCAAGGGATGTCCGGAAAAGTCCATTTCTGCCCGAAAAGTGAGGTTTGCCTGATAGATATCGCCGGAAATGATATAATTTTGTACTTTTTTGAACGCCGCATCATAGGCGTCGCGCGACACCAGGGGCTTGAGCCGTCCGAGCCAGGCGCCGTTGCGGTCGGGCAGGCTTTCGACCACGGCATGCGGGCTTAATTCCTTGTAATCCTTGAATATTCCAAACCAGGCCAGCGGCGTCGGCATATCTGTTGGAATTTTACCCCGCAACCGCTCTTCCAGCCCGAGCCCCGCTTCATAGGAAAGATAGCCGGCAACATGCTTGCCCTCGGAACGCGCCCGCGACAGGGACTCGAAACATGCTTCCAATTCTTCCGATGTATCAGCCCGGATAACCGCCACCGGATCCCGGTAAAGCCGCGCTGGCGCGGCACCAGCGGCACGCGCATCATCGAGCAGGACAAAGGGATGGTCAGCAGAAAACATGACCCCCTCTAATTGCTTTTGCCACGCTTCGTCCATAAACATCGCACAACAGAATGGCAGGATGAGTTTATGAAGCGCAAATGGTTGGCCGGCATGCTGGTGGCGGCAACGACGATCGCATGGCCCGGGCCGGCGCTGGCGGAGGATGTCGCGCCCAGGCCGGCGGCGCTGGTCGCCGATCAAATCCCTGCGGTGCCGCTGGATATGGTCGAACGGACCCGGCCCTATATGGAATATCGCACCGCCAGTTTTGTCGACTGGGACCCGAAGAGCAGGGCGATGCTGGTGTCGACGCGCTTTGCCGATACCAGCCAGCTGCACCGCGTCGCGACCCCGATGGGACAGCGCGAGCAGCTGACCTTTGCCGGCGAACCGGTTTATTCAGGCGATTATGCGCCCGACGGATCGACATTATTGTTCGAGAAAGACAGCGGCGGCGACGAGGTCAACCAGATCTACGCGCTGGCGAGCGGCCGTCCGCAGCTGCTGACCGACGGCAGCAGCCGCAACAGCCTAGGTCCCTGGTCGAGCAGCGGGCGGATGCTCGCCTTTGGCTCGAACAAGCGCACCGGACTTTACAATGACATTTATCTGATGAACCCGGCCCGTCCGGAAAGCGCCCGGATGCTGATCGCTTCCACCGGCGGCGGCTGGTTTCCGATCGACTTTTCACCGGATGACCAGCTGTTGCTGGTGTTCAACTATGTCTCGGTCAGTGACAATCAACTCTATATCATCGACATTGCGCAGGGCACGTCGCGCAAGCTGACCGACAGCAGCAAGCCGGTTGGCTATGACGGGCTGAAATTCGCGCCCGATGGCCGGCTCTGGGCAGCATCGGATGATGGCAGTGATGTCAAACGGCTCGGTATTGTCAATCTGGAGACATCCTTGTTCGAGCCGGTGGTCGACGAGAAAATCTGGGACATCACCGATTTCGATATCAGCCAGGATGGTCGCTGGATCGCCTTCGAGGTCAATCATGCCGGCCGTTCCGTGCTCAAATTCTATGATATGCAAAGCGGCAGGGTCCGCAGCGTCGATGGCTTGCCGGCCGGGGTGATCAGCGGCGTCAAATTCGCGCCCTGGGGCGAGCTGGGCATCACGCTGAACAGCAACCAGACCGGCAGTGATGCCTATAGCGTCAACCCGGAGACGCTGGCGGTCACGCGCTGGACCAAGAGCGAGACCGGCGGCCTGGATAGCGCCGCCAATGTCGCGCCGGAGCTGGTCGAAATCGAGAGTTTCGACGGCGAGAAAATGTCCGGATTTCTCTACCGGCCCGATCCCGACCGGCACAAGGGCAAACGGCCGTTGATCATCAACATCCACGGCGGTCCGGAAGGCCAGGCGACACCGCGTTTTCTGGGGCGCGACAATTATCTGATCAATGAACTGGGCATCGCGATATTCTATCCCAATGTGCGGGGATCAACCGGCTTTGGCAAAAGATTCGTGGCGCTCGACAACGGCCCGTGGCTGCGGGAGAATAGCGTGCTGGATATCGGGGCCTTTCTCGACCAGCTGCGCGGAGACCGGAAGATCGATCGCAAGCGCATCGCCGTCACCGGCGGCAGCTATGGCGGCTATATGACGCTGGCCTCGATGCTGCGCTATGGCAAGAGGCTGAAGGCCGGGCTGGAGACGGTCGGCATTTCCAATTTCGTCACCTTCCTCGAGAACACCCAGGCCTACCGCCGTGACCTAAGGCGGATGGAATATGGCGACGAGCGCATCCCCGAGCAGCGCATCAAGCTGGAGGAGATCAGTCCGCTGGTCCGCGCCAGCGAGATCAATATCCCGCTGATGGTCGTCACCGGCGCCAATGATCCGCGCGTCCCGGCGAGCGAAGCCGAACAGATCGTCGCCGCCGTCCGCGCCAACGGTCAGCCTGCCTGGCATTTGCTGGCCGAGAATGAGGGCCATGGCTTTCGCAAGAAGGCCAATGGCGACTATCAATTCTGGGCGAGCCTGATTTTCTGGCAGAAATATCTGCTGGAGGAGGAATAGCCCGGGCCAAGGATTTCGCGGCGTTGCCCTGATGGCTGCCCTGTTGCGAAATCCCAAAATCCTGCCGCTCCGGCAATGAGCGCAGTAAAGGAGAATGACAATGAAACTTGGAGCCTTTTCCCTCAGCCTGTCGGTCAAGGACATCGCCCGTTCCAGGGCCTTTTACGAGCAGCTCGGCTTCACCAAATTTCATGGCGACCAAGAGCAGAAATGGCTGATGCTGAAAAACGGCGAGACGGTCATCGGTCTGTTCGAGGGCATGTTTCCGCGGAATATGTTAACCTTCAACCCGGGCTGGGATCAGGATGCCCAGAACGTCGAGGATTTTGACGATGTCCGTGACATTCAGAAATCATTGCTGGCGGCGGGCGTGGAACTCGACAGCCAAACCGAGGGCAGCGACGGCCCAGCCAGCATCATGCTGACCGATCCCGATGGCAATCCGGTGCTGATCGACCAGCATCGCTAGCGTCCCAGGGTCAGGGCCTAGTTGCGCAAATTGGGATGGTGGCCGATGCTCGCCCGGATTGCATCCAGCGCCGGTTTGCGCATCGCCGATTTCTGATAGGCATAGGCATGGCCCGGCAGCTTGGCCAGTTGACCGGCAATCGCGGTCGCCGTGCTGACAACCTTGTCCGGTTCCACCAGCATATCGAGATATCCGGCCTCGACCGCGCCTTTCGGATCATAGATATAGGCCTGAATCATCGCCCGGGTCTGATGCAGCGGGCTGAGCCGGTCGCGCGCCAGCTCGACCGCAAACACCGGCAAGGTCATGCCGGTGATCGATTCATTCGCGCCCAGTTTATACTCGCCCGCTGCCCCGACCCGCGTGTCGCAAGCCATCAGCAGGAATACGCCCATGGCAATGGCGTGGCCGGTGCAGGCCGCGACGATGGGAACCGGTCCGCCATAGAGACGCAGTACCAGTTCCGAGGCACGGTCGAGCAATCGCACGGAATCGTCACGGGTAAAGCTGCCCATCATGCCCAGATCGAATCC
>NZ_JBALTF010000112.1:0-4638 GCF_036964675.1 Parasphingorhabdus sp. | reverse complement strand
CCGGCCGATCAGCGGCAGCTTCACCACATCGATGATCGGCGCCCACAGCCATTTGAAATTATAGGCAAGAAAAGTCAGTGCAAAGGCGGTGACGGTCGATTTCTCGATTCCCGCCTGCGCCAGACGCGTCGTCAAAGTCGCCGCGATCATGGTCAGCGGGAGCGCCGAAGAGACCCCCAGAAACAGTGCTGCCAAAGGAGCGGCTTCGCTATACGGGCGTACTCCAGCTGGAAGATAACCGCGCCATCCCGATGCTGCTGCTTGTTCACTCACGCCAACTTCTCCCTCGAACCGGGGGGAATCTTTAGCGCCTATTCACCTGAATGCCAGCTTGATCTTGATGCACCTCACATATCCAGCAGCTTTGCCGCGACAATTGGCCCCGCGCCCGGGCGCTGCAGGATGATCGCATATTTGTCGGCGCCGCTTATATTCAGATATTCAGGCGATATGGCAAAGCGCATCGGCCTGCCGCGCCAGCTGCCCAGATTGCGCTCATCCTTGACCACATTGACATAATGCAAGGTCCGCCCGCCATTTTCACCGCGACCGATGCGCACGGTTTCGGCAGAACTGAGCGCGATCAGGGACACGCGGGCAATATAGTCGGACTGGCCGATGATCGTGACCATCATCTGGCCGCTGGAGTCGGTGGCCGCGTTGATCAGCGGCCCTGACCGGTCGGCCCGCCGGACCAATGATCGGATATCACCTTCCCGCGAACCGACGGCGCCGCCGCCGCCATTGACGACGATTTGCGGCGTGTACACGCCCGCGCCAGCATTGCCTTTGTCGGCATAGGCGCGCTGCAGCTGCGTATTTTCCTCCCGCGCCAGCGTGTCTTTCCAGCCGAGCCGGTCCCAGTAGGTCACCGGCCGCGTGATCACCAGCAGGGAGTCGTCTTTTGCCAGCCGTCTGGCCAGCAAATCTGCGGGGGGACAGGACGAACATCCCTGACTGGTGAACAGTTCGATGACGACAGGGTTGGCAGGGAGGGTCACGCCATCGAAACTTTGCGCGGATGTCATCCCCTGACCGGCGCCGGCCTGAGCCGAAGATGCAAATTGCATACCGATCAAGCCGGTCAAAGCGGCTCCGGCAAACAACAGGCACGGGATAATCTTGCTCATTCCGGACTCCAATAGGATGACAATAGCCATTCGGGGCCACGAAACCAAAGGTTACAGATTGCAGCGCCGGTCTTTTTCCGCCATGGATCCCGGCTATGACCGAAGAAAAACCAGCCAAGATATATCGCGCAAAACCGACTCCGGTCGCCAAGGCTCCGGCAGCGTCCAAAGCGCCAACCGGCGAGGTCCGCGAAGGCCAGCGTATCGCCAAATTACTGGCCCGCGCCGGCGTCGCATCGCGCCGCGAAATCGAACGAATGATCGAGGCGGGACGGATTGCGCTGAACGGCGAACCTGTCGAGCATCCTTCGCTGTTGCTCAAGAATCTGACCGGCATTACCGTGGACGGCAATCCGGTCGCCGAACCCTCGCCCGCCAAGCTGTACCGCTTTCACAAGCCCAGTGGCTATCTGACAGCGGAACGCGACTTTTCCGGCAAGAAAACCATTTATGACGTCCTGCCGACGGACATGGAGCGGGTCATGCCGATCGGCCGCCTCGACCTGAATACCGAGGGCCTGCTGTTGATGACCACCGATGGCGAGTTCAAGCGCGAGATGGAATTGCCGAAAAATGGCATCGAACGCACCTATCGGGCACGGACGTTCGGCGACATCAGCCAGAACCAGCTGGAGGAACTCTATCGCGGGATCACCATCGATGGCATGAGCTACAGTCCGATCACCGCCAATCTCGAGCGCCGGACCGGGCGCAACCAGTGGATCGAAATGACCCTGACCGAAGGCAAGAACCGCGAAGTGCGCAAGGTGCTGGAATTTTTCGGCCTCGAAGTGTCCCGCCTGATCCGGACCCGCTACGGCCCCTTCGTGCTCGGCGATCTGCAAAAAGGCGAAATCGAAGTCGTGCGCCAGCATGATCTGGTGCAGTTCCGCAAATCGTTGAAATGAGCAAGCTGTCGCGTTTACCCGTTGGTGGCCTAACCGTTAGTGGTGAGCCTGTCGAACCACGCCTATCGGTCGATAGGCGCCCTTCGACAAGCTCAGGGCTGACGGCATAAGATGCGCATAATCGCAGGCCAATGGCGGGGCCGGAAAATTGTCGCGCCCAAGGGTGAGATCACTCGCCCGACCGCTGACCGGACGCGCGAACGGCTGTTTTCGATGCTGACCAGCCGACTGGGTGATTTTGAGGACTTGCAGATACTCGACCTGTTCTCCGGTTCGGGAGCCCTGGGTCTCGAAGCGCTGTCGCGCGGCGCGGCGCATTGCACTTTTGTCGAGCAGGACAAGGATGCGATCCGGGCGCTGGAGAAGAATATCGAAACATTGGCGGCAGAGGCCGATATCCGGATTGGCTCGGTGCTGCATCTGGGTCAGGCCCGAAAGCCTTATGATCTGATCCTGATGGATCCGCCTTATGATTCGGGTGCCGGCGCGGTGGCGCTGGACAAGTTAGGCCGACACGGCTGGTTCGCGCCGTCGAGCTGGATCGCCATTGAAACGGGGCGCCATGAAAATATTGAAGTGAAGGGATTTGATCTCGATTGTGTTCGCGATAGCGGCAAGGCGCGGATTCATCTCCTGCGCCCCGCCCCATTGTCAAAGTCGGATAGCTAGCCGCCCATCATCGTCAGGATCGACGCCGTTTCGCTGCCATTCTGGTAAAAAGTCGAATAGACAGTCAAACATGCCATCGTCAAAGTAGCGACAATCGCGCTGGTAAATAGTCTGTTGCTCATTTCATGCTCCATTTGCGAACCGTTACCGGCATTTGATCTGTAAATGGTGCACCGCAACAATAATTACAACCTGCCCTTTTGGTCATATCAAAAAAGATATTGGCCTTGCCGCCCGCGCCGATGTTCCCTAACTGTTCACCCGTGACCGAAACTGTCAACATACCAGATGAGAGCGACCCTCCCTATGTTCGCGGCCTGAATGCGCCGCAGCGAGAGGCCGTGCTGACCACCGAAGGCCCGGTGCTGGTGCTGGCCGGCGCAGGCACCGGCAAGACCGCTGCGCTCACCCGGCGGCTGGCGCATATCGTATTCTCGCGCAAGGCATGGCCGAGCGAAATTCTCGCGGTAACCTTCACCAACAAGGCCGCCCGCGAGATGAAGGAGCGGATCGCCTCGCTTGTCGGCGAGAGCTTTGAGGGCATGCCGTGGCTTGGCACCTTCCACAGCATCGGCGCAAAAATGCTCAGGCAGCATGCCGAGCTGGTCGGTCTGCAGAGCAATTTCACCATTCTCGACACCGATGACCAGCTCAGGCTGCTCAAGCAGCTGATCCAGGCGGCGGAAATTGACGAGAAACGCTGGCCGCCGCGGATGCTGGCGGGCCTGATCGACCAGTGGAAAAACCGGGGGCTCAACCCCCAGGATCTCGATGCCAATGAGAATGAACGCTACGCCAATGGCCGTGGCCAGGAATTTTACGCCGCCTATCAGGCCCGGCTCAGGAAGCTCAACGCCTGCGACTTTGGCGACCTGCTGCTCCATATCCTCAACCTGCTGAAGACCAACCGGGAAATATTGAAACGCTATCAGGAGCGGTTCAAATATATCCTGGTCGACGAATATCAGGACACCAACAGCTCGCAATATCTCTGGCTGCGGCTGCTCGCCCAGAGCCACCAGAATATCTGCTGCGTCGGCGATGATGACCAGTCGATCTATTCGTGGCGCGGCGCCGAAGTCGCCAATATCCTGCGCTTCGAGAAGGATTTTCCCGAAGCCACGGTGGTCAAGCTGGAGCAGAATTACCGTTCCACCCCGCATATACTCGCCGCCGCCTCAGCCCTGATCAACCATAATAGCGGCCGCCTCGGCAAGACGCTCTGGACCGAAGAAACCGAAGGCGACAAGGTCCAGGTCATCGGCGTCTGGGACGGCCCGGAAGAAGCGCGGCGCATCGGCGATGAAATCGAAGCGCTGCAGCAGCTCAAGCAGGTATCGCTGAACGATGTCGCGATTCTGGTTCGCGCCCAGTTCCAGACCCGCGAATTCGAGGACCGCTTCATCTCGATCGGCTTGCCGCACAAAATTGTGAATGGACTGCCATTTTACAATCGCGCCGAAATCCGCGATGCTCTGGCCTATCTCCGGGTGATTGCCCAGCCTGCTGACGATCTGGCATTCGAGCGGATCGTCAATACGCCCAAGCGCGGCCTTGGCGACAAGACTATCGAAAAAATCCATCGTCTCGCTCGCGGGCAAGCCATTCCGATGGCCGCTGCAGCCCTCAGCATCTGTGATACCGACGAACTGGCACCGCGGGCACGCAACACGTTGCTCGGGCTGATGCGCAATTTCGGCCGCTGGCGGGACATGGCGGCCGACACCGACCATGCCGAGCTCACCCGGGTCATTCTCGACGAGTCCGGCTATACGACGATGCTGCAGGCAGACCGCTCCACCGAAGCCGCCGGTCGTCTGGAGAATCTGACCGAACTGGCGCGGGCGATGGAAGAATATGAAACGCTCGGCGAATTTCTCGAACATGTTTCCCTGGTCATGGGCAATGACGCCCGCGATGATGAGGCCAAG
>NZ_JBALTF010000111.1:0-4719 GCF_036964675.1 Parasphingorhabdus sp. | reverse complement strand
GCAACAAGACCGACCGCGCGGTTATCGACCCCGGTCCGGCCATAGATGCGCATATTGATGCGATAATCGCAGCGGTTGGCGATGCGCGGATCAGCGCGATCATGTGCACCCACACCCACCGGGACCATAGTCCCGCCGCCGCGCCGCTGGCCGCGCGCACCGGCGCGCCGATCATCGGCTGCGCGCCGCTAGTGCTCGCAGACGACGGGCCACGCGCTGACGAGAGTTTTGATAAGGAATATAAGCCGGACCGCATTCTCGCCGATGGCGAGACGATATCAGGCGATGGCTGGACCATCGAAGCGGTGGCGACGCCGGGCCATACCTCCAATCATCTCTGCCTCTCAGTGCAGGAATCGGGCGCCATGTTTACCGGCGATCATGTGATGGCCTGGTCGACCAGTGTCATTGTTCCGCCCGATGGCGATATGGCCGACTATATGGCGAGCCTGCAGAAGCTTTATGAGCGCGAGGACAAGGTCTATTATCCTGCTCATGGCAAGAAAATCACCAATACCCGCCAGCTGGTGCGCGGGATGATGGGCCATCGCAAGCAGCGCGAACGACAGATTTTGAAGCTGCTGGAAGAAGGTCCCGCCGCGATCATCGATATGGTGCCGCAGATGTACAAGGGTCTTGATCCGCGTTTGAAGGGTGCGGCCGGCCAATCGGTGCGCGCGCATCTGATCGACCTGCAAAACCGGGATCGCGTAATGCTATCGGGTGACGTCTGGGCGATGGCCGGATGAGACGCCAGCTTTCCTGGCGCCTGTGGCTCCCGTTTGCCATCATCGGCGGATTTGCGATCCTGACCATTGCCCTGGCATGGATGCTGTTTTCCCGCGTCGAGAGCAGCATCAGTCCCGACCCGGTGTCGATTGCCAATGCCAGCCTGACCAATATGCAGGAACAGAACCGGCTGACGGTCTTTTCGGCCAGCTATAATGCCACCGTCACCACCACTCTGACCAAGCTCGGTCTGTCGGCGCGCAAGACTTTGATCATGCCCGGCACGGTGCGCTACGAACTGGACCTGTCAAAGCTTGGCGCGGATGATGTCCGTTGGGATGCGCGGGATGACACGCTTTACGTCGAGATACCGGCGATCGAAATTGCCCGGCCCGAAGTGCATATCGAGCAGATCCAGACCTATGATGACGGCGGCATATTGATGGCCCTGACCGATGCGGAAAATGTCCTCGATCAGGCCAATCGCAAAAAGGGTGTTGAGGAATTGGCGAAGCAGGCGCAAAATCCGGTGCAGATACGGCTGGCCCGGGAAGCCGCGCGCCGTGCGGTGCGCCACAATTTCGCCGTGCCGCTGCAAGCCGCGGGCGTGGAAGCGAAAATTGACGCGTTTTTTCCTTATGAACGCAGCCGCTACAAGGAGCGGTGGGACTATTCGCGGCCGATCAGGGATGTGCTGGCGGAAGCGCAGAAGAAGAGGGAAGAGGCGCAATGAAATTGCCGATCATCGCCATCGCAGCGATGCTGCTGACCCTGGCCGGTTGCGAACAGAGCCCGCAGCCGGAGCCGCTATCGCAGGTCGCCGACTTTACCCTGCCCGAGCCGATCAGCAATAATGCGGTGGCCGTCGTTGAAGGACCGGATGGGCCGACCCTATACAGCTTCAATGGCCTGAAAGCGGGCAAGAGCTGGAAAGACACCAGCAACGCGGCATTTGCCTGCGTGATTGCGACGAAAACCTGCAAGACTATCGCTCCGGTGCCGGTCCCGGAAGGGCGACTGGCCAGCTCCGCCGTTACCGTGGCCGGGAAAATCTATATTTTCGGCGGCTATAGCGTTGCCGCCAATGGCGATGAGCTGTCGACGCCGGAGGTGTTTGCCTTTGATCCCGCAACCGGGCGTTATGAACAAAAGACCGATATGCCGACCCCGGTCGATGACGCGCTGGCGGTGCCCTATCAAAACCGCTTCATCTATCTGATTTCCGGCTGGCATGACGAAGGCAATGTCAGCGTCGTGCAGATGTTCGATACGCTGACCGGTGCCTGGACCGAGGCGACGCCCTTTCCCGGCACGCCAGTATTCGGCCATGCCGGAGGGATATCGGGCGACAGTATCATCGTCACCGACGGGGTCGCTTCGGTCTTTGCCGATGGCAAGCGCAAATTTGTCGCTGCGAAGCTGACCTGGCGCGGCGATCTGGACCCGAAAAACCCGACCCAGATCACCTGGCGCGGGGTTGATGCCCATGCCGGTTCCGCGCAATATCGGATGGCAGCGGTTGGCGACGAGGCCGGTCACCGGATCATTTTCGCCGGCGGCGGCGACAATCCCTATAATTATGACGGCATCGGCTATGACGGGATACCGGCCAACCCATCAGGCGGCTTTTTTGCCTATGATCTGAAAAGTGACAAATGGATCGAACTGGGGCGGCTGACCGAACCGAGCATGGACCACCGCGGCCTCGCCAAGGCCGGGCAGGCATATTATATATTGGGCGGCATGGATGCAGAGCAGAAAGTAACCGACCGGATTGTTAAGTTTCGCATCAGCCAGTGAACCCAAGGAGCCCGCAATTTACATTTGCGGGCTCCTTGGACTATATACTTGAAAATCCGAATAGGATGATGGTCGCGCCAAAAGAAAATGCAAGGGAGCAGTTATCGTGGGCGTAGACCAGAATAATAGCAAACAAGCGACGAAGTCGGGATATGCGATGGATCAACGCTTTTTTGTCCGATTTTCCATCGTCATGGCAGCGATCATCATTTTTGGTTTTGCCCAATTTGCCGCACGCGGAATGGTGGATTTACCGGCGGTGCCCCAATGGGTGCATCTGCATGGAGTTCTGATGCTAGGGTGGCTGGCGATATTGGTGACGCAAAATCTGCTGATCCAGCGGGGCAAAATAGCCCTGCACCGGAAAATCGGACGGCTGGGCGGTGGCCTGGCTCTGATGATATGCCTGACCGGTCTCTATACCGGCTATATGGCGGTTCAGCTTGAGCGCTTCCCGCCATTTTTCACCAATGCCTATTTTCTGGCGCTCACCTTCACCGAAATGCTGGCTTTTGCCATCATGGTGGTCTGGGCAATCATGTTGCGTCGGCAAACCCAGTGGCATCGCCGGATCATGATCGGCGCCACCATCATCGCTCTGGAACCGGCATTTGGCCGTCTGTTGCCCATGCCGCTGCTCGGAGACTGGGGCGAGTGGATCATTCTGATCTGCCAGCTGGTCTTTGTTGTCGTGCTGGCGTGGCATGATCGAAAAATCACCGGACATATCCATCCTGCGACACTGGCGTCGGGCGCAATCGTGGCGGCGGTGCATGTGGTGGTTACCGGCTTGTCCCTGTTCCCTCCGTTTCAGCGGATTGCGGACTCGATTGCAGCTGCGGGCTAGTGCCAAGAGATTCTGATCCGGGGATATTTGCCACGGTGAAGTTCATTTTACGCCGGGACGGGCCTTCCGGACAAGACAAATGGTTTTTCGCTACCTATATGGGGCGGGCATATATGACAGAGGAATAGTATGATGGACGCACGTGGTGGAATCGGTGGCAGCTTGGCCGGGGTCGATATTGTCGAGGAAATCAACAAGCTGCGCAAGGAGCGCAATGCGATCATCCTGGCTCACTATTACCAGAAACCGGAAATTCAGGATATCGCCGATTTTGTCGGTGACAGTCTCGAGCTGTCGAAAAAGGCGGCGGAAACCGATGCGGACGTGATTGCCTTCTGCGGCGTGAAGTTCATGGCCGAAACCGCGAAAATCCTGTCGCCGGAAAAGATCGTCGTGCTGCCGGACATGGATGCCGGCTGTTCCCTGGAAGACAGCTGCCCGCCGGACCAGTTCAAGGCGTTCCGCGACGCGCATCCGGACCATATCGCGCTGACCTATATCAACTGCTCGGCCGAGGTGAAGGCGCTCAGCGACATCATCGTCACCAGCTCGTCGGCGGAACATATTCTCTCGCAGATCCCGCTCGACCAGAAGATCATCTTTGGCCCGGACAAGCATCTCGGCGGCTATATCGCCAAGAAAACTGGCCGCGACATGCTGCTCTGGCCCGGTGTCTGCATCGTCCACGAGGCGTTTAGCGAGACCGAACTGCTCAAGCTGCAGACGCAGCATCCCGGCGCCCCGGTGGCGGCGCATCCCGAATGTCCCGCCTATATTCTCGATCACGCAGACATGGTCGGCTCGACCAGCGCGATCCTGAAATATGCGAAGGAATTTGACGGCGACACGATCATCATCGCCACCGAACCGCATATCATCCACCAGATGGAAAAAGCGGTACCGGAAAAGAATTTCATCGGCGCCCCCGGCGCGGACGGCAACTGCAATTGCAATATCTGCCCCTATATGGCGCTGAATACGATGGAGAAACTCTACGTGGCGCTCCGCGATCTCGAGCCACGCATCGAGATGGACGAGGAACTGCGGCTAAAGGCGCGCAAGTCGATCGACCGGATGATGGAAATGGCGAGTGCGACCGTCGGGCAGGGGGACTTGGGGCCGACTGATCTGGCGCATGAGGACTAGGTGATTTGACCTTCACCCTTGACCGTTTCGACCTCGACGCTTTCGTCGCTGCCACCCTCGCCGAGGACCTCGGTCCAACCGGCCGCGATGTCACGTCGGAAGCGGTGATCCCCGCCGATGCGATATTCTCCGGCGTGATGGACAGCCGCGATGATGCGGTGATCGCCGGGCTGCCGATTGCGGAGGCTTTTTTCCGG
>NZ_JBALTF010000110.1:0-4719 GCF_036964675.1 Parasphingorhabdus sp. | reverse complement strand
GCCGATTATCAGATCAAGCTGGCGCTTCGTCCCGACGAGCGCTTTGGGTCGGACGAAGAGTGGGACAGGTCCGAGCAAATCCTGCGCGAGGCGGTTGCGAAAGCAGGCCGCGCAACCGAAGATTATGGTTGGGAAGAATTGCCCGGCGAGGGGGCTTTCTATGCGCCCAAGCTGGAATTCCACCTCACCGACGCGATTGGCCGCACCTGGCAGGTCGGCACCATACAGGCAGACACGGTGTTGCCGGAACGGCTGGACGCCAGCTATATTGGCGAAGATGGCAGCCGCCACCGCCCGGTCATGC
This sequence comes from Parasphingorhabdus sp., assembly GCF_036964675.1. GTDB lineage: Bacteria > Pseudomonadota > Alphaproteobacteria > Sphingomonadales > Sphingomonadaceae > Parasphingorhabdus. The sequence continues at coordinate 4,415 of NZ_JBALTF010000110.1, read as the reverse complement.
TGCACCGTGCGATTCTGGGGACGTTCGAGCGGTTTATCGGCATATTGATCGAACATTATGCCGGCAAGCTGCCGCTCTGGCTGGCGCCAACCCAGGCGGTTGTCGCCACGATCGTCACCGACGCCAATCCTTATGCCGAGGAGGTGGTTGCGAAACTGAAAGCCGCCGGAATCCGGGTCGAGGCTGATCTGCGCAACGAGAAGATCAACTATAAGGTGCGCGAGCATTCGGTAGGAAAAGTGCCCAATATACTGGTGGTTGGCATGCGCGAAGCCGAGGAAGGCAAGGTTGCGCTGCGCCGCCTTGGCCAGAAGGAACAGGAATTTCTGACCCTCGATGAAGTGGTGACCATGTTGCAGAGCGAAGCGCTGGCGCCAGACTTGAAATCCGGCTCGCAGTGACGATATAGGCCTTGAAGCTGTTGCATTCAAACCACTGCTTATGTGGCTAATATGTCTTTAGCCATCAAGAAGGCTTTATTCGTCTAAGCTTTGCGGCTAATGAGCCTGCATAAACAACCACTCAGGAGTATTTAACATAGCTGCACCCCCTCGCCGCCCCACGCCGCCCGTCAAAGGCGGCCCGCGCTTCAACGATCTGATCAATTCCGATACCGTCAGGGTTATCGACGACAAGGGCGAAAACCTTGGCGTAATGAAAACCAGCGAAGCGATCGAGCGTGCGGCAGAAGTTGGACTCGACCTGGTCGAAGTCTCTCCCAATGCGCAGCCCCCGGTTGCGAAATATCTCGACGTCGGCAAATTCAAGTATGAAGCCCAGAAAAAGGCCAATGCTGCGCGCAAAACGCAGAAGGTGCAGGACGTCAAGGAAATCAAGATGCGTCCGAATATCGACGATCATGATTATGATGTGAAAATGCGCAACGTGAACAAGTTCATCGACAATGGCGACAAGGTGAAGGTGACTCTGCGCTTCCGTGGCCGGGAAATGTCGCATCAGCAGCTCGGCATGGCATTGCTCGTGCGAGTGCAGAACGACATGAAGGAAACCGCCAAGGTCGAAGCCTATCCGAAGCTGGAAGGCCGTCAGATGTTGATGGTACTCAGCCCGAAATAGATTCGCGGCCTAGCGGGCGTCGATTCGCGCGATCCACAGAAATGCCAAACCCGTCACCAGCCCGGTGATTGCGATCAGGATTTCAAAATTGTGGTTTACCATTTCTGCCTCTGCTGTTGCTCCGTTACATAACAGGGCAAAGCTAACAGTCGGTTAAATGGCTGGCTGGCTCAAGATGCGGGCTTTGCCCGATATTGGGCCGGAAAATGCTGCTTCAGATTGGCCAGCTTGGGCTTGTCCCAGCGGACAATATAGCCCTGGCGCGGGTTTTTCTGCATGAAATCCTGATGATAGGTCTCGGCGGGATAAAAGGCTTTATACGCTTCTACCCTGGTCACGATCGGGCGCGCCCAGTAGCGCCCCTTTTCCAGCTGCGCGATATAGGCGCGGGCCGTTTTCGCCTGACTGGCATTCATCGGCACCAGCGCGCTGCGATATTGTTTGCCGCGATCGGGGCCCTGGGCGTTGAGCATCGTCGGGTCGGCCACGACCGAAAAGAAAATCTGCATCAGCTTGTCATAGCTGATCTGCTGCGGATCATAGACCACGCGCACCGCCTCGGCATGGTCGGTGAGACCGGCACTGACCAGCTGGTAGGAAGCGCTGCGTTTCGTACCACCATGATAGCCGGATGATACGCTGATCACGCCCTTTGTGTGCTCGAACACACCCTCGACACCCCAGAAGCAGCCGCCGGCAAAAATCGCCACGGCGCGCTTTCCGGTTTCGGCAGCGCTAACACGCGGCATCGGGATGATCGTCGCTTTCTCCGCCGCATGGGCTTCACCGACAAAGGACGTGCCTGACAGCTGATCCGCAGGCAGAGTCGACTGGACGCCCGCCCAGACCGCACCGAAAGCGGCAAAAGCAAAACCAAATGCTATCGTTCTGGAAAGGACCGGGCTCATTTCAATCTAGCTCAGCAACTGGCCGGCCGCGCTGACGGTGGACGACAGATCCTTGCCGAGGTCGGTACGCTGCTCTGCCGGCTGCATCAGAAACAGCATCAATGCACCGACGATGAAGCCGCCGCCAAGGCTGTAGGTCAAATCGGATTTCAAAAATTTCATCATGGTCGGTTCCTTGGGGGTCGTTATCTATTCGAGCCATCCCGCCTGCTGGTTACAGCCTTTAATATAGTTATCCTGTCGCCGCTGTGAACCTGATCACAAGGGCATATTAATTTGACCTCAAGCGCCGGGCGCGGACATCCGTCCGCTTGGCTTTCGCGCCATAAGGCGCGGCGGCCGGTCGGCCTTGCCTCGGCTGCGCCTCGGTTCGAAACTAACCGATATTGTGAGCGTCCGACCGAGCATAGCGAGGCAAGCGCGACCGCGCGTCGGGCGATAGCCCGCCCCGTCGGAGGCGTGAGCGAATATATTCAAACCTCAAGCGCCGGGCGCGGACATCCGTCCGCTTGGCTTTCGCGCCATAAGGCGCGGCGGCCGGTCGGCCTTGCCTCGGCTGCGCCTCGGTTCGAAACCAGTCAATAGCGGGAGCGCCGAACCGACGCGAAGCGGAAGGCAAGCGCGACTGCGCGCCCGGACCCCGGATTTAATCCGGGGGAGGATAGCCAAGGGCGCAGATGCGCCCGCCCGGCGCCTGAGGCCTAGGTTAACGCAACGCAGGCCCGCTGGATTCGGGTGCAAGCCTCGGTCAATATCTCTTCCGAGGTCGCGTAGCTGATCCGGAATGCAGGTGAGAGGCCAAAGGCCGCACCGTGCACCGCAGCAACCTGCGCTTCATCGAGAAAATAAGTGATCAGATCTTCGTCGGTTTTGATCACCTGCCCCTTGGGCGTGGTCTTGCCGATCAGGCCGCTGGCGTCGGGATAGACATAAAAGGCCCCGTCCGGCGTCGGACATTCGAGCCCCGGCGTGTCATTCAGCATCGACACCACCAGATCACGGCGGCGTTCGAAAGCGGCGTTGCGCTCGATCAGAAAATCCTGCGGACCATTGAGCGCAGCCACTGCCGCCGCCTGTGAAATCGAACAGGCGTTGGTGGTCGACTGCGACTGCAATTTGCGCATCGCGTTGATCAGCCAGACCGGACCACCGGCGAAACCGATCCGCCAGCCGGTCATCGAGAAAGCCTTGGAACAGCCGTTGACCGTCAGCGTGCGATCATAAAGATCGGGGCAGACTTCGGCGATGGTCGAAAAGGGAAAATCGGCATACCAGATATGCTCGTACATATCGTCGGTCATCACCATCACATTCTTGTGCGGCAGGATGACTGCGGCCAATGCCTTCAGCTCGTCCGCGCTATAGGCTGCGCCGGTCGGGTTGGAGGGCGAATTGAGGATCAGCCATTTGGTTTTCGGCGTGATCGCCGCTTCCAGCTGTTCCGGGGTGATCTTGTAACCCTGGTCCGCGCCAGCCTCGACAATCACCGGCGTGCCGCCAGTAAAATTGACGATGTCGGGATAGCTGACCCAATAAGGCGCCGGGATGATCACTTCATCGCCCTCGTCCAGCGTCGCCACCAGCGCGTTGAACAAAGTATGTTTGCCGCCGCTGTTCACGGTGATCTGGTTGGTCGCATAAGTCAGATTATTGTCGCGCAGGAATTTGCCCGCGACCGCTTCTTTCAGCTCCATGGTGCCGTCGACGACGGTATATTTCGTCTCACCGTCGCGGATCGCCTTGATCGCCGCTTCCTTGATAAAATCCGGCGTGTCAAAATCCGGTTCGCCAGCGGACAGGCCGATAATATCGATACCCTGCGCTTTCAGTTCGCTGACACGACCGGTCATGGCCATGGTGGCAGAGGGTTGGATGCGTCCGAGAGCTTTGGAGATCATGGTCATGGGAGGTCCTGTCGCAAGGAATTAGCCTGACTGCCTAATATCATTGGTGCTGCACTGCAACAGGGAGAATGCGGCTGAGGCGATTTTTCCTGAACGCAGCGGCGCTACCATCGATCGCACTTGCTGCTGCCCGGCAATCTTGACAAATTTTGCACTGTTATAAGTTGGAAACCTCCCGCTGCTCAAAATGGTCCAAAATGCGTTTTCCCGGACGCAGCGCGGGTCGACCAAGGCGTGAGGGATATCATGGCGATGGGATCGCAGGAAAGCGGATTTGGTTGGCGTTGGTTTGATCCACCGCGCATCGACGGGTTCCGAGAAACCGCGAAGGACACAAAGATTTCTTATTCGATTTTTTGCCTGTCTATATTTTAATCATAACTGGTTGACTGAAAATTGTTCACACCGTGACTATAGACCATTTCGATCGGCGATATTTTGGGAAAATGCATTGATGTGCTGGGAAATCGCTAACAATTCGCCGCTCGCGTGACCTATATTGGCTTCGTCAAACGTTTCCTGATAG
>NZ_JBALTF010000109.1:0-4918 GCF_036964675.1 Parasphingorhabdus sp. | reverse complement strand
AGATATTGCTTATACTTGCCACGCCCATCCGACCCATTCGGAAGCGATCAAGGAAGCGGCGATGGCGGTGCAGGGCAAGCCGATCCATATGTAGGCTGTGCCCCGGCGGAGGGCACAGGCGACGAAAGCTTCCCCGAAGCTTTCTTAAGCAGAGCGGTCCATCTCCCGGGCTACTGTCAAAACGCCATGGCATTTGATTGCGGGACGCGACGTCTATAGACCACTAGATATTCTCATCGGAACGATTGGGAGATGGACCCCGGCCTGCGCCGGGGAACTTTAGGGGGCCCCATCATGAAACATTATAAACTCATGCGCTGGCATGTCTGGCTCGGCTGGTTGATCGGGGTGCCGATCATCATCTGGACCGCGAGCGGATTGCTGATGGTGATCCAGCCGATTGAAACCGTGCGTGGCAATCATTTGCGCAGCGAAGTCCCGGCGCTGGATGCGATGCAGCCCGTCGCACCCTTGCTCGAAGGGCGGCAGGCAAAGAGCCTGACCCTGCAACAGAATAGCGCCGGCCCTTATTGGGTGATCGCTTATGCCGATGGCGGCAAGCGGCGCGCGGATGCCCTGACCGGCGCTTTGTTGCCGCCGGTTTCAGGAGCCGAAGCCAATATGCTGGCGAGCGCGGCCCGATCCGACGCAGCGGCGATCCGGTCGGTCACATTATTTGCTGCGGACCAGGCTCCGATGGAACAGCGCAGTGGACGGCCATCCTGGCAGATCATCTTTGACGATGATGCGCGCTTCTATATTGATGCGGACAGCGGCGAGCTGATTGCGGTGCGGACCAAATTCTGGCGGGCCTTTGATTTCATGTGGGGTCTGCATATCATGGATCTGCAGACGCGCGAGGACACCAGCCACCCGATATTGATCGGCTCGGCAGCCATTGCCCTGCTCGGATCGATACTCGGCTTTGTCATGCTGTTCACAAGGCGTCGGCGCAAGCGGCGCATGCCGTCATGAATTCCGCCTTATTATATAGCGCGCTTGGCTGGCTCGACCTGTTCGGGATCGCGGTATTTGCCATTTCCGGGGCACTGGTCGCGGCGCGCAATCGGCAGACGCTGGTGACCTTTGCCTTTTTCGCGCTGGTTACCGGCGTCGGCGGTGGCACGGTGCGCGACCTGCTGATCGGAGCACCGGTTTTCTGGGTGCAGGACGCCCGGGTTCCGTTGCTCTGCCTTGGCATCGCGCTGCTGGTCTGGGTCACACCGGTCAAATTCTGGCGACCGGCGGCGGTTGACTGGTTCGACGCCATTGGCCTGGCAGCCTATTCCGTGTTCGGCGCCGCCAAGGCAATGCAACTGGGCATCGATCCGCTGCCGGCGGCGATCATGGGCGTTATCACGGCCAGCGTTGGCGGGGTGATCCGCGATCTGATTTCGGGCGAACCCTCGATCATCGTCCGTCCGGAACTTTATGTGACCGCAGGCGCGCTCTCTGCCTTTCTTTTTGTGCTGCTCGCACAATTCGGCATCCCCGGCTTCATCGCCGCGCTGATCGCCTTCGTCTCCGGTTTTGCGCTGCGCGCGCTGGCCATCGTCAAGGGCCTGTCCTTGCCCGCCTATCGTGGAACAGACGAGAAGGAATAGCCGAGCAGTTGTTCGATCCAGCTGGCGGATGCCTTGCTGTTCCGTTGGATGCCGCCTCCGCACTCGAGGCACAAGGCCTGAACATCTTCGCGCGCCAACAGGCCCTGAGCGGTTGCCAGAGCCTGGCCGAAAATTGCCTTTTGGCGCTGTGCGGCCCAGCCGACCACACCGGTAACCGGCGCGCTTTCCTGCCGGACAAAGGGAATGCCATCAAATGGCAGCCACGAGAATCTGGCTTGCGGATCGAGATATTGCGGGTGGTAATCGCCTTCTACCAGACCGGCGCGTTTGGCCGCCTCGGCGAGCGCGTCTTTCATGCCGCCGAAGCCGTCGATCAGACCCAGCTGCCGCGCGGTGCCGCCGTCCCAGACGCGGCCCTGTCCGATAGTATCGACCTGTGCCGGCGTCTTGCCGCGGGCTGCCGCTACCAGTTTGACGAAGTCGCCATAGCTGTTTTCGACCCCAGCCTGCAAAATGGCATTGAGATCTTCGCTGAAACCGCCGACGAAATTGGGCTCGCCCGACAAGGGCGTTGTCTGAACACCGTCGGCGGTGACTCCCCATTTGGCCAATGCCTTTTCAAAGCTCGGCAGCACCGCGAATACCCCGATCGACCCGGTGATCGTATCGGGCTCGGCGAAAATATGGTCGCCGGCAGTCGCGACCCAATAGCCGCCGCTGGCCGCGACATCGCCCATCGAAACGACGATCGGCAGCTTCTTTTTCTTCGCTTCGAGCAAGGCGAGGCGAATTTCTTCGCTGGCGAAGGCCGAGCCGCCGGGCGAATCGACGCGGACCACCAGCGCCTTGATCTCATTTTCATCCAGCGCCGTGTAAATCAGCTCGGCAATCCGTCCGCTGGCAGCCATGCCAGGGCCGGTTTTGCCGCCGACAATTTCGCCTGCGACGGTGATGACACCAATTGCGGAACCTTTTCTATCGAGCGGATGCGCTGCAACAAAGTCATCATAGTCGATGCTCTGGAAACTGTCCGGCGAGGGTTTTTCGTCGGTGCCGACCTGCTCCGCGACAAAGCGGTCAAAGGCAGTCTTGTCGCCCAGTTTGTCGACCAGCCCCTGCTTCATCGCAACCGAGGCATAATCGCCGCCAGCGGCGGTGATGAAAGCGGCCGGATCATCAGCAAAGGGCTTGGCCATCGCCTGTGGCCGGGACTTTTTAACTTCGGCAAGCCAGCTGTCCCACAGCACGCTGTAGAGCGCTGCGGACGCCTCGCGCGCAGCTGGTGACTGGTCGGCGCGCATATAGGGTTCAACCGCGCTCTTGTAGGTGCCGACTCGGTAAATATGGGCGGTCACGCCAAGCCGGTCGATCAGGCCCTTGTAAAAGAGCCGGTTGCCGCCGGGGCCGGCAAAAATAATCCCGCCCATTGGGTCCATCCAGATTTCTGTTGCATGGGCGGCGAGCTGATAGCTGTCATCGCTATAGAAACTGGCGAAAGCATAGATCGGCTTGCCGGCCTTCTTTGCCCGGTCAAGCGCCTCGCCGACATCGGTGAGACTGGTCTGGCCACCACCGGCAAAACTGCTGAGGTCAAGGACGATGGCCTTGACCCGATCGTCTTCCACCGTCGCATCAATGGCGTGCACGACATCCCGCAAGCGATATTCGCGCGGGCTGTCGCTATTGCCGGCCAGAAAATCCTCGAAGGTTGGTGCTGCGGGTTCTTCGACAATCACGCCGTTCAGATCGAGCAACAAGGCTCCGTCGCGGATCGCGCCGCTATTGGGCTGCGATGACAGCAGGGCATAGAGCGCGCCGAAAAACAGCAGCATGGCGATCAGCACCATGCCGTCCTTTATCGCAACCAGAAATTTCCAAGCTGCCCGCGCAAACTGCATATTCATATCCCTGTTTTGACCGGATTAACCCGTCCTATATGGGATCGGGCAGGGATATTACCAGCGGATAAGATGGGGGACGACCAGCCGGCCGAATACCGCACTAATGATGACGGGGATCGTGAACCACAGTCCGACATAATAGATATCGTTGAACGGACAGTGGATATTATAGGCCATCGCGCCGAGCGCGCCCGAGGCAAGACCGATCAGCCAGCCCGCGCGTTCCGGCGAGGTTGGCGCGCCTTGCCGCAGCCACAATGTCAGGCCGCTGCCAATGGCCAGCGCCGCCATCCCGCTGACGGTCAGGCATTTCAACCCTTCCATCGGGCGCAAAGCTTCCACCGGCGGCATGTTGATCGCGCTCATGATCGCGGCGGTCAGCGGAAACAGGGCAGCGGTGATCAGCGCCCAGACCCAGCCGCGGCTCAGCTTTCCGACGCCGGGCCGAGCCATATTGACCACGGTAATCGCGGTTGCACAACCGAGCATCAGCAGCACCCCGCTGCGCAGGAAAAACATCTCGTTGGCCATGCCGAGCATCAGGTCATTGCGCACGCCGAGCGTGGCCGCCACGGCGATGACAGCGATCAATGTGATGCCGCCGACAATCGCCAGCCCGCTTTTCGGCTTCAATGTCCGGACCGGTTCCAGATCCTCGACCAGATTTTCGATCAGATTATTTGCAACTCCACTCATGTCATTCACTCTCGATTAGGGCGCTCATTTTCTTGAGCCCTCGATGGATATTCACTTTGACCAGCGATTCAGACTGGCCGGTTTTGGCCGCTGCCTCGATAATGCTGAGGCCTTCGATCTTGACCAGGCTGATCACTTCCGCCTGTTTGGGCGGGATCATGCCGAGCAGCCGTTCGAGGCTGACCTTGGCGGTCACATCCCCATCCTGCGGATCGGCGACCATTTCTTCATAAAGCTGATCATGCTCGTGCCTGTAAATCTTCCGCAGACTGTCGATCCAGCGGTAGCGTCCGATGGCGGCGAGCCAGGGGAGAAACGCCCGGGCCGGATCATAGCTTGCGCGCTTGCGATGGAGCGAGATCAGGGTTTCCTGCACCAGATCATCAATTGCCGCCGGGTTGATCTTGCGGGCGTAATAGCGCCGCAGCCATTTTTCGCATTCGACCAGCAAGCTGGAATAGCAGAGCTTGTCGCCACCCTGCGCCTTGATCATCAGGCGCCGAAAAGTTTCTTCATTGGCGATCACCGCATCAGCCCAGCCTGTGATCGATCAGCCGGTCCAGCGAGAACATCCCGCCGCCGCGCACGATCAGGACCAGCGCCATTGCCACCCAGATGATATGGGTCTGCCACCAGATTATCATTTCCGGGAACACGAATGTCTGGATCACCAGCGTCATGCCGAGCACGCCAAGCGCACCGAGCCGCGTTGCCAGACCAAGCAACAGCAATAACGGCAGAAAATGCTCCGTATAG
>NZ_JBALTF010000108.1:0-4980 GCF_036964675.1 Parasphingorhabdus sp. | reverse complement strand
ATATAAATCAAACAGATGATGCCAAACATTCACCAACGTGAAAACCGCATCTGTCTCAAATTATATGACAACGGACAGAGAACTCGATGCCAGCTAGTGCCTTTTTGCGCCACCGTACCGCGCCCGTCAGTTCCTGATCCTCGGTCAAAAGGGCCGAGACCTTGTCACCCAGTTCAAAATTGGGATGCACTTCGACCATCATCCCGGTGGCCGAGAGATTTTTGATGAAGCCCCAGCCTTCTCCGGATTCTGCCTTGATCTTGGCAAGTCGAAGCATTGCAATATGCCGGTCTTGTTTTCTGCGATCCACATCCGCCAGAACATTTTCCGAAGCCATTGCGGCAGAAGTACCAGATTCGATCATATTTTTCATTTACTTGACCTTCATTCGGTAGCGTAAGGAAAACCGTTCATAATTGCCGGTCGTCGGCAACAGCGCACCGTTTGGCCGGGGGTTGATATGAGAGACATTCGCATCAAAACCACCGCCATCCGCGACGGGAATATGATCAGACATTGTGCCACCAGCAGTGGAAAATTCGATTGCATTCTTGTTCTCACCCCGGTCGGCCTCCGCAAATGCCGGCAGTGAAATGGTGACAAGCAAACATGCAATGACCCACGGCACGGCACATGACCGTGAAGTCGTGCGCTGGCTTTGTCGGTCATCATGACCCGCGAATGCCGCATATGTTGCATTGGATGGCTGCATTATTTTTTCCTGCTATATCCTATTCACTGCATTTTTAATTTAAAGTTAAGGGCATCATAGTCTGTATTGGTTGCCTGCATGGCCTTTCCCCTCAATTTTCTGTTCCCTGCAATTCGATCAGGCGGGGTTCGCATGAGGTTTCGGAGGCTTGATTGCCGGTGGCACCCAATAGAATTTCGCAATCACGAAACGTTGTGCGGCGGGACACTGTGATAGCGGAATCAGACGCATTGATTCCGGACTGCACCTGGGAAGTCGTTATATATGGTTTGATCACCTGCGCACTTGCAACCGCAGTGACGCGACCATTTGTCGTCCGCGCCGCCGGATCAGTCGCGAACGCCTCGGAACCCAGCGCCGGCAATATGCTGATTAGCATGACCGCCAGAATGGATAGAGGCAGGATGACGGAACAACGAAAGGATCGAAGCCAATCGGCTTTCACTTTCCACAATATTATACTGACTGACTGCATGACGCATCCCACCACTAATTTGCAAGAGGGCGACTCTCAGGCTTTGTCCGATGATGGAGCGGATAGAATGTCTATCCGCTCCATCGGGAACAGTCGGTACGATATCGACCAGAATATCGCACCAATGCCAGGACAACTGTGGCGCTTAATTGGGTTACCACAGGCAGAAGCCGAATTGCCCAACTTGCTCATCATATGTGGCGGAACATGGCGACAAAAGGCAGTAAGATACGGCTATTGTTACACTATGTTACGGTTGCATATTTTCAAGCCCCTGTATTTATAGGACTATTATCCAACGCTAGCGATGGTGGGTCGGAAAGATTAACTCTTTCTACATAATAGTTAACAAGATCCTTGCCATATATCATGCTTTCGCAGGACATTTGAGGGCCTCAGAAGGTGGGTTTTGTGAATTAACGGCCCCGTGAATCACCGTATATGACTTTTTACAACATCGTAGGCATTTTGAAAAGCCCCGCCGCAGCAGCGGGACAACGGCAGTCAGCCTGCTAGTCGGAAGCAGAAAATCCAGGCCCGGAAATTGGCCATAGGTCGCTTCGAAAAATCCTTAGCCTCCGTTTGGAACCGATTGCATCAATTCCATATGTTGGTCATCCATCCGCCTGTGAGTTCGATTTATCGTGGTCGATCCCAGCCAAAATCGACTGGGCAAAGCTGTGTAATGTATCGTCGCGCGCGCCCATGATGACGATGCGGTCACCCGGCTCGGCGAGCTCCACCATTCTGTCACCGCATTTCGGCCTTTCGGCGATATGTTCTGCGTTGCCACCGGCAGCATTTATCGCGTCGACGATGGAATCGCTGCCAAGAGACCGATCAACCGTTCCACCAAAATAGACCGGATCACATAATATGACACGATCATCGTTACCAAGGTTTTCGGAGAAAACCGCTGCAAGCTCTGCACCCATTTTTCTTATTGGTCCAAAACCGTGGGGCTGGAAGAAAGCGACAACCCGGCCAGGGAATGCTTTCAAGGTCTGCAGTGTCGCCGCGATTTTATCGGGATTGTGACCGAAATCGTCGATCACCGTAATATCATGGCTGGTTCCCACGATATCAAAGCGACGGGCCAGGCCGCGAAACGACCCGCTTGCCGATATCGCGATATCTACCGGCACCCCGACTGCGCAACTGGCTGCGATAGCCGCCAAAGCATTGGCGACATTGTGCCTGCCTGGCACTTGCAACGAAACCGGATAGTCTGTCCCGTCGGTCCGCATCACAAAATTGCTGCCAAGGGGTTTTTCCTCAACTTGGACAGCGCGAAAATCCGCACCGTCGAGAAATCCAAAGCTGCTCGTTTTTGCCAAATTGCCAGAGCCAACAAGCACATGCGACTCTGCATCATCGTGATTCCAGATCGCGTGCCGCGATTTCGCGATAAAATCGCCGAACAAAATTCTCAGCTCTTCAAGGCTTTTATGATCCAGGCTGACATTGTTGAGCACCGCAATTTCAGGATTGAACAGCGCGATTGAACCATCGCTTTCGTCCACTTCGCTCACCATCATGTCGCCAGCTCCGACGCGGGAACTGGCAAATGGCGCATCGGCATCGACGAAGTTTTTCATCACCGCACCGTTCATGATCGTAGGATCACGGCCAGCCTCGGTCAGGATCCAGCCGATCATCCCGGTCACGGTTGATTTGCCGCTGGTACCGCCAACGGCGATGCTGCGCGGTACGGCATTGAAATGCTCCGCCAGCAATTCCGCCCGGGTCATCCGTTTGCAACCCAGCGCAATAGCGCGCGCAACATCCGGCACAATGTCTTCAATAGCGGCAGAAGCGACCAATATCTGGCTGCTATCGACCAATCCACTGCCATCCTGGTCAAACAGCTTGATTCCCCGATCCTGCAACCACTGAAACTTGTCGGCCAATCGCCCCTGATCCAGCGCCCGGTCCGATCCTGCGACCTGCGCGCCGGCCGCATTGACGATCATCGCCAGAGGCAACATTCCGGAACCGCCGATCCCGCAAAAATAATAGGATTTGTCTTCACTCATTTTTTCGCGCTATTGCTTCTCAATCTGTTTGGCAATGGCGCAAGGAACAAATTCGATCTCCTCACCAGTCCGCATCGGTATTTGTGCGCCGTCGACCCCATTCACACGGGATGCTGCCGACCGCGTCATCGCGCTCGCAGCCGAGACCCATCCGCAAGCCGAATTGATCTTTGACGAGCAATGTTTTTTTGAGGAAGGCCATTTCGCGGGCAGCGACAAGCAACGCACCGACAGTTTCGTCGCTCTGGCCAACGACCCGAGCATAGATGCGATATGGTTTGCCCGCGGCGGCTATGGTGCCGCACGTATGGCGGAAGCTGCCATCGAACAGCTGGATGGTATCGCCAAGGGCAAAACTTACCTGGGATATAGCGATGCGGGAAACCTGCTCGGCGCACTCTATCGCGCAGGCATCGGCGAGGTCACACATGGTCCGATGCCGTCCGATATTGGCCGACCGGGCGGCGAGCATGCCGTTCGCCGAGCTCTGGACTGGATTATGAACAGACAAAAAAATGTGCTTGAACCGGGGCTCACCAACGGTAAAAAATACTCCGCTTTCAATTTGATGACCCTCGCCATGATGACTGGCACAAAACTGATGCCGGACCTGCGAGATCACATTCTCATCGTCGAGGAGATATCCGAATATCTCTATGCCTTCGACCGCGCCATGTTTCACCTGTGCAGCAATCTTGCAGCGCAAGGCCTCTCCGGGATAAAATTGGGTAACGTCGGCGATGTCCCCGAAAATGACCGGCCTTTTGGCGAAACACCAGAGGCGATTACCAAGCGATGGTCCGAGATCAATGGAATCGCCTATTTGGGCCGGGCGGAAATCGGACATGATGTCGAAAACAGAATTGTGCCGTTTGGGTTGTTAAAACTCTGACAAATCAATCAGCGAATACACTGCTGCCAATCATTGGGAGCAGAGCATTCAAGAGGATTTCTGGAATGCGCCGCTGGACGATCCCGACTACAACAAATGTAAATGCGATCACCATCGAATATATTGCGAAAGCACGGACCAATATTCTCATCATGCCAGTGCCCGCATAGCGGAAAATTGCGTTATAAACTCAGATACGAAGGGAATAGGCTAGCCAAAACGACTGCACGCATAGCAAAATATCGAGCAGAATGACGATTGCTCTTTTTTTCCAGCGCGATAGCTGAGCAATTTTTCTAACAACGATGTTACGGTGTCCGTGATACTCTTAATCAATCGGTTCCCAAAGCTGCGACGCTGAGTAAGACAATTAACGGACTGATCCGGTTTAGCCAACTACTTCAAAATAGTTATTTGACATGTAATATGCAGGAACTGGCAATGTTCAAGCCGAAAGCGGTCATTTGTAATTTTTGTTCAACGATCCAAAGGCAAAATTGGTTATAAAAGAAAGACGAACACGATCCAATTGATGAAACCTTGACCTGTGACAGCCAACGCGCCACAAGCCGCCACATTCTGCATGTTGAGATGCCTAATGTTAGAGGGAATTGAATGAAAATTGCAATGATAGGCTCTGGCTATGTCGGTCTCGTTTCCGGCGCATGTTTCGCTGATTTTGGTCATGATGTGATATGCGTCGACAAAGACGAGAAAAAAATATCCAATCTGAACCAGAATGTCATGCCAATTTACGAACCCGGGCTGGCCGATTTGGTCAAACGCAATGTTGATGCAGAACGGCTGTCTTTTTCAACCGATCTTGCTGCTTCTGTAAAGGATTGCGATGCGATATTTATCGCCG
>NZ_JBALTF010000107.1:0-5006 GCF_036964675.1 Parasphingorhabdus sp. | reverse complement strand
GGCGGCAATACCGCGGTCGAGGAAGCGCTCTATATGACCAACCATAGCGATGATGTGACTCTGATCCACCGTCGCGACAGCCTGCGCGCAGAGAAGATCTTGCAGGATCGGCTGTTTGCCAATCCCAAAATCTCCGTGATGTGGAACAAGAATGTTGAACGCTTTGTTGGCGGCGGCGATCCTCTGGGGCTGGTTGGACTGGACCTGGTCGACACGGAGACCGGGGACAAAAGCCATTTGACGGTTGATGGTGCCTTTGTTGCTATCGGACACGCGCCGGCAACGGAGATATTCAAGGACCATCTCGATCTGATCGACGGCGGCTATATATGGGTCGAGCCGGGTACGCCGAAAACCAAGATTCCGGGCCTGTTCGCCTGCGGTGATGTCATGGACCATGTCTATCGTCAGGCCGTGACCGCAGCTGGTACCGGCTGCATGGCAGCACTCGATGCCGAACGTTTTCTGGCGGAACAGGAATTTGAACTGATGGCGGCCGAATAGTCAGGCTTTTCGCAATGAATCCAATATTTTATCGATAAGCCAGTTTTTTGCCTCGACATCGGCAAAGCTGTGCGACGCGCTGTCGAGCGTTTCGATGATGATATTGGAATTCCGCCGCAGTGGTTCAAAATCGGCACTGTTCCAGGCCGCGAGAAAAGCGCGCGCAGTGGTATCGCGCTTTGCCAGCAGAATATGGGCGTCTTTTTCCAGCCCGTACAAGGCATCGCGCAATCGCAAGGACAGTGCGCTATTCTCTTCTGATCGGGCGGCCTGTTTGAGACCTTTCAGAAGTTTTTTGACGTCGATTTTCCCCGATAGCAGATCAAGGATCGTCCTTGGATTTTTGATCCGGTCCCAATAGCGCGAGCGGATGGCGGCGGACGAGATTGTCGGTTCTTCCGTATCCGGTTCGCTGCTCGTTTCAATCACCCATGGATTGGCCAATATATGGCCATTAATCCCGGCCTCGGGTCCGAACAAAGCCAGCGCGGTGGCCGCATCGCAATTTCCGAATGCAATGATATTCTGTACCCGTTGTTCGTGTCTGAGAAATTTGGCGGCCGCCGCGGTTTCTTCCGCACTGCCCAGAAAACCGCTGTTCTGACCCGTGCTTTCGCCAATACCGCGCCGGTCGTAGCGAAGCACCGGAAAGCCCTGTTCCGCTATCCGCAAGGCAAGTTGTGCCATTCCGCCATGGGCTCCCGAGCGGATTTCATTGCCGCCGCTGACGATCAGTAATGCGGTCGAGCCAGGCGCGCTATCGAGGGTTGCAGCAAGCATGTCGTTTGCACAGGCAATTTGATGAAAGCTCCGCGTCATTGCTTTATCCAAGCAGCTATATCGTTGGCGATGGTTTTGGACATCGCTGGATCATCATCCGGTTCGGCGCGGAGCCACAAGGCAGAGCCGGGAATCTTAACATCGCTGGGCTTATTGTCTGATTCCAGGCGTACGATCCGCTGATTTTCCAGATCTGGAAATTCTGCCGCATTTAGCTGCGTGAATAGTTGGGAGCCGAGGATATTGCCAGCCAACTCAAGCGGTCCGGTCTCGGCTTGGGCGGTCAGATCGGCGAGGCTTGTATTGCGGCCGGATTCCCGGTCCGCTGCAACCCTGGTCCGCATCATCGTCCGCAATATTGTCGCGCCTTTCACCGGACTGAAAATCCAGTGACTGGCCTTGTCCATCGCAGCGACCGTCAAAGCGCCGCCTCGAAATGAGGCAATATGGGAGATTTCATGTTGCTGGGCGCACGCCTGGATGGCCGCTTGCCAGTCGGATAGTGTGGCCTGTTCAAGGGCGATCAGGCTTTCATTGGTGCCCGGCAGATCGGGCAGAAAGCTGCCGACTTCAAGGCCCTCAAGAGCGCGCATGACATCCACCAGCATCTTGCGCATGCGGTTCATCTCGTCGAACAGGGGTGGGACTAGCAGGACGCGGCGGGAAGACTGGGCCGCTGCAGACAAACAATATTCTTTGCGATCCGCAAATTCGTGGGAGACGAATGCGGGTGCTAGGGTCACCCCGTGACTTTCATCTCGGCAAAGGCGACCAGATTGCCAAAAGTTTCAAACAGTTCGCCATCGACTTCATCATCATCGATCATGATGTCGAGACGATCTTCCAGTTCGGTGAGCAACCCGGCAACAGCCATGCTGTCCAATTCAGGGAGAGCGCCGAAAAGCTCTGTTTCTGCCGTGAAGTCCGCAACCTGTTCTTCGCTCAGGCCCAAAATATCCCGCATCACTGCACGCACGGCGGCTTCCGGCGTTAACTCGACCTCATTCTGCATCAAAAACCCCCGAATCCCGGATAACGGCGCCTCCCTAAAGGGAAGCACGCTTTCCGGCAAGGCCCGAGGCATAGTGGCGCAAAATAGGCAGCCAGGACAAGGGGTTGTTGGGCCAGTAGAACTCCAGCCGATAGCGGTCCCGGACATCTTCCATCCACTCGCGCTTATAGCCGTCATTGCCGGTGCCAAAGTCGATCAGATCGACATGGTCAATATCGATCACATGCTGGAACATCGCGACCGAGAGCAGGGTTCCGGGCGAAGATTTTGTCGCGTCTTCGATATGCGCCAGCTTGTGAATCAGGGCTTCGCCATTTTCGACGGTCCAGAATTGTGCCGCCACCGGCTCGCCATCAATATAGGCCAGGCCAAGGCGCATGCAGCCGGCGGCCGCTTCGTGCTGGGCCAGTTTCTTCAGAAAATCGGGGTTGCCCTCTTCGGGTTTCCAGCTGCGTTCGTACACCGACACATAGTCATTCCAATCCTCGTCGGAAAATTGCTTTTCAATCCGGATCGACACCAGGTTTTTCTTTGCCTTGCGTCGCACCGTATTGCGCAACTGACCGGGGCGATCATCCCAATATTGGTCGAAGGTGCGGCCCTTTACGTTGAGGATATGATTGTCATCGGCCTTGGACCGGAAAACAATCCAGCCGGCTTGCTCAAACGCTCTCTCGGTCAGGCTGGCGGCCGAATCTTCATCAGGTACGGGCGTGATTTCAATATGGTGAGAGCTTGATTTCAGCTGCTTTGCGAGCTTTGCGAGCAGCGCCAATTTGGTGACTTCGTCATATTCGCCCAGGAAAATCGGCCGAAAGGTGAAATTATACCAGTTGGCCAGAGCAGCATGGCGACCGAGGCCGGTTTTCATCAGGAACATCCAAGCTTCGGCGTCGCCCTCTTTGCTATGAACGATCAACGGGGACTTGTCGGGCAGGCATAGTTCATGCAGCGGTTTGAGCCATTCGATCCGGTCGAACAGGGACTTTTGGACCGAACGGCCAAGTTTTTCGCCGGCTATGTCTTGCACCGACTGAAAATTGCTATGATATTCGCTGGTCATGGCTAAGGTCGTATCTGTCACAAATCTGCTCTTTTTCCCATAGGTCAAAAATTGAACATCGATCCCGAAACCGCCGCATTTCCGTTAGACCATCTGGCGATTGGCAAGGATCCGCATGCGAGCGCTCTCGTGACGCGTTCGGGATCTCTTAGCTATAAAATGTTAAATCATCGTGTCGGTGTGCTGGCGGCATGGCTGCAGGGGCAGGGCATGGCCAAAGGGGACCGGGTGGCAACCTGGCTGTCCAAGACCGAACTGGCTTGCATCATGCCGCTGGCGGCGGCCCGGGCGGGTCTGGTGCACGTGCCGGTCAATCCGTTGCTCAAACAGGCCCAGGTTGCGCATATCGTGGCGGACAGTGGCGCCAGGCTGCTGATCAGCAACGCCGGGCGCCTGAAAACTCTGGAAGACGGCAGTTTCAACAAAGATTGCAGCCTGTTCGAGGACAAGGTTGTTGAGACTTCTCTGGAGTCGATTGCGATGCCAATGGAGCCCAGTGCAGTAACAACCGATGGCAGTGATCTGGTTGCGATATTATACACCAGCGGTTCTACGGGGCGGCCTAAGGGAGTCATGCTCAGCCACGCCAATCTGACACTTGGTGCGCTCAGTGTGGCAGAATATCTCAAGCTTTCTGTCGATGACCGCACGATATGCGTGTTGCCACTCAGCTTTGACTATGGCCAGAATCAGCTGCTTTCGACCTGGGCAGTCGGTGGTTGCGCGGTGCCGCTGGATTATCTGACGCCGCGTGACGTCATGAAGGCATGCGCCCGCGAACGGATCACCACTTTGGCGGCCGTGCCGCCGCTCTGGGTGCAACTGGTCGAGCATGAATGGCCGGAGGAAGCGGTTGCATCGATGCGGCGGCTAACCAACAGCGGCGGTGCGCTGACCCCAACGTTGGTCAAGCAGTTGCGGGCGATATTCGGGTCCGGAACCGATATTTATGCAATGTATGGCCTGACCGAGGCTTTTCGGTCCACCTATCTCGATCCCGCGCTGATCGACGGTAATCCGACCAGCATGGGCACAGCGATCCCTTATGCTGAAATTCTGGTGGTCGACGAAGTTGGCAATGTTGCCGCGCCCGATCAGTCCGGGGAACTTGTCCATTGCGGTCCGCTGGTGGCGCAGGGCTATTGGAATGATCCGCAGCGGACCGCGCAAAGGTTCAAAAGCGCACCGGAAGCATCTAAATTTGGCGGTACGGCGGTTTTCTCCGGCGATACGGTGAAGCGCGGCGACGACGGATTGCTCTATTTCGTTGGCCGTGATGATTCGATGATCAAAAGCTCAGGCAACCGGATCAGCCCGACCGAGATTGAGGAAATCGCGGTCGAATCGGGGATCATAGCGGAAGCGGTCGCTCTGGGCGTGCCGGACGAACGTCTCGGTCATGCGATCCGGCTGTTTGTCAGTCCGGTTGATCGTGGAGCGGAAACGGCCACTATCCCCGAGCAACTGGGAAAATATTTAAAGCAAAATTTACCAAATTTTATGCACCCCAGAGATATCATCCTGCTTTCTGAATTCCCCAAAAATCCCAATGGGAAACTGGATCGCAACGCATTGGCCAGCATGGATATCGAATGATCAAGACCAAACCCACTGGGCCAATCCCCGCCGGATATTCCGCCATTGATG
>NZ_JBALTF010000106.1:0-5106 GCF_036964675.1 Parasphingorhabdus sp. | reverse complement strand
ACCCGCTCGACGCGATGGTCTGGGCCTTGCGCGAATTTTCCGGCCTGCCGCACAACATGGTGGTCGGCATGGCCGGCGTTCTCGACAGCGCCCGCTTCCGTCACTTCCTCGCTGAAGAATTCAATGTCTCGGTCGAAGATGTCACCGCGTTCGTTCTTGGCGGCCACGGCGATACCATGGTTCCGGTACCGGCTTACTCGACGGTCGCCGGTATCCCGATCCCCGATCTGATCAAGATGGGCTGGACCACGCAGGAAAAGATCGATGCGATTGTTGACCGCACCCGCAAGGGCGGCGGCGAGATTGTTGCGTTGCTCGGCAATGGTTCGGCTTATTATGCGCCGGCAACCAGCGCGATCATGATGGCGGAAAGCTTCCTCAAGGACAAACGCCGGGTGCTGCCAGCCGCCGCGCATCTGACCGGCCAATATGGCGTCGATGATCTCTATGTCGGCGTGCCGTGCATCATCGGCAAAGGCGGCGTCGAGAAGATCATCGAGATCGAACTGAGCGAAGAAGCGCAGGGCAATTTCAATGTGTCGGTCGATGCGGTGAAGGAATTGCTGGCGGCTTGTAAGGCGCTGGATAGCTCTCTGGCATAAACGCAACCGTCATCCCGACGAAAAATCGGGATCTCATGCGAAAACGCGGCGCGCTGGGACGGAGATTCCAGCTTTTGCTGGAATGACGAGGAAGTAAGTTTAATGAGCATTTTAATCGACAAGAACACCAAGGTCATCACTCAGGGCATGACCGGCAATACCGGTACGTTCCACACCGAACAGGCTCTGGCTTATGGCACGCAAATGGTTGCGGGCGTGACGCCGGGCAAGGGAGGCACGACCCATATTGGTCTGCCGAACTACAACACCGTTGCGGAAGCCAAGGAAGCTACCGGCGCGACTGCTTCGGTTGTTTATGTTCCACCACCATTTGCAGCGGACTCGATCCTCGAGGCGATTGATGCGGAGATCGAACTGATCGTTGCGATTACCGAGGGCGTTCCCGTTCTCGACATGGTTCGCGTCAAGCGTGCGCTGCAGGGCAGCAAGTCGCGCCTGATTGGCCCGAACTGCCCAGGCGTTTTGACTCCCGGCGAATGCAAGATCGGCATCATGCCCGGCAGCATCTTCATGAAGGGTTCGGTCGGCGTGGTCTCGCGTTCCGGTACGCTGACTTATGAAGCCGTGCATCAGACAACTGCGGTTGGCCTTGGCCAGACCACGGCGGTCGGCATTGGTGGAGATCCGGTCAATGGGACCAACTTTATCGACGTTTTGGAACTATTCCTTGCCGATGATGAAACCAAGTCAATCATCATGATCGGTGAAATCGGCGGCAGCGCGGAAGAAGAAGCGGCGCAGTTCATTGCCGACGAAGCCAGGAAAGGCCGTTCGAAACCGATGGTCGGCTTTATCGCTGGCCTCACGGCTCCTCCGGGACGCCGCATGGGCCATGCCGGTGCGATTGTTTCCGGCGGTCAGGGCGGCGCGGAAGACAAGATCGCGGCGATGGAAGCCGCGGGTATCCGCGTTTCGCCTTCGCCGAGCGAACTGGGCACGACGCTGGATGCGATGCTGAAAGAACTGGTCTAGATTATTAGGCCCTCTGCGCGAGCAGAGGGCCTCCCTCCCCCAAGGAAATGATCATGGGTTTTGAGAATCAGGATTTTATTGGCTCGGAGCAAGAGCAGGGCCCGAGCTGGCAGCGCAAGCATTGGCCGATTGATGATGCCGACGAGCTGAATAGCGCGCTTGATCCGACGCAAATGGGCATCGAGATCAAGCAGGCGGCGGAGAAATCCGGCAAGTCATTGTCCGATGCCGAGGTTGGCCAGGCGGCAGAGAAATCGATCCGGGCGATGATGCTGATCCGCACCTATCGGGTGCGTGGGCATCTGGGTGCCAATCTGGACCCGCTTGGCCTGTCGAAGCTCGAAGAACCGGCCGACCTGACCCCCGAATTTCATGGTTTTACCGCCGGCGAGATGGACGATCCGGTCTATCTGGGCGGGGTTCTGGGATTTCAGACCGCATCCATTCGCGAGATCGAAGCGGTGCTGCGGGCCAATTATTGCGGCTCGGTGGGCCTCGAATATATGCATATTGCCGACACCGAGGAACGGCGGTTTCTTCAAGACCGGATGGAAGGCAAGGATGCCGCGATCCAGTTTACGCCGGAAGGCAAGAAGGCGATTCTCAACAAGGTGATCGAAGGCGAGGAATATGAAAATTTCCTCGGCAAGAAATATGTCGGGACCAAGCGTTTCGGCCTCGACGGTGGCGAATCGATGCTGCCGGCGCTGGAGAATATCATCAAATATGGTGGTCAGTCCGGCGTTCGCGATATTGTCTATGGCATGGCCCATCGCGGCCGGCTGAACATTCTCGCCAATGTGATGGCCAAGCCGTACAAGGTTATCTTTCACGAATTTCACGGCGGTTCGGCCAACCCCGAAGATGTCGGCGGTTCCGGTGATGTGAAATATCATCTCGGGACCTCTACCGACCGCGAATTTGACGGCATCAATGTCCATATGAGCCTGGTGCCCAATCCATCGCATCTCGAAGCGGTCGATCCGGTGGTGCTCGGCAAGGTCCGCGCCCAGCAAGTAGCGCGCGACGATCTGGAAAAACATGATCAGGTCTTGCCGGTGCTGATCCACGGCGATGCCGCCTTTGCCGGTCAGGGCATCGTCTGGGAATGTCTCGGCTTCTCCGGCATCCGCGGTTATAATACCGGCGGCTGTATCCATTTCGTGATCAACAACCAGATCGGCTTTACCACCAGTCCGCAATTTGCGCGCTCGTCGCCTTATCCGTCCGATGTCGCCAAAGGTGTGCAGGCACCGATTTTCCACGTCAATGGCGATGATCCGGAAGCGGTGACCTTCACCTGCAAGATGGCGATGGAATTCCGCCAGCGGTTCGGCCGGGATATCGTCATCGACATGTGGTGCTATCGCCGCTTCGGCCATAATGAAGGCGATGAACCGAGCTTCACCCAGCCGATCATGTATGCCGCGATCAAGAAACATCCCAAGGTCAGCAAGCTCTATGAAGCGCGGCTGGTCGAGGAAGGGGTGATTGATGCGGATTGGGGCGATGCCACGCGGGCCGCCTTTGCCGACCATCTCGAAACCGAATTTCAGGCCGCGGCCACTTATAAAGCAGACAAGGCCGAC
Source organism: Parasphingorhabdus sp. (assembly GCF_036964675.1). Lineage (GTDB taxonomy): Bacteria > Pseudomonadota > Alphaproteobacteria > Sphingomonadales > Sphingomonadaceae > Parasphingorhabdus. Next base: position 1,922 of record NZ_JBALTF010000106.1, on the reverse strand, counting down.
TGGTTTGGTGGCCGCTGGCAGGGTCTGCATATTCCCGCCGATCCGGAAAGCGCGCGGCGCAATGTCGAAACCGCGATTGACACAAAATTGTTCGACAGTCTGGGCCGGACGCTGACGAAGGTTCCTGATGGCCTGCGGATTCACAAGACACTGGGACGGGTGCTCGATGCCAAGGCCGATATGTTCAAGAGCGGCGAGAATTTCGACTGGGCAACCGGCGAAGCGCTGGCTTATGGATCGCTGGTTTCCGAAGGCTATAATGTGCGCCTGTCCGGGCAGGACAGCGGGCGCGGGACCTTTTCCCAGCGGCACGCAGTCTGGGTCGATCAGGAAACGGAAGAAAAATATGTGCCGTTGAGCAATGTACCGCATGGCCGGTTCGAAGTGCTCGACAGCCCGCTCTCCGAATATGGTGTGCTCGGTTTTGAATATGGCTATGCCGGAGCGGACCCGAAAACGCTGGTGCTCTGGGAAGCGCAATTTGGCGATTTCGCCAATGGCGCGCAGATCATGATTGACCAGTTCATTGCCTCGGGCGAAGCCAAATGGCTGCGCGCAAACGGTCTGGTGATGCTGCTGCCGCATGGTTATGAAGGTCAGGGTCCCGAACATAGTTCGGCGCGGCTGGAACGGTTCCTGCAACTCTGCGCGCAGGACAATATCCAGGTCGCCAATATCACCACCCCGGCCAATTATTTCCACATCTTGCGCCGCCAGATGCTGCGTAGCTTTCGCAAGCCTTTGATCATCATGACGCCGAAATCGCTGCTGCGGCACAAGCTGGCGGTATCGAAAGCGGAAGATTTCCAGGGCGACCAGCATTTCATGCGGATATTGTCCGACACCAATCCGCCGGCCGACAAGGATGTGAAGCGGGTCGTGCTCTGCTCGGGCAAGGTCGCTTATGATCTGATCGAGGCGCGTGACGAAGCGGGTGACAAGACTACCGCGATCATCCGGATCGAACAGCTTTATCCATTCCCCGGCGAGCCTTTGGTGGTCCGTCTCAAGCGGATGACAAATCTCGAGACTGTGGTCTGGGCGCAGGAAGAGCCGAAGAATCAGGGCAGCTGGCATTTTGTCCGCTCCTATCTGGAAGAATGTCTGGCGCAGGCGGACGGCGGTCCGGTCGAACCGGTCTATGCCGGACGCGCCGCTTCGGCGTCACCGGCAACCGGTCTGGCTTCGCGGCACAAGCAGCAGCAGGCGCAGCTGATCGCCGAGGCACTGGGACATGAGGTTGAGGGTTAGTTAGGGACTTGGTCCCCCGCGCAGGCGGGGGACCATTTCGCGATGGTAATTGGACGCGCAGACGGGAGATAGACTCCTGCCTTCGCAGGAGTACAGGTAGGAAGAACATGGCAATAGAAGTAACAGTCCCGGCATTGGGCGAATCGATCACCGAAGCGACTCTGGGCGAATGGCTCAAACAGCCCGGCGATGCGGTTGCCGCTGATGAACCGATTGCCAGTCTGGAAACCGACAAGGTGGCGCTGGAAGTGCCGGCACCGCAAGCCGGCGTGATGGGCGCGCATCAGGTCGCGGTCGGCGATACGGTCGAGGTTGGCGCGGTCATCGCGACGATCGAAGCCGGCAGCGGTACGGCGGCCAAGTCTGCCCCGGCACCGGCCAAGGAAAAGTCGGAAACCAAAGAAGCAGCCAAGGCAGATGAACCCGATGCCTCGATCACCTTGTCGCCGTCGGTGCGCCGGCTGGTGCTGGAACATGGTGTCGACCCGAGCAAGATCAGCGGCACCGGCAAGGATGGCCGGCTGACCAAGGCCGATGTCGAGCAATATGTGCAATCCGGTGCGCAGCAGCCACCGCTGACCGAAAAGGGCGCGGCAAGCGGCGCGCCGGCGCCGTCTGCGCCATCACCATCCGGCAACCGCAACGAAGAACGCGTCCGTATGACCCGCTTG
>NZ_JBALTF010000105.1:1987-5364 GCF_036964675.1 Parasphingorhabdus sp. | reverse complement strand
ACGCCGTCCACTTCCACCGTCGGCGCTTTGGCCAGCCGGTGCGCCTCGGCCAGTTCCGGCGGCGACCGCCGGGTCACCGGATCGCGGTGATAGGTGACCATCTCATAATCAATCCCGCCTTCCTCGCACAGCCAGATGATGCGGGACGAACGGGAATAGTCGAGATGGTGCAGCTTGATCATGGGGGATTCCTCTTTATGTTTGGAGCCAGTTTGCTGCAAAGGCGACGGTCGGTCAACTAGCGATTGCTGTTCCCTGCCGAAGGGCAGGGTCCAGCATGATCCCGAGCAATCGTCTGGACTCCGGCCTGCGCCGGAGCACATCAATGCTCGACCATCCGTGTTCCCCGGCGCAGGCCGGGGTCCATCTCGAGAAGTTGCTGCAAACGGAATGTCTGGATAGCGCCCAGAAGTGAGTTTAGCGCTTAATTATCCCCTGCCCTCTCGTATCAACAGCAGAGATGGGCCCCGGCCTACGCCGGGGCACTATTTCCCGCCGATTGCCGCGCCTAATGCCCGACAATCCCCAGACTCTCGAACGGACGATCATTCTCGCTATATTTCTCGACCAGAGTCGCGCTCGCCAGATTCAGGCCGATGACCTCGACCGTCTTACCCTCGTTTTTCAGACGCTCGACAATCTTGTCCAATATGCCGGTGGCACTGATGTCCCAGAAATGCGCGTCATGAACATCGATGATCACGCTATCAATGCCATCCTCATTAAACTCGATCGCTTCATAGAGCATGTCGACCGAGCCGAAGAAGACTTCACCGGCAAAGACATAGCGGTGGGTGGTGACTTCGATAAAATCCTGAATGCGCACCAGCTGGCGGACCTTCCAGGCGAAGAATATGCCCGAAAGCAGCACGCCGGTGAGCACGCCAATCGACAGGTCATGCGTCGCCACGACCATCACGACCGTTGCGATCATCACGAAATTCGAAGGCCATGGGTGATGGGTGATTTCGGTAAAGCTCTGCCAGCGGAAGGTGCTGATCGAGACAAAGATCATCACCGCGACCAGCGCCGGCATCGGAATTTGCGCAACCCATGGGCCAAGACCAACGATCAAGACCAGCAGCATCACGCCCGCGACAAAGGTCGAGAGCCGCCGCCGGCCGCCTGATCTGATATTGATAACCGACTGACCGATCATCGCACAGCCGCCCATGCCACCGATCCAGCCGGTGACAAAATTGGCAATGCCCTGGCCATAGGTTTCGCGCTTCTTGTTGCTGCGGGTTTCGGTCAGGTCATCGACAATCGAGGCGGTCAGCAAGGATTCCAACAGCCCGACCGCCGCCATCGCCAGCGAATAAGGCGCGATGATCTGCAGCGTTTCCCAGGTGATCGGGATTTGCGGGATATGCAGCCACGGCAGACTGTCGGGCAATTCGCCCATATCGCCAACCGTGAACACATCCGCCTTGAACGCAATGCTGAGGCCCGCAAGCACGATGATCGCAGCAAGCGGTGAAGGCACCAGCGTCGTAATCCGCGGCAAGCCATAGATGATCGCCAGACCGCCAGCGATCATCGCATAGGTCTGCCAGGTGAAGGCCTCGCCGGTCATCTGCGGCAGCTGCGCCATGAAGATCAGGATCGCCAGTGCATTGACGAAGCCGGTGATCACCGATCGCGAGACAAAGCGCATCAACAGGTCGAGCCGCAGCAAGGCGGCTATCGCCTGAAACACCCCCATCAGGATGGTGGCGGCAAACAGATATTCAACGCCATGGTCGCGCACCAACGGCACCACCAATACGGCCACGGCAGCGGTAGCCGCACTGATCATCCCCGGTCGCCCGCCAACCATCGAAATGATCACCGCGATTGAGAAGCTGGCATAAAGCCCGACCCGCGGATCGACTCCGGCGATGATCGAAAAGCCGATGGCTTCGGGAATCAGCGCCAGCGCCACCACCAGCCCGGCGAGAAATTCGGTTCTGGGATTCGACAGCCAGTCGCGCCGAAAATCACTGTGAATCGCCATGGGATATCCTTTGTCCGAAAGTCATAATGCTGCAATGCAGCATGAAGCGCCCGGCCAATGGACTATTGACCCGGAGCCGTCAAGTTTAGGGCGGCTAGCGCGTGGCCCGGAAATCCGCCGTTACCGTCGCCGCCGCCGCAATCTCCGCTTCGTGGCCAATCTCGCGATCCGGTTCGGCCAGCGCCTGACGCTCCCAATCCTGCATCGCCGGATGGGCGAGGATATGATCCACCCAGACGCGGCCCGCTGCGCCAATATCGAGATCAAAGTTGCGCACCCGATAGGCAACCGGGGCGTAAAAGGCATCGACAATCGTGAACCGGTCGCCGGCGAGCCAAGGCCCGCCAAAACTGTCCAGACCTTGTGCGAACAACTCGCCGATCCGGTCGATATTGCGTTGCAGGGGCGTCTCGATCTTGTGCAATGTAGCGCGGATACCGACGTTCATCGGACAGATGTTCCGCAGCGGTGCGAACCCGCCATGCATTTCGGCTGCCGCGCAGCGCGCCCATGTCCGCGCATCGCCATTGTCCGGCCAGCAACCCGGATGCCGCTCCGCGAGATATTCCGCGATCGCCAGCGAATCCCAGATCGTATCCGTGCGGCCATCGCCGCGATGATCTTTCAGACAGGGCACCTGTCCATTGGGCGCGAACTCGCGAAACCGCTCATAATTATCCTCTTCGAAATAGATGATCTGGTCGGCAAACGGGATGTCCAGCGCCGTCATCAGCACCCAGGGACGCAGCGACCAGCTGGAATAGTTGCGATTGGCGGTGATCAGGGTGTAGGTCATATTTCTGTTTTCTTTCGGCGGTAAGCGCTGGCAACATTCTAACCGGTCCCTGATAGCACCGACAGCAGGAAGTTTGAACAATGACATTATCCCGAAGAGATTTTATCCGGTCGGCGCAAGCCGTAGGCCTGTTCTATGCTTCCGTCTCAATTGCTGGATGTGCCCGGGCACATACTGCCAATCGCTCTTTCGCTCTGATTCCCGACCCGGCCAAACGGCTCGATCTGCCGGAGGGTTTTTCCTACACATTGGTCAGCGAGACCGGCGGGATAATGTCCGACGGCTTTTTCCGGCCGGGTCGGCCCGATGGCATGGCCTGTTTCGCGCACCCCGATGATGCCGACAAATGCATATTGATGCGCAATCACGAGAATTGGAACAGCATCCCCACCGGCAGTCCGTTCGGCAAGGACAATGAACTGCTCGACCGGGTTTCGGAGAGCCAGCTCTATGATCGCAAGGCCGACGGCTCACCCTTTTTTGGCGGCGTCACCAAGCTGGTTTACGACCTCAAGCACAAGCGGATGGAGCGGGATTTTCTGGTTCTGACCGGCACCGCCGCCAATTGCGCCGGCGGGCCAACCC
>NZ_JBALTF010000105.1:0-1892 GCF_036964675.1 Parasphingorhabdus sp. | reverse complement strand
TACGACCTCAAGCACAAGCGGATGGAGCGGGATTTTCTGGTTCTGACCGGCACCGCCGCCAATTGCGCCGGCGGGCCAACGCCATGGGGAAGCTGGCTCAGCTGCGAGGAGGAAATGCTCACCGCAGGAGAAGAATCTGGCAAATATCACGGCTTCGTGTTCGAGAACCCGTCCAGCGCCATCGGCCTGATCGATGCCGTGCCGCTTAAGGCGATGGGCCGCTTCACCCACGAAGCCGCCTCGGTCGATCCGAAGACCGGCATTGTCTATATGACCGAAGATTCCCGGACCGGGCTATTTTATCGTTTCATCCCCAATATACCCGGGAAATTGCAGGAAGGCGGCCGCCTGCAGGCGCTTGTTCTGACCAACAGAAAAGCCGCCATTACCTCCAACTGGCCGAAAGACTGGGGCGGCCAGGGACCCGAGACATTTGTCGTCGGGCAGGACCATGTCGCCCAATGGATTGATCTCGACGATGTCGAAGCGCCCGATGGCGATCTGGCAGCGCGCGGCCATGCTGCGGGAGCCGCCCAGTTCATGCGCGGTGAAGGTCTGGATTATGCGGTGCGCACGGATGGCACGACGGGTGATTTCTACTTCACCTGCACCGAAGGCGGGGCGGAACGCGTCGGCCAGATATGGCGCTACACGCCCGATCAGGGTGCGGATAGCGGACCAGAAGCGGGCGGATCGTTGCAGCTATTCTTTGAATCAAACAACGCCGATTCGCTAGACATGTGCGACAATCTGGTAGTCGCGCCGTGGAACGATATCATCCTCTGCGAAGACGGACGCGGCGACCAGTATCTGCGCGGCCTGACCCCGGACGGCACCATCTACGACATCGCCCGCAACGCCCACAAGGACCAAAGCGAATTTTGCGGCGCCTGCTTCTCGCCCGACGGTACGACGATGTTCGTCAACGTGCAGGAGCCCGGCTATACTTATGCGATCAATGGACCGTGGGAGACGTTGCGAGTCTAGCCCGCCCCGATCAATTCCCGCCCAATCAGCATCCGGCGAATTTCATTGGTACCCGCGCCGATGTCGAGCAATTTGGAATCGCGCCAGTAGCGCTCGACCGGCCAGTCGGTGGTATAGCCAGCGCCGCCCAGTGCCTGAATCGATTCTTCTGCCACCCGCACGCTGCACTCGGATGCGTACATCACTGCGCCCGCCGCGTCGAAACGCGTGGTCTGACCGGCATCGCAGGCCTTGTTGACATTATAGACATAGCTGCGCGCGCTGTTCAGGCGGACATACATGTCGGCAATCTTGCCCTGCATCAGCTGGAAGCTGCCAATCGGTTTGCCGAACTGCTTGCGCTCGCGAACATAGGGAATGACCGTGTCCATACAGGCCTGCATCAGCCCGAGCGGAATGGCGGCGAGCACCGCGCGCTCATAATCCAGACCGGACATCAATACGCCGACGCCGCCGTTGAGCGGCCCCATGACATTTTCCTCCGGCACTTCGCAATCATCGAACACCAGCTCGGCGGTCGGACTGCCCTTCATCCCGACCTTCTGTATCTTCTGACCGATGGAAAAACCCTTCATGCCTTTCTCGATCAGGAAAGCGGTAATCCCGCCCGAACCCGCATCGGGCCGGGTCTTGGCATAGACGACAAGCGTATCGGCATCGGTCGAGTTGGTGATCCAGAATTTCGTGCCATTGAGCACATAGCCGCCCTGCACCGCTTCGGCCTTGAGCTTCATTGAAACAACATCGCTGCCCGCTCCGGCCTCCGACATCGCCAGCGCGCCGACATGTTCGCCCGAGATCAGCTTCGGCAGATATTTGGCTTTTTGCTCGGCACTGGCCCAGCGGCGGATCTGGTTGACGCACAGGTTGCTGTGCGCGCCATAGCTGAGACCCAGTGCGGCACT
>NZ_JBALTF010000104.1:0-5419 GCF_036964675.1 Parasphingorhabdus sp. | reverse complement strand
GTTTCAAAACGGCCGCATTGGCTTTGCCATTTTCCGGGGTGGCGGTAACGCGGATCAGCAATATGCCGCCAGGTGCGTTTTCTCCCGGCAGGCTGATGCTATTCTCTCCCGCATTGGGTGTGACCTTGACGGTCAATTCACCGGCGCTGACCAGTGACAGCAGCTCTTCGCGAGGGGGGAACAGGGTCTTTTTTGCCATTATCTTGTGCCGATCCCTTCTCCCGTGAGAGAGAAGGATAGGGAGCCTTATGCGCGGAGCGGATTAGGCGGAGTTGGATGAGGGCGTTCTGTCGGTTATCATCCGTTAGTGGTGAGCCTGTCGAACCACGCCTCTAGTCTCCAGGCGTCCTTCGACAAGCTCAGGACTAACGGATCGTCTTTGGGATTGTACACCCTCACCCAGCTGCGACTAGCAAACAAGTTTGCAAGTCTGCGCAACCCTCTCCCTTAAGGGAGAGGGAAGAAATCCTAATGCCGGAAATGCCGCATACCGGTGAACAGCATCGCGAGACCCGCTTCATCCGCCGCTGCAATCACTTCGTCATCGCGGATCGAGCCGCCTGGCTGGATCACCGCGGTGGCACCTGCCTCGACCGCGGTCAGCAGGCCGTCGGCGAAGGGGAAGAAAGCGTCCGAGGCGACGGCTGATCCGATCGTGCGGCTTTCATCCCAGCCGGCTTTTTCCGCTGCATCCCTGGCTTTCCACGCGGCAATCCGCGCCGATTCGAGCCGGTTCATCTGGCCTGCGCCAACGCCAGCGGTTGCACCGCCCCTAGCATAGACAATGGCGTTGGATTTGACATGTTTGGCGACCGTCCAGGCGAACAGGCAATCGGCCATTTCCTGCTCGCTCGGCTGGCGCTTGGTGACGCATTTCAGATCATCACGGGATATCTGGCCATTGTCGCGGCTTTGCAGCAAATAGCCGCCGGTGATGGTCTTGACGGTTATGCCGGGGCGTGTGGCATCCGGCAGATCGCCGGTCAGCAGCAGGCGCAGGTTTTTCTTCTTGGCAAAGATCGCCTTGGCGTCGTCATCCGCGTCCGGTGCGCAGACCACTTCGGTGAAGATGCCGGTCATCGCTTCTGCTGCGGCGCCGTCGAGCGGCCGGTTGACGGCGATGATACCGCCGAAAGCCGAGACGCTGTCGCAAGCGAGCGCCGCCTTATAGGCGTCGACAATATTGTCGGCGCTGGCGACGCCGCAAGGGTTGGCGTGCTTGACGATCACCACGGTTGGCGGGCCATCGCGAAATTCGCTGACCAGTTCGAGCGCGGCATCCGCGTCGTTGTAATTATTATAGCTGAGCGCCTTGCCTTGCAGTTGCTCGGCTTGCGCAATGCCTTTCGCGGACGGACCGTCGGGCAGATAGAGTGCGGCGCTTTGATGCGGATTTTCGCCGTAGCGCAGCTCGACCGGGCGGCTCATCGTCAGCGGCAGCGTGTCGGGGAACATCTTGCCCTGATCGGAAAAGCCGAACCACTGGGCGATCATGCTGTCATAGCTGGCGGTCGCGGCAAAGGCCTTGGCCGCCATATTCTTGCGGAACGCCAGAGATGTGCCGCCGTCGCTCTGCTGCAATTCGGTCAGCAATGTCGCATAATCCGACGGATCGGTGACGATGGTGACGAAATCGTGATTCTTGGCGGCGCTGCGCACCATCGAGGGTCCACCGATATCGATATTCTCGATAATCTCGTCGCGTTCCGCGCCCTTGGCGACGGTCTGCGCGAACGGGTAGAGGTTTACGATCACCAGATCGATCCCGGCGATATCATGTTCTGCCATCGAGGCGACATGGCCGGCATCATCGCGCCGGGCGAGCAGGCCGCCGTGGACCTTGGGGTGCAAAGTCTTGACCCGGCCATCCATCATCTCGGGGAAACCGGTGACATCGGATATGTCGGCGACCTCAAGCCCGGCTTCGCGCAGCGCCTTGGCGGTGCCGCCGGTCGAGATTAGCGCGACGCCTATCGCCGCCAGCTGTTTGCCGAGATCGGCCAGTCCGCTCTTGTCCGAAACCGACAAAAGCGCGCGTTTGATTTTGATATTCTCTGTCATCATTACCCCATATGTTTGAGCAGCCAGCCGGTGGCTCCACCGCCGCTGCCCACTGTTCCGGACATTACCATCTGCTTGACCTCATGGGCTATGCCCATGCCGTCGACCCAGACGCTTTCTTCCAGTTGAATGTCTCCGCTGGTTGAGCGGAATTGCCACAAATTGCCGTCTGTCAGGCGTAGAATCACGCCCTTGCCGTCCGAGATCAGATCGCTTTCTATATCCGGTCCGAGATGAAAGCGCAGCGCATATTCTATATCATCCTTGCGGCGCCGGCGCTTCTTGCCATCGGGAATCAGCATATCCTCGCCGCGCAGCTCCAGCCCATCCGAGCGGAGCAGCAACAGGCGCTTGTGAATCAGGCCAAAGCGCCGGGCATAGCCATCGTGGCTGGCCTCGAGCCGAGTGGCATTTTCGACGTCGCGGCGGAACAGTTCGACTTCGCTGACACCGCGTCCGAGCTTGCCATCGGGCAATATCGAGGTGCTGTTGCTGTCGGCGATGCAGAGGGTGCTGTGGGCAGCGGTGGTCCGCAGGCCGCGCGCGAGCGCCGCCGGGATGGTCGCGCCAACCAGCCCTGCCCCGCCGCAATTGCTGATGATCCGGCAATCACCATTGGAAAATTCAAAAGCCAATGTCGAGGCGCAACCGGCAACCGCCATGCGCGCAATCGGCGGCGGCGCGGCGTCGAGCACCAGCACCGAACGCGCCGAAGAAACCCGCTGATAACCCCATTCATGCGCCTGCCGCAGCGGTCTTGCCCGGACTCCGCTGGCCTCGACCACCTGCGCCACCAGTTCGGCCGATGTCGCGCCGCTGCCCTGCCAATTGCCCATCGTCCCGTCAAAATGAGTGAGCGCGGTGAGCGGCGGCACCGCCTTGTTCAGCGCTTCTTCGAGGAACTCCGGTACATCCTCCTGGCGCGCCAGATAGACCTGTTTCAGCATCGACAGCAGGATCACCGCGTCCATCTGGTTGAGCGGTGAACGCGAGACTGACCCGCCGTCGGCAAAGAAAAACTCGCCCATCGCTTTTTCCAGGCCGGCTTCGCCGACGATCTGGCGCACGCGGCCTTCGGGCAGCAGCAGGGAGGCAGCGACGACGCCGCTCCACGCCACCAGCCGGCCGAGGCTGCTATTCGCCTTGTCCGCAGTGCGGTCGAGATGACGGGCGGTGCGGGCAATATTGTTGAGCAGCTTTGAACGGTAGATCAGATCGCGCGACGACAGGATCAGCGGCGCATGGCTGGCCCAGATCAACAATCGCCAACCGCAATTATCGGGCCGCCAGGCTGGCTGACGAATCACCCCACCATTGGCATCGAGCCATTGGTTCATCAGCTTTTCCGCCACCGGCACTGCCTGATCGCGCGAAGCCGCCGTGTCGAGATCGCGCAGCCACTGGAAGCGATGCACATAATCTTCAAATTGCGGTGGCAATTTGAGTTCGGCAAAGTCGATATTGTCGTGTTTCTTCTTGAGACCGCGGAACAGGAAATAGCCGGCGCGCACCGCCATGCCCTGCACCCGGTCACCTTCGACCGGATCAACCGGTACGGCGAGCAGGCGCAAGGGCAATTTACCGGACAGACGAAGCCGGTGCAGCGGCATCCGCCAGGTCATCCGGTAATAGAGCATCGTCGCCTGCTGGGCGAGCGACTGGCCGCGGTCGCGGTCATGGCGCAGAGTCAGGCTGCGGCCTTCGCCTGCGGCATCATTCTCGTCATGGGTGGCAGGCTCGTCGGGGTGGCCATCGCCCAGGTCAAGCCGGTCAGGCTTGCTGGTGGTCATTCACCCCTCAGGCCGCTGATATTGGCAGCATAATGGCCCGGTCCGCCGCGAAAAGTAGCGGTTCCGGCAACCAGTGTATCAGCGCCAGCGGCAATCGCCTTCGGCGCGGTTTTGAGATCAATGCCGCCGTCGACTTCCAGCCTAATATCCTTGCCGGTGGCGGTAATCCGCTTGCGGATCGCCTCGATCTTGCGCAGCTGGCTGTCGATGAAACTCTGCCCGCCAAAGCCCGGGTTGACGCTCATCACCAGAATCAGATCGAGATCCTCGATCAGATAGTCGAGTATGTCGAGCGGAGTCGCCGGATTGAGCACCAGTCCGGCCTGCTTGCCGAGCGTATGGATGGTCTGCACCGTGCGGTGGGGATGCGGGCCTGCTTCCGGGTGGAAGGAAATGATGTCGGCACCGGCTTCGGCGAAAGCTTCGAGAAACTGATCGACCGGAGAAATCATCAGATGGACGTCAAAGGGCTTGGCGCTGTGCGGCCGCAGCGCTTTTACCACCGCTGGCCCGATGGTGATATTGGGGACGAAATGGCCGTCCATCACATCGACATGAATCCAGTCGCAGCCTGCCTTGTCGATGGCCCGCACCTCTTCACCCAATCGGGCGAAATCGGCAGAAAGGATAGAGGGGGCAATTCGAATGCTGTCGGACATGGCGCTTCCTTAAACTGTACCCGCCCCTAGAATTTTTGACCCATTCAAGCAAGGCGCTATTCCGACCTTGCCACAGTCCCTTGTGGACAGATTGGGGACAGGTTCACAATATGTAGAAAATCAGCTTTTCCGGACCAGACGCGCGATGAAAAATCCGTCGACATGGCCCTGTTCGGCCAGCGTCGTAGGCAGGGTGCGGACGCAGCCGGTTTCGGTCGGCAATATGCCCTGCGGCAACTCGTCAGCACTGACCGGATCGATCGCGAACTGGTCATGGCGCTCGAGAAACGCCTCGACCTGCTCTTCGCCTTCCTCGGGCTCGAGCGAGCAGACGGCATAGACCAATATCCCGCCGGGCTTGACCCAGGGCGCGGTACGGTCGAGCAAGGCGCGCTGGACTTCGACCCGGTCGGCAATCTGGCGCGAACCGATACAGTGCAGGACATCGGGGTGACGCCGGAAAATACCGGTGGCGCTGCACGGCGCGTCGAGCAGGACGGCATCGGCGGGTTCCGCCGGTTCCCATTGCATCAGGTCGACGATGACTTCTTCTGCCTGCAAATTGGTGCGCTTGAGATTGTCCTGAAACCGCTCCATTCTTTTGGCATTATTGTCGACCGAGACCACTTTCCAGCCGGCGCTGGCCAGCTGCATGGTCTTGCCGCCGGGTGCGGCGCAGAGATCGAACAGCATCCGGCCCTTGCCCTCGCCGAACAATCGCGCGGGAATCGAGGCGGCCAGATCCTGTACCCAGAAAGCGCCTTCATCAAATCCGGCAAGGCCGGTGACGGGAAGAGCTGGAAGCATACGGAGATGTTTCGGGGCGAGCTTCGTGCCTTCGAGTGTGCCGACATCGTCGGACTGGAAGCTGAGGTCGAGCGGCGCGGGCTTGGCCCATGCCTGGTTCGC
>NZ_JBALTF010000103.1:0-5559 GCF_036964675.1 Parasphingorhabdus sp. | reverse complement strand
TGGTTTGCGCGACCGCGTGAGCGATCGGGGTTGATCCCTGACCCGCTTCGTTGGAGAACAGGCCGCGGGCAACGCCGGCGCGAATGGCGATGATGATTGCTGCGCCGAGAAAGCCGCCGCTGGCCGATTGCGCGTTGAAGGCGCCGCCGAAAATGCGACCGAAGGTTTCCGGCAGGTCGTAGAAATTGATGATGATCGCGATCGCCGCCATCAGCAGATAGGCTCCGGCCATCCACGGAACGATGGTTTCAGCCACCCGGCCGATCGACTTGATGCCGCCGATGATGACGATGAATACCGCCACCGCTGCGACGGCGCCGCCAATCCATTCCTCGACGCCAAACAGTTCATTGGCGCTGTCGCCGAGGCTGTTGGCCTGGATGCCGTTGCCGGTGACCAGCGCGGAAAAGAGCGTGCCGAGGCAGAATAATATGGCGAGCCAGGTCCATTTCGGGCCGAGGCCGATGGTGATATAGGACATCGGTCCGCCGCGATAGGTGCCGTCTTCGGCCTGCTCCCGGAAGCGCACGGCGAGAGAGCCTTCGGCAAAGGCCAACGCCATGCCGAACAGGGCGGTCACCCACATCCAGAATATCGCGCCGGGTCCGCCGAGGGTGATGGCGGTGGCGACGCCGGCAAGATTGCCGGTGCCAACCTGGCCGGAGAGCGCCGTGGAGAGAGCGGCAAAGGGCGAAATCTCGCCCTTGCCTTCGCCCGACGATTTTTTGAACAGGCCGGCAAGCGCAGGAAACAGGCGGAGCAGAGGATAGCCGCGCAGGCCAATCATGAAATAGACGCCCGCACCGAGCAGGATTACAACCATCGGCGGTATCGGCAGTATTTCGGTGCCTTCCCAGGTGCCACCCCAGATGAAATCCGAAATATTGGTGATCGGCACAATCGCTGCCTCAAAACCCGAAACCGGTGCTGCACTCACAAAAATTCTCCCCGATGGCGCGCGGACGCGCAAATTCTACATTTACGGGCAGGATTAGCAGGCGCATGGTTTTTGGCAAATGCTTTTGCCAAATGGCCGCGAGCCCTTATGCTGGCCGGCAACCGGAAAATCGGATGGAGTCTGAATGATGCAAAGCCTGTGGGTAAAAAAAGATGATCTCGCGCAAACGCAATGGCACGACAGCGATGCGCCGATTTTGGCAGACGGCCAGATTTTGCTGGAAATTGAAAAATATGCGCTGACCGCCAATAATATCACTTATGCGGTGGTTGGCGACGGCTTTGGCTACTGGAATTTCTTCCCGACCGGCGATGCCGAATGGGGCATTGTACCGGTCTGGGGCTTTGCCAAGGTGGTGGCCTCGGAAAATGCCGATATTGCGGTGGGCGAGCGGGTCTATGGCTATTTGCCGATGGCCAGCCATTTGCTGGTCACGCCGGCCAATGTGCAGGATGGCGGCTTCATCGACGGGGCGGAGCATCGCAAGGGACTGGCGATCATCTACAATCAATATAACAGGCTGGGGCGGGAGGAGAGCCCGCTCGAGGCGGAGCGCGCCATCTTCCAGCCCCTGTTCACCACCAGTTTCCTGATCGAGCATTTCATGCGGTCGAACGACTGGTTCGGGGCGGAATCGCTGGTGATGACCAGTGCATCGTCAAAAACCTCGCTGGGTCTGGCGATGGTCGTGAAAAGCCTGAGTCCGGCGATCCGGCGGATTGGCCTGACATCGGCGGGGAACAAGGCTTTTGTCGAAAAATCCGGGCTGTATGACGAGGTTCTGACCTATGACAATCTGTCGGCAGCCGACGCCAGCCGGCCGACCGTGTCGGTCGATTTTGCCGGCAATGGCCAGTTGCTGGGCGCTATCCACGCGCATTGGGGCGATATGCTGAAATTCAGCTCGCTGGTTGGCGCGACCCATGTCGAGGAACGCGGGGGAGCGGATGATCTGCAAGGGCCGAAACCGATACTTTTCTTTGCCCCGACCGCAGCCGAAATCCTGATCAAGGACATCGGGCCGGTGGCATTCCGCGCCCAGGTCGACAAACAATTTTCCGCATTTGTGGCCGCTGCCAGCGCCTATCTGAAGGTGGAGCGTCTGGACGGACGCGACGCCCTGCAATCCGCCTATCTTGCGATGCTGGCGAATGAAGTGGCACCGAGCCGCGGGTTGATGTGTCATCTGGCATGAAGGCCAAGGCTTGATTGTGGATGGATATCGCAGGATAGTAGGTCAGGTCGGGTCGCGCCGACGGGGGAAATATCGTGGCTGAGCCGTTAGAAATGCCGGACCTGGGGCGACACGCCCTTTTTCAGGGGGTGGCAGCAGAAGCGCTGAGCGCGCTGCAATCTGCCTCTGCCATGCGGCGGGTCGCGGGCGGTGAAGCGCTGGTACGTCAGGGCGATGACGCCGACGCGCTCTATTTTGTCGAATCCGGCCGGTTCCGGGTGGTGGTCAACAAGACACGGATCGTCGCCCATATCGAAACCGGCGAAGCGGTCGGAGAACTAGCCTTCTTCGCCGATGGCAAACGCACCGCCGATGTCATTGCCACGCGCGATTCCAGCGTGCTGGAAGTCTCGCGGCAGGCGTTTGACGATATTGCCCTGCGCCATCCCGAATTATACGCGGCGATGCTGAAGCTGGTCTCGGAACGGCTGGCGGTCGCGACGGCGCGCACCTCGTCTGTGACAGCGAAAAACCCGCGGGTGATTGCGCTTTTGCCCGCCGGAACCAGCCAGATGCCGGACGGGTTTCTGGCGCGGATGGCAGCGGCCTTTGAAACGGTGGTCCGGGCAGAGACGCCAGTGATACCGATTGACCGGGCGACCAGCGAAGCGGCGGATGCCCACGAATATCAGTCCTGGCTGGCGGAGCAGGAAGCCAAGGGTGCCTATGTCCTGATCGACGGCAGCGGATCGGAGGATTGGGGGCAGATGGTCTGCCGCAACGCCGATGCGCTGGCGATGGTCGGGCGGCCCGGCAAGACCGAGGCCGAGCCCAATGCTATGGAAGAAGCGGCGATGCGCTGGATCGCGGAACCGCAGCGCACGCTGCTGCTGCTCCGTTCGAATGCCGGCAAGACGATCAGCCACAGCGGCGACTGGATCGATCCGCGCGCGCCCAAGCTGCACCATCATGTCGCGCTCGACAATGAAGCGGATTTTACCAAGGTCGCCCGTTTCCTGACCGGTAGGGCGGTGGGCGTTGTGCTCGCTGGCGGTGGAGCGCTCGGCTGTGCCCATCTTGGCGTCATCAAGGCATTGCAGCAGGCCGAGATTCCGATCGACTTTATCGGCGGCGCCAGCGCTGGTGCGGCGATGGGCGGGGCGATCGCGCGGGGTATGTCGGTCGATGAAACGCTCGACCAGATGGAGGCGATGTTCATCCATGCCAAGGCGATGCGGCGGCTGACCCTGCCGATCTATTCTTTGCTTGATCCAACGGTGTTCGATAGCGAACTGAGAACCCGGTACGGCACCAGGGATATTGCCGATCAGCCGATCAATTTTTTTGGTGTCTCGACCAATTTGTCGACCAACGGTCTGCATATTCACCGGCGCGGGCCTCTCTGGGAATGTGTCCGAGCCTCGGGATCTCTGCCGACGATATTGCCGCCGTTCATCGACAGTGACGGCAATATATTGGTCGATGGCGGCGTGCTGGATAATGTGCCGGTCAAGGTCATGCACGGGATCAAGGCCGGGCCGAATATCGTGGTGTCGCTTGGCGATCCGAATGAAGTCTGGCGCACCGATGCCCTTTATGACGATATCCGCGGCCGCTGGGCGCTGCTCCGGGATGTCATCCTGCGCCGCAAGCGAACGGCAGAATTCCCGTCGATCGTCGAAATCATGTCACGTTCGATGGTGGTGGCGAGCCGGATGGCATCGAAGGAAATGCTCGGCGAGCAGGACATATTGGTGAATCCGCCGATCATTCATAATATGCAGATCCTGGACTGGCATCTCGGCCGGGAACTGGCGGATATGGCGGCGGAATATATCAGCGAGAAGGTCTTGCCAACGATTGATTTGCGGGGTTAATTTACCAAATAGGTAAAAACGTCTTGACATTGTCACGCTGTTTAGGTACATATCAGGAACATCGCGAAATTGTGATTCGGGCCGACCAGCTCGGAATGACCCCGCCGAACAGGCGGGGCCGTTCCGACCGGAAGGCCCTTTTTTATGTCCGGACGGTTCGCGTCGATCCGGCACGGAGTATATTATGGCAAAATCAAAAGTCAGGGGAATCTATGACGACAGGCGCAAGCTGAAGTTCCTGAAAAATCTGGCTACCAGTTCGCACGTGACGAATTCGGCGACCGCCGCGGGTGTTGCGGTGTCGACCGTTTATAACTGGCGCGAGCGGGACCCGGAGTTTTTCCGGGAGTGGATGCGGGCGCTGGCGGCCGGCTATGAACTGCTCGAAATGGATCTGCTCGACCGCGCCCGCAACGGCGTCGAGAAACCCGTATTCCATGAAGGGAAGCAGGTTGCGACGGTGACGCAATATAATGACGGCATTGGCGTCAAATTGTTGCTGGCGCACAAAGAGATAGTGGCGCTGACCCGCGCGATAGCGGAGGACATCAGCCCCGAGCAGGTGCGCGTCGATCTTGACCGCAAATTGGGCGATATGCGGATAAAGCTGCTCAGGCGTCGGGCGCTCGCCGAAGGGAAGGGAAAGCCACCGACGTCCGACAATGACGAATGATTTTACCGAGGCGGAGCTTTTTGCCGAATGGACCGCACGGGAGCGCAACGCGTTTTTCTCCTCATTGAGCCTGGAAGAGCAGCAGGAATTTTTCTATCGCTGGAATTTCTGGGCGCGACCCGGACAAAGACCGCCCGCCGGTGACTGGTCGATCTGGCTGATCATGGCCGGGCGCGGCTTTGGCAAGACCCGCGCCGGGGCGGAATGGGTGCGTGGCATTGCCGAAGGTGATGGCAGCGCCCGTTTTGCGCTGGTCGGGGCCAATTATGCCGAAACCCGCACGGTGATGGTCGAGGGCGAAAGCGGTCTGCTGTCGATCGCGCCGCCCGACCAGCGTCCGGTCTGGGAACCGTCGCTGAAGCGGCTGACCTGGAAAAATGGCGCGCAGGCGCATCTCTATTCAGCGGCCGAGCCGGAAGGCTTGCGAGGCCCCCAGAATAGCCACGCCTGGTGCGACGAGATCGCCAAGTGGATGAACAATGCCGGGCAGGCGGAAGCAGCCTGGGACAATCTGAAAATGGGATTGCGCGTCGGTTTTCGGCCGCAGCTGGTCGCGACCACGACGCCGCGACCCGTGGCGCTGGTGCGGGCGCTGGTGAACGCGGAAGGAGTGGTGATCAGCAGGGGTAGGACGCAGGATAATGATCTGCATTTGCCGGTTGCGTTTCTGACCGCGATGGAGGCGGATTATGGCGGGACAAGGCTGGGGCGGCAGGAACTGGATGGCGAGCTGATCGAGGATGTGGAAGGGGCGTTGTGGACAAGGGCTATGATTGAGGCGTGTAGGGTTGGTGTTATTCGTGTCGAGCGAAGTCGAGACACTGGGCATCATCCGAACCGGTCTCTCGACTACGCTCGAGACGAACGGGATACTGGG
>NZ_JBALTF010000102.1:0-5607 GCF_036964675.1 Parasphingorhabdus sp. | reverse complement strand
CTGGTCAAAATTGCAAACAAGTATAAACAGCCGCTGTGGACTGTCTCGACTGGCAAGAATATGGGATATGGCATGGCCGCGCCCGCGACACCGGGGCAGATGGTGCTTGATCTCAAGCGGATGAATCGCATTCTTGAGGTTGACCCCGATCTCGGCACGGCGCTTGTCGAGCCCGGTGTGACCTATCAACAGCTCAAAGATTATCTCGACGAGAATAATCTCCCCTATTGGATAGATGTGCCGACCGTTGGCCCGATTGCGGGGCCGGTCGGCAATACGCTGGACCGCGGTGTTGGCTACACGCCTTATGGCGAGCATTTTATGTTCCAGTGCGGGATGGAAGTGATTTTGCCCGATGGCCGCCTGATGCGGACCGGCATGGGCAGCATCGAAGGGTCGACCGCGTGGCAGGCCTTCAAATGGGGTTACGGCCCCTATGTCGACGGATTGTTTACGCAGTCAAATTTTGGCATCGTCACCAAGATGGGCATGTGGTTGATGCCCAAACCGCCGGTCTTCAAGCCGTTCATGATTCGCCATGCCGAAATGGCGGATGTGTCGAAGATCGTGGAAACGATGCGCCCGCTGCGGGTCTCGAGCCTGATCGCCAATGGCAATCTGATGATGAGCGCGGCCTATCAACTCGCGATGTTCAACCGGCGCAGCGACATCCAGGCCGATCCGGGCACGCTCTCCGAAGAGTCGCTCAAGAAAGCAGCCAAAGCCAATGGACTGGGCATGTGGAACACCTATTTCGCGCTCTACGGCACCGATGGCACGGTCGCCGCAGTCGAGCCGATCATTCGCGCGGCAATCGGTGCGAGCGGCGGCGAAGTGCTGACCGAGGCCGAGATGAGCGGCAACCCGTGGTTCCATCATCACAAGACTTTGATGGAAGGCGGCCTCAATCTCGACGAAATTGGCCTGTTGCGCTGGCGCGGCAATGGCGGTGGCCTCGCCTGGTTCGCACCGGTGGCAGCGGCAAAGGGCAAGGAAACCGAAGGGCAGACCAGGCTCGCGCGTGAAATCCTCGATAAATATGGCTTTGACTATACCGCCGCCTATGTGATCGGCTGGCGCGATCTGCATCATATAATCGCCCTGCTGTTCGACAAGTCGGACCCTGAAGAAGAGAAGAAGGCGGACCTGTGTTACCGCGAGTTGGTCAAGCGGTTCGGCGAAAAGGGATGGGCGAGCTACCGGACAGGCGTCAACACGATGGACCTCGTCGCCGAGCAATATGGGCAGGTCAATCGGGATTTCAATCAGCAGCTCAAGGATGCGATTGACCCCAACCATATTCTTTCCCCCGGCAAGTCGGGGATCAAATAATGCGCGCGGCAGTGATGCAAGGGCTGAACAAGCCACTCGTCATCGAGACGATTGCTGACCCCACACCCGGCGCTGGTGAATTGGTCGTGAAGGTTGGCCGCTGCGGCATTTGCGGGTCTGATCTGCATATGACCGAAGACCCGACCTACGGAAAAGGCGCAGGCGATGTGCTTGGCCATGAGTTTGCGGGCGAAGTGGTGGCGCTGGGCAAGGGCACCGAGGGCGTCGCGATCGGAGATCTGGTCTCGGTGATCCCTCTCGCCAGTTGCGGGACCTGTGCTGCCTGCCGGGCGGGCGAAGTGGCCTATTGTGATCAGTTCGACCTGCAAGGTGGCGGCTATGCCGAATTTGCCATCACCAGACCCAATCAATGCGTGAAGCTTCCGGCATCCGCCAGCCTTGCCGATGGCGCTATCATCGAGCCGCTTGCGGTGGCGCTCCACGGCGTCAACATGTCGGGTTTGAAAGCGGACGACAAGATACTCATTCTTGGTGCAGGTCCTATCGGCCTTGCGGTTGCCTTTTGGGCGCGGCGCAAGGGGGCAACGGATATAGTCATTCAGGACTTGAATGATTTCCAGCAGCTGCGTGCACGCGATATGGGCGCGAGCGGCTTCGTCGTTGATCCGGCAGATCCAGTCGGCGGCGCAGAGCGTGCGCTCGGCGGCAAGGCTGATATCGTCTTTGAATGCGTCGGCGTCCCGGGCTTGATCGAGCAAGCAGTGGGGCAGGTTCGCGCTCGCGGGACAATATTGCTGCTCGGCCTGTGCACAAAGCCCGATACGTTCAACAGTTTCGCCATGCTCAGCAAGGAAGTGCGTCTGGTCACCTCGGCCTTTTTTACCCGGCAGGAATATGAAGAAGCACTTGATGTGCTGAATGCCGGTGCTGCGGAGCCACGGTTGCTGGTTACCGATACGATTTCATTGAATGACACGCCCCAGCGTTTTGAAGCGCTGCGCAAGCGGACGCATGACTGCAAGATTCTGATCGCACCATAGGAATGTCAAAGGGGATTTGAAGTGATGAGATGGATTTTCGCGCTGCTGACCTTGGCGGCTGCGCCAGTGCTCGCGGAACAAAGACCGCTTGAGGTCGAAGTCCTGCAAACGAGCCCCGGTTCGCTCAGCGCCAATATCGCTCTGATCAAGGGCGAGAAGAAAGCGGTTTTGGTGGATGCTCCCTTCACGATGGCCGATGCACATCGGGTCGTTGCCATGATTCTCGATAGTGGCAAGGATCTCGAAACGATCTTTGTCGGTCACGACCATCCGGATCATTTCTTCGCGATGGAGGTGATCACCGATGCGTTCCCAAGTGCAAAGGTCGTTGCCCATCCGGTTGTTGTTGCGGACATCTGGCGCTCGCTGCCCTTCAAGGTAAAACGGTGGGGTCCTGCACTTGGCGTCAATGGCCCGCGGCACCCGACGGCACCCGCTGCGCTGGAGAGTGACACGATCATGCTGGAAGGGCGCGAGATTCGCGTGATTGCGCCGATGCAGGGCGACCATGTCCACGCCACCGCGCTCTGGGTGCCCAGCATCAAGGCGTTGTTCCCGGGCGATCTCGTTTACAACGAAATGCACCTCTGGTTCGGCGAGCATGATCCTGCAGCTATCGAGGCTTGGGGTAAGTCGATCGAGCAGCTTGCCGCGCTTGAGCCGGCCATGGTCGTTGCCGGCCATTCAAAGCCCGGCTCTCCCAATGATGCCTCGGGTCTCGATTATAGCCGCCGATATATTGCCGCCTGGCCAAGGCTGGTTGCCGCTTCGAAAGATTCAGCGGAGCTGCGGGCCAGCGTGCAAAAAGCCTTTCCGAATAGCGTCGACGTGCTTGGCGATTTTCTCCTCGGCAATTCATCACGGGTTGCCAAAGGCGAGCAAGCCGCGTGGCAGGAGTAAGAAATGGCAAAGAGTTCAGATATGCAATTTGATAGAAAAACCGTGCTGATAACGGGTGGAGCAACTGGCATTGGCCGCGCTACTGCGCTGGCCTTTGCACGCGAAGGCGCGGCGGTGATGATTGGCGATGTCGATGACCGCGCGGCAGAAACCGTGTCGCTGATCGAGGCAGCCGGAGGAAAGGCTGCATTCAAGCGCGCCGACGTAGCGGATGCAGCAGCCATGACGGCGCTGGTCAGAGACTGTGTGGCGCGTTTTGGGACTATGGACATGGCATTCAACAATGCCGGTGTCTTGCCTCCACCCTTGCCCTTTCATGAGGTGCCAGAAAGCGACCTCGACCTCATTCTCAATGTTGACCTGAAGGGCGTCTATTTCGCGATGCAGGCAGAGATCCGGCATTTCCTTGAAAATGGCGGCGGAGCGATTGTGAACACCGCTTCGGTTGCGGGCATCGTCGCTGATCCGCAGATGTCGGCCTATGTCGCCGCCAAGCATGGCGTCGTCGGTCTGACCAAGGCAGTCGCTATTGAATATGCACAGCAAGGGATCCGCGTAAATGCCATCGGCCCAGGCTTTGTCGCGACGCCGATGACGCAGGCGTGGCTCGACAGCGAAGAGTTCAAGACTGCCTTTTTCGCCCAGAATATCAGTGGACGCGCGGCCCAGCCTGAAGAAATTGCAGGAACCGTGCTCCATCTGTGTTCCGATGCCGCCAGCTTCATCAACGGATCGCTCTTTGTCATCGACGGCGGCCAGACCGCGCATTGAATAGCTTGTTACGGTGAAATGATTCCCAGCGATTGCCCCTTGGCACGATTGACAAACAGGAAGTGAGATAACGCCCATGACAGACGAAGACCGGCCAAACAGCCCACGATATCAAAGCTGGATTGTGCTGTTACTCAGCCTGAATTTTGGCATATTGTTTTTTGACCGAAACGCGCTCAATTTTCTCATGCCATTCGTTCAACCTGATCTTGGCCTGTCCAACACGCAGGTTGGCATCCTGTCTTCGGCATTGTCACTGACCTGGGCTGTATCGGGTTTCGCTGTCGGTCGCCTGTCCGACCGACTTGGATCTCGCAAGCCGATCATCGTGATTGCAACCGTGGCATTTTGCGCCTGTTCGCTGCTGTCGGGTATCTCGCACAGCTTTCTGATGCTGCTTGGCGCGCGCCTGCTCATGGGGGCGGCGGAAGGCGGCGTTATGCCGATCAGCCATTCGATGATCGTTATTGAAGTTGCACCGGAACGCCGCGGTCTTGCCATGGGTGTCGCGCAAAATCTCGGGTCCAACTTGCTGGGATCCGGTCTGGCACCGATCATATTGGTGCCGATTGCGATCGCGGTGGGCTGGCGTATGGGCTTTTATCTTGCTGCCATTCCCGGCTTGATTACCGCCGCGCTCATCTGGTTCACATTGCGCGAACCGCAAGCAGGAAAGGCTGGCAC
This sequence comes from Parasphingorhabdus sp., assembly GCF_036964675.1. GTDB lineage: Bacteria > Pseudomonadota > Alphaproteobacteria > Sphingomonadales > Sphingomonadaceae > Parasphingorhabdus. Next base: position 919 of record NZ_JBALTF010000102.1, on the reverse strand, counting down.
CAACGAACCCACAGTGACGTTGCAAGAGGCCTTTGCAGAACGGAATGTGTTGCTTTGTGCGCTCATGTCGATCCTGCTCGTATCCTATCTTGTCGTCTGCTGGACGTTCATGCCGCTATTTTTGACCAATATCCGCGGGTTCACCCCGGATATGATGAGCTGGCTGATGGCAACGCTTGGCATCTCGGCGGGCATAGGCAGTTTCGTGGTTCCGGCGATTTCCGATGCGGTTGGGCGCAAGCCGGTTTTCGTGGCGGCCTGTTTGCTGGGCCTTTTCCTGCCTTTGGGTGCGATGTATCTTACCGGATCGATCTGGATATTGGTGCTGGTGTTCTTTTTTGGATGGGCACTCAACGGTATATTCCCATTGTTCATGGCGACCGTGCCAGCCGAGTCGGTTGATCCGCGATTGACGGCGACATTGACCGGGATCGTGATGGGGACAGGCGAAGTGATCGGCGGCGTGCTCAGCCCGTTGGCAGCAGGAGCCGCTGCCGATGTCTACGGGCTGTCGGCGCCGCTCTGGATGATGTTCGGTCTGACTGCGCTGGCGGTAATTTGTGCTCTTGGATTGCGGGAAACGGCGCCAAGAGTGCTGGCGAAGCGAGCGTTGTTGGCTGGAAAGCCAGCCTCTGTCGGATAATTTGCGCGGCTGGCAAATATCTAAAAAATAAGATGGAAAACGAACGAAGATGAAACCAAATCACTCGCTACGTCACCACTGCAATTGTACGACATAAGTGCTGACGGGGAACGGGGAAACGTTGTTCTCAAAACCGCCGGATTTATCTCACAAGCTGATCCGAGAGTCGTTTAGCCTGCTCAGCTCGAAACGAAGCAGCCTGTCCCCCGTCAGCGATCGATAGACAGATTGGGTTATTAAAATAGGAGAATGTTTTGGTATCATCGCAGTGACGTA
>NZ_JBALTF010000101.1:0-6053 GCF_036964675.1 Parasphingorhabdus sp. | reverse complement strand
CTTCCGGCAGCCTGCAGAAGGTTTGGGGTTCGATGGCTCGCCGTCTGCGCACATGTGGCGTACACTTAATTGGCCCAATAATGCACTCTAATACCAACGGCCCTAAGCTTTGTCCGTTGCTTCGGTCAGGTCGACACTCTCGATCCTCGACGACTGGGGGCTTCAGCCACTCGATGCCCAGGCTCGCCACGATCTGCTCGAGATCCTCGAAGATCGCCACGGCCGCAAATCGACGATCGTCACCAGCTAGCTCGACGTGGCGTCGTAGCACCGCGCGATCGACGATATGAGTCAATGCCAGGGTGACAATGTCCCCCAAACTTCATGCGATAATAAGCGGGTTTCGGCGAGAGCTTGCCGAAATACGGCAAGAGCTTGACTCGACGCGGCTGGAGCTTGGCGAAGCGCGGTGTGAGATTGCGGAAGTCAGGACGATAATGCGGCTTGCGCTGTCTAACGAAGAATCCATTTCAGGAGAGGATTGACCCATGAATTTTGACGATGATTTCAAAATGCTGATCGGCGGAGAATTGGGGGCAGGGACCGCAACATTTGACGTGATAAACCCTGCCAACGCCAAAGCCTTCGCCAAGGCGCCAGACGCGAGCAAAAGCGATCTCGACAGTGCTGTCTCTGCTGCGCGGCGGGCTTTTCCTAGCTGGTCAGCCACACCCATCGCAGAACGCAAGGCCAAGCTGGTCGAACTGAGCAACGCCATCATGGCGCAAGCGGATGGGCTCAAGCGGTTACTGACCCGCGAGCAGGGCAAGCCGCACGGCGATGCGGAATTTGAGATCATGGGGGCCGCCATGTGGCTGCAAGGGGCTGCTGCCCTCGACCTTCCCGTGACCATCAATGAGGATAGCGACGAACGCTATAGCGAAACCCGCCACGTTCCACTGGGTGTGGTTGGGGCCATTGCTCCTTGGAACTTTCCCATGCTCCTTGCGATGTTCAAGCTGGGTCCGGCGTTGCTTGCCGGCAATGCGGTCGTGCTCAAACCCTCGCCGTTCACGCCGTTGACCACCTTGAAGTTCGGTGAAATCGCATCGCAGATTTTGCCTGCTGGTGTGCTCAACATCATTTCCGGAGGTGATGCGCTTGGCCCGTGGATGACGGCCCACCCCGGTTTTGACAAGATCAGCTTCACCGGCTCGACCCAGACCGGGCGTCGCGTTATGGCGTCCGCCGCGCCGACGCTCAAGCGTGTTACGCTCGAACTGGGCGGCAACGATCCGGCGATCGTGATGCCCGATGTCGATGTCGAAAAGGTGGCAGAGCAGCTCTTCTGGGCAGCATTCCAGAACAATGGGCAGATCTGCATCGCGACCAAGCGGATGTATGTTCACAAAGACGTTTATGAGCCGCTCAAGGAAGCCCTCGTTGCTTATGCCAGGACCGTCAAGATCGGCGATGGTGCCGAGCAGGGAACACAAATCGGTCCAATTAATAACCTGACCCAATATGAACGTGTTCTTGGACTGATTCAGGACGCCAAGGATAAAGGCTATACCTTCCTTTTGGGTGGCGAGAAGTCAGACGTGCCGGGCTACTTCGTCCCGGTGACAATCATTGACAACCCGCCCGAAGACAGCCGTATCGTGCAGGAAGAGCAATTTGGACCGGTGCTGCCGTTGATCAAATTCGATGACATTGACGATGTGATCGCCAAGGCGAACGCCACCGAATATGGTCTGGGTGGCTCGGTGTGGGGCAATGACGATGACAGGGCCTTCGAAATCGCCCAGCGGATCGCAAGTGGTACTGTGTGGGTGAATGAAACGCAGCATCTTTCCCCAATGGCGGCTTTTGGCGGCATGAAGCAATCTGGCGTCGGCGTGGAAGGCGGAGTTGAAGGCCTGCTGGAATATACCAACGCACAAACGCTCGTGCGAAAGAAGCGGCCGCTGACGGCATGAGCGGACATGGGGCGGCAGGAAGTAATTCCTGCTGGCTCGCTTGGGTTTTAGCAAAAGAAAAGAGCTTGTCCATTGAAGCTGAATCTCCCACAAGCTTTGCCAATGTCCCGCTGCGATGAAATCATTCACGCGACGATCCGGATCATTGGCAGGAAGGACTTGCCTGGGGCGAGTATCTGGGCAATCTCGCATCTGTGGAAAATAAATAAGATATTTGGCAGCTTGCTTAGCGGCACTTTTGCACCGCAGTTACGAGAATCCCTAAACAATTGAGCGATTGAATTTGTCGGAGAACTGAGTCATCAGGGGATCGAGAACCCGGAATCGATGGTACCAGAGATTATCTGGACAATCTGGAGTTCGATCAAGGCTCGAATATCGATGGGAGCAAGGAATGGCGGGCGCGACAGAGGAGGTGCAAAGCCGAGGCTTGGCGAGCAGCATAGCGGGTGACGAGCTGTGTTGGTTGCCGGCTTGGCGAATTCGGGAGTTGATCGCCGCGCGCGATATATCTCCGGTCGAAATTGTCGATCGGACTTTATCACGTATCGAGCAACTGGATCCCCTTATCCATGCCTTCCGCTTCGTAGATGTAAAAGGCGCAAAGGATCAAGCAGCTCAAGCCGAGCGCGATCTTGTCCATGGGGAGGCCCTGGGGCCGCTGTTTGGTATCCCCATTTCGGTGAAAGAGCACATCGCGATTAAAGGCATGCCCTATTGGTCTACCAACAGCCTGCCGCATGCTGATACAGCGGGCTCACCTGATTGGGGCAGGGCACGCCGCGACTCCATCCTCGTCGAACGATTGCGGAAAGCCGGAGCGATCGTAATAGGTACAACGATCATGCCCGGTTTCGGGACGGATCCGTTCTTGCCCGAGCTGACCAATCATCCGCGCAATCCCTGGAATCTCGAACATGTGCCGGGTGGATCGACGGCTGGCGGTGCCGCATCGGTGGCCGCTGGCATTACCTCGATCACCATCGGTTCGGACGGAGCGGGTTCGATCCGGGAGCCGGCAGCGATGTGCGGTATTGTAGGCTTTCATCCTACGCCCGGCCGTATTCCCAGCGTTGACTATGATACACCGAGTGTCGTTCGCGGGAGTACTTTTGGTCCGTTGACACGCGACGTTCGCGACGCAGCGCTCGTCATGCAGATTCTTGCTGGTCCGGACGGTCGAGACCCGTTCGAAATCCAGACACCCGCTCCTAATTACACCCTTTCGCTCGATGATGGCGTGCGAGGCCTTCGCTTCGCCTGGACTGACGATTTCGGATTTGGGAAGCGCTATTCGCTTCCTGAAACGCCTGCGGTAATCGATGTGGTACGCAAAGCGGCTTTTGCATTTCGCGAACTAGGCGCAGCAGTTGATCATACGTCGATGGAGTGGGAAGACTATTTCCCTTCATTTGTGGCGATGACAGCCGCTTATGACACGTCAACCACAATAGCTTATTTCAATGCATCCCAGAATCCGCAGTCCCTTGAGGAGGCGCACGAGGTCTATAGTCGCAATTGGCATCGCTTCCAGCAAGTCTTTTCAGCGCACGACCTCATTATCAGCCCCACAAGTACATTCACCGCGCCCGAAGTCGGGGAATGGGATCGGCTCGCGAAAAATCCTGACCTCCCGCACAATCATTTTATGCCCACATACGGGACAAATATGCAGCTTTTCAATATTCTGGGCTGGCCGGCGGCCTCAATCCCATGTGGATTCGTCAACGATATGCCCGTCGGTATGCAGATCATCGGCAGGCCGGAGCAGGAGGCCCTTATTCTGCGCACGGCCAGAGCCTATCTAGCCACTTATCCATTCAGCGAGCGGCCGCCGCCTGTTGCGCGAGCCTGAATCCGAATTCGGCGTCGGGATTTGGCTAATGCATCAATCCACACTGCTATTACTCGCGGAGCGAGGGCTTGCGATCAAGAATGACGGTGGGTTGATCTGCATGGTACGAGGGCAGATCTACATGCGCTCGGCGGACTTGAAACCGCCGGCCAATTCCATGTCAATTTCAAGCGGGGGCATTTCGAGCGGGGGCACTTGTGGTTCAAAACCAAACGGCGTATGGTAGTTATCGAGTAGCCGCATGAAGTCGGCGTATCAAGGGAGGGGCTCGATGATTCAGACTGGCAAATATTGTAATTCTTTATCTTCTTGCATCCGCAATAGAATATTGCCGCTCTCGACGACGGCATTCCTCTTTGGTTTCTCTGGAACCCCCCTCTCGGGGCTGCTGGCCGGTGGCAATCCGACTGTGGTGCCCGCCGGCAATGGGGCAATCCCACCGCCGGAGCACAGAGACCCACCTGCGCGCGTTCGCGGGCGGCTGCCAGCGGCGCTCGGCAGATAGAAATGGACGAGATCGTTGTGTGGGTAAAGCGCGAAGGGGTCAGCGTTCTAAACATTCCTGCCGCGGTCAGCGTGCTGGGGGGGCATGAGATCACCAAGCCGGGAATCGCGAACACGCAGGATTTTCAGGCTCGCGTGCCCAGTCTTATCACGTCGTACGAACTGGGTATTCCTAACGTGTTCATCTGCGGGATCGTGGAAAACGGCAAGGAGGGGCCTCTCTCGTTTACCAAACCGCAGACTTTGGTTATCGCAAAGCAGCCACGGAGTGGATCGACGGAACTATGATCGATATCATCAGGCCCAATGAGGATTAATGCCATGACCGAGAGTGAACCGTCTTCGCGTGATGAACAGGAGGCAGGCACATTTCAGGCTACTCCCCCAAGCCGGGGCGGGGATTCGCCGGAGTTTCGCGAGCGCGCCCTGGCGTGGTTTCGTTTCGCTCTGCCCGGACAGTCGGTGGAGATCGAAACGCTTGAAATGCCTAAAGCCAACGGCTTTTCGGCTGAAACCTTCCTATTCGGGTTGAAGGTTGATGGAGCGTTGCGGCGTTATGTTCTGCGGCGCGATCCGGTCGATAACGCGCTCTTCGTTGGTCTGGATAACTCCCATCAAGCGACGGTGATCGCTGCGCTGCATGCGGCGCGGAACGTGCCGGTTCCAGCAATCCTCGGCGAAGAGCGAGATCCATCTGTGCTCGGATCCCCGTTCTTCGTTATGGAACATGTTGACGGGCGTATCCCCCCAGACAATCCACCTTACAGCATAAGTGGCTGGGTGAGTGCGCTTTCCGCCGGGGATCGCGAGAGATTATGGTGGTCCGCGATCGAGGCGATGTCCGGGATGGCGGCATTCGATTGGCGCGAAGCCGGCCTGGGCCACCTCCTGCGGGGGGCACCAGGCCAGAACGGCCTGGAATGGGAGTTCGAATATTATCTGAAACTGTATCGCGACCATGCCGACGGAGTTCAGGAGACGTTTATCTCCGAAGCTGCGCGGTGGGTCGAGAAGAATATGCCCGCCGAGGATCAGCTGACGCTTAGTTGGGGCGATGCTCGCCTGGGTAATATCATTTTCCAGGGGACCGATTGCGCGGCGCTCATAGACTGGGAACAGAGCACGATCGGCGCCGTGGAGCGCGACCTTGGCTGGTGGTTCTTCAACGACAGCTATTGGCATGAAGGCATCGGAGCCAGCCGGAATGCCGGCTGGCCATCGCACGCGGAAACAGAACAATATTATGCGAACCTCGTCGGTAAGCCGCTCAAGGACGTCGGCTTTTACAAGGCATTCGCCACTTTTCGGGGGGCTGTGAGCATGGCGCGGGTCACGGCGCTGGGCATGTTGCCCGATATGCCGATCGACGACTTTCCTCCGGCGCGCTTGTTCAAAGCGACGGTCAGCAGTCTTTGACGGCGTTGGCGCAATTTTCCGGAGGGAAGCCCGAATGGAAAATGAATTGAAGCCGGCGATATCATCCGGCCAATGAGAGTTGTTGGCATGACCGCGGGGTGAAGCGTCTTCGCGTGATGATCAGGTAGCCGGTACAGCTCAGCCCCCCCCAGTCGGGGCGGTGACTTTGCTGGAGTTTCGCGAGCCCGCACTGGCGTAGTTTCGACGCGCTCTGCCAGGGCGATCAGTGGAGATCGAAACGCTTGAAATGCCTAAGGCCAGTGGCTTTTCGGCTGAAATATTTCAGTGCAGATTGAAGGTTGACGGCGAATTTCGGCGTTATGTTCTGCGGCACGATCCGGTCGATAGCGCGCTCTTCG
>NZ_JBALTF010000100.1:0-6321 GCF_036964675.1 Parasphingorhabdus sp. | reverse complement strand
GGATCCGCAGGATCGACCGCTTCGGCATAGGTGACGGTCGCGGTCAGCGGCAGAGCGATCACGGTGCCGAGGGCAACCATACCAGCGCCCAGTTGACGGCGCAGCGTAGATTTTTCCGATCGCCCCAGCATTTTCAGCCGTCCCTTGATCTTGTCCTTCTGGTTCAGCGGACTGGCAAGACCCAGCCGGTGACCCGAGGCCGACTTGGCGATCGTCCGGCCATAAACCGCGCGAGCATCCCGGCCGCTTTGCGCCAGCACGCGCGCATCACAGGCCGTCTCCTGATCCTGCCGAAACGCGACCCAGGCGAACCAGGCAACGGGATTGAACCAGTGCAGCGACAGGATCGAGAGGCCGACAAAATTGGCCGCCAGATCACCCGATTCATGATGGGCAATTTCATGTTCCAGCGCCAGTTCCCGTTCACGCGGCGCATAGTCGCGAAAAAAGTTGGTCGGAACGGCAATATATTTTTCGAACAAGCCGAAGGCAAGCGGACCACCAACAGCGGCCGTTTCCAGAATTTTTATATTGCCATGACGACCGATCAAACGGCCATCGGCAACAATATCTTCCCGGAATTGCAGATAAGAGGCAAGCTTGCTGATGAACAGCAGGCCGGCTCCGCCAAGCCACAGGATGATCGCGATCATCATCCAGTCGAGCGAGGCCAGCGCGCTGAATGCGGTTGTTTGTACCGGCACTGCAGCAATCATGTCTGAACCAAGGGCAATCGGTGCAAAGCTGGCTGCGGGCTCAATCGCGGCGGGTGCCTCGAGGGTGATCGTTGGCATGAACAGGCGCGCCAGCGGCAATATCCACAGCAGATAGGCGATGCGCGCTCCGAAGAAATGGCTGACCGGCTTGCGGATGAGCAACACCAGCAGCATCAACAGGGTCATCGAAAACATGGTATCCCAAATCCATTGGTTCAATTCGCCGCTCATTTTTTCAACTCCCTCAAAAGCTCCTCGATTTCGCGGATGTCTTCAGCGCTCAATTCATCGGCTTCGGCCAGATGCGCAACCAATGGCATGACTTTTCCCCCGAAAAGTCGATCCACAAAATTCCGTGACACGCCGGTGAGATAGGCATCCCGTTCGACCAGCGGAGAATAGAGAAAACGACGACCATCGCGCTCGGTGCCAACGACCGCTTTTGCAGCCAGCCGGGACAGCAGGGTCTTGACGGTCTGAAGCGACCAGTCTTTCTGCTCAACGACTTGTTCCGCCACTTCTGTGGCGGTCATCGGAGCGCGTTTCCAAAGAACTTCCATGACAGCATGTTCGGCATCGCTAATGCGTTCGGTCATGATGTTGGTCCCTCCATCGGAAATCGTCAGTGACTACAGATGTAGTTTCATCGACCACGGATGTAAACACTGATTTTGCCATGCAATGTCGTTGGTGGATCGGCAGCAGCCGTTTGTCGAAAAGTCGCAACTTGTCGAATTATCTTACAACTTTACAGCCGTTAACAGCGGATAAACCATGCAAGTCACTGTAATTTATAATTTTTGAAAAACTGGCACGGCCGATGCAGGATATTGGGTGTATTTGACGTTTCACACCCAGGCCCTCCTTTCAGGAGGGATAAAATGAGGGGAACAACCTTCTGGTCTCTGTTGTTCCTTCTTATGATAAGTCTCGACGAAGCTTACCCCAATAAAAACGGCTCGGTCCTCCTAGACCGAGCCGTTTTTTGATTTCATAGCCTATCTTGTAGCAGGAAGACGTCAGGCCTCGGCTGGAGCGACCTTTTTCTCGGCCATCAATTCGCCAAGTTCGCCAGCCTCATACATTTCCATCATGATATCGCTGCCGCCGACAAATTCGCCTTTGACATAGAGCTGCGGAATCGTCGGCCAGTCGGAATAATCCTTGATTCCCTGCCGAACTTCCATGTCCTGCAGCACATCAAAAGAGTCAAAACCAACTCCCAGATGTTCCAATATGGCAACCGCACGACTGGAAAAGCCGCATTGCGGGAACAGCGGGGTGCCCTTCATGAATAGTAGCACATCATTGCTGTTCACGACTGCTTTGATTTTTTCGTTCACATCGGTCATAAATATTCTCCTAGTCGGGAATGGCTGTGGTGAGTTGCAACGCGTGCAATTCCCCACCCATTTTGCCTTTCAGCGCAGCGTAAACCGCCTGATGCTGTTTAACCCGGTTCATATCCGCGAACGCAGCGGATGTTACCTTTGCGGCATAATGATCGCCATCGCCCGCCAGATCGGTAATCTCTACCGAAGCATCGGGGAAGGCTGCCAATATCATCGCCTCAATATCTGCACTCGCCATGGGCATCTGGCTTACTTCGCCTCTTCGATAAACTGGCGGCGGGCTTCCACCATTTTTTCACTCAAAGCGGTCCGGATACCAGCATCGTCCATCTCGACGCCTGCCGAGGTCAGATCGCCCAGAAGCTTGCGAATGACATCTTCATCGCCCGCTTCCTCAAAATCGGCCGCTACGACTTCTTTTGCATAGGCATCGGTTTCCTCGGACGTCAGTCCCATTTTCTCTGCAGCCCATTGGCCGAGCAGGCGATTGCGCCGCGCGGTGACCCTGAACTGCATCTCTTCATCGCGTGCAAATTTCGATTCAAACGCACTTTCGCGATCTTTAAAATCTGTCATGAGTTTCCCTTGGTATCTGTTGTTCTAAAAATAGGCATCACCGATGCTTCCTGCAAGTGTGGCCGGACAATCAGTCAGCGACTTTGACGACCAATTTGCCAATGGCACCACGGTCTGCCATTTTCTGGATCGCCTGCCCGGCATCTGCAAAGGCAAAAACCTCGGATACACGCGGCTGGATATGGCCCTGGCTCCACAGCTTGAACAGCCGGTCGATATGCGCGCGATTGCCTTTCGGATCGCGCATGGCATAAGCGCCCCAGAATACACCGCAGACATCACAGGATTTCAGCAGCGTCAGATTGAGCGGCAGCTTGGCAATGCCGGCCGGGAAACCGACCACCAGAAAGCGACCTTCCCAGGCAATCGAGCGGACCGCAGGTTCGCTATAGTCACCGCCGACAGCATCATAGATGACATCTGCGCCACCCGGGCCAACGGCTGCCTTGAACTGTGCCGCCAATGCCTTGGACTGGTCCTTGTCGAACGGCGCCCGTTCGTAAATCACAGTTTCGTCCGCGCCGGCAGCCTTTGCGAATGCAGCCTTCTCTTCGGAAGAAACGGCGGCAACAACGCGCGCGCCGAAAGCCTTGCCCAATTCGACGGCCGCGATACCCACGCCGCCCGATGCACCGAGCACCAGCAGAGTTTCACCCTCCTGGATATGGCCGCGATCGACCAGCGCATGAATCGAGGTACCATAAGTCAGCAGCAGCGCCGACGCATCTTCGTAGCTGACGCTATCGGGAATTTTGAATACGCTATTCTGGTCGACAACAACCTTCTCTACCAGGCCGCCATGGCCGGTGGTTGAAGCAACCCGGTCACCGACTTGCAGATCAGCCACGCCTTCGCCGACAGCGGCGATAATACCGGAAACTTCTCCGCCTGGCGCGAATGGCCGCGGCGGTTTGAACTGATAGAGATCCTGAATAATCAGCACATCGGGATAGTTGATCGAACAGGCTTTGACATCGATAAGAACCTGTCCCTTGCCCGCAACCGGATCGGCGACGTCGAGCATCTCCAGCGTGTCCGGTCCGCCTACTTTCGTTGACATCAAAGCCTTCATTTCATTCCCTTCCCTGGAATTTTTTAATTCTAAACTGCGGCTGGCACGAGCCAGGGCTGCGCAGAATCATGGATTTTCTCGTGTCGTTCTATGGCATCGGACTTGGCCATTGTCAGGTCTATTTCGTCCAGTCCCTCGATCAGGCACTGGTGCCGGAACGGGTCCATTTCGAATGCAAAGCGATCCTGGAAAGGCGTGGTGACGCTCATGCTTTCCATGTCGATGGTGACCGGATCGGTTTTGGCGACTTCCATCAGCCGATTGATCGCTTCCTGCGGCAAGGCAATGGCCAACAAACCATTTTTAAACGCATTGCCGGCGAATATGTCGGAAAAACTCGGCGCAATCACCGCCTTGATGCCCATGTCATCCAGCGCCCATGCCGCATGTTCACGGCTCGATCCGCAACCGAAATTGTCACCGGCGATCAGAATTGAGGCACCGGCATATTTCGGATCATCGAAAATATTGCCTTCTTGCGCGCGGATCGACTCAAACGCGCCTTCCCCGAGCCCTTCCCGCGAAATCGTCTTCAGCCATTTGGCCGAAATGATGACATCGGTATCGACATTTTTCTGACCGAAGGGGATGGCGCGACCTTCAACGCGATTGACAGGTTTCATCTCTATTCGTCTTCACTTTTGGCGACGAGACCATCGTCATCGCCGTCGTCATAATAATCCGGCTCATTTTCATATTTTGGCAGCGGCTTGCCCTTGACCGGCTTGAAATCATCATGTTTTTTCATCTGATGCCGTCCGGCGTACATGAGCGCGGCCGCAACCGCAGCCGACCCGATCGCCGCACCGACCTTGGCGCCGGTCGACCATTTCCCTGAGTCATTCGGTTTCGAAGACTCATTCTTGCCGGACTGATCGTCAGACTTTTCGTCGGACGGCTTGTCATTCTTGTTGTCGTCGCTCATTTCAACCTCTTATCTTGTCAATTCACGCACATCAGTAAGCTTGCCGGTTACTGCGGCAGCCGCAGCCATGGCCGGTGACATCAGATGCGTTCTAGCACCCGGTCCCTGCCGTCCAACAAAATTGCGATTGGAAGTGGATGCACAGCGTTCACCTGCCGGCACCTTGTCCGGATTCATACCCAGACAGGCAGAACAGCCCGGCTCGCGCCATTCAAAGCCGGCATCGGTAAATATCCGGTCGAGCCCTTCGGCTTCGGCCTGCGCCTTCACCAGTCCGGAACCCGGCACGACAATCGCCCATTTGACATTGTCGGCTTTCTTGCGGCCTTCCAATATCGAAGCGGCAGCGCGCAGATCCTCGATCCGGCTGTTGGTGCAGCTGCCGATGAAGATATTTTCGACCATTATGTCGCGCAACGCCTGCCCTGGCTCCAGCCCCATATAATCCAGCGACTTGCGCGCTGCATCCTGCTTGGACGGGTCGGCGAAGCTTTCTGGACTCGGGACAATCCCGTTAACCGGCACAACATCCTCGGGACTGGTCCCCCAGGTCACGGTCGGCGAGACATCGGCCGCATTGATCGTGACGCTCTTGTCAAATATCGCGCCTTCGTCGGTCGGCAGCGTCTTCCAATAGGCTACGGCTGCATCCCAGTCCGCGCCCTTGGGCGCCATCGGACGATCTTTCAGATAGGCAAATGTCTTGTCATCCGGTGCGATCAGGCCAGCCCGCGCGCCGCCTTCGATCGACATGTTGGAGACGGTCAACCGGCCCTCGATCGACATTTGCTCGAACACTTCGCCGCGATATTCGATGACATGGCCGGTGCCGCCAGCCGTGCCGATCACGCCAATGATATGCAGGATCAGGTCTTTCGGACTGATGCCGGGACCCAAAAGGCCGTCGACGCGGATTTCCATCGCCTTCGAGCGGGTCAGTTGCAGCGTCTGCGTTGCCAGCACATGCTCGACTTCGCTGGTACCGATGCCGAAGGCCAGAGAACCCAAAGCACCGTGCGCCGCCGTATGGCTGTCGCCGCAAACCATGGTGGTGCCTGGCAGGGTAAAGCCCTGCTCCGGCCCGATGACATGGACAATGCCCTGATTGATGTCGCTGGCGCCAATATATTTGATGCCGAAAGCCGGGGCATTGGCTTCCAGTGCTTCCAGCTGCGCCGCGCTTTGCGGATCGGCAATCGGTATCTTGTTGCCCTGCGCATCAAGCCGCGCCGTGGTCGGCAGATTATGATCGGGAACCGCCAGCGTCAGATCCGGCCGCCGCACCTTGCGCCCGGCCTTGCGCAATCCCTCAAAGGCTTGCGGACTGGTGACTTCGTGGACCAGATGCCGGTCGATATAGATCAGCGCCGTGCCGTCATCGCGCTGGTCGACAACATGGGCGTCCCAGATTTTCTCGTAGAGGGTCCTGGCTTTGGTCATATTTTCTTTCGTTCCGTCATTCCCGCGAAGGCAGGAAGCCCAAGCGATGTAGCGACTAAACTCGCGACATTCCAGACAAGTCCCCTTTCCCGGTCGAAATAATTTCGGGAAAATGGGCTTCTGGCATGACGATCTAGGTGAAAGCATCTTCTATTTCACCTGAAAAACCACTATCTCCGCTGTATGAGCCTTTTCGCCATCCTAGCAACCATCCTTGCCTCCGTCATCGCGATGGAATTT
>NZ_JBALTF010000099.1:0-6350 GCF_036964675.1 Parasphingorhabdus sp. | reverse complement strand
GTGGTTGGACTATAGGCGCCGAGGGTGGACCCATTGACCGGGTCAAAAATGAACGGGATCGGATTATTGCCGACAAAGGTCGGTGCATTGAGCGGATAGCCGGTCAGTTGCGCCGTGGTCGTGAAACAGCTGTTCGACGCTGCTACCGACGCGGGCGTTGCACCAGGGAAAGTGTAGCGCGCGAAATCTGCCGACGTACCATCTGCCGTCAGCGCCTGGTCCACGTCGCTGTAAAGCGCCCAGGCGGTTAGCGTCATTGCTTCAAATTCATGGGTCAGCTTGACCGATGTTTCAAACGTGGTTTGATCATTGGTCGGACGGATATTCGAATAATAGCCGAATTTGTGCGTGTTCACGTCTTCAAAAAAGGCCGGATCGACACCAGCAAAATTGGGTAGATGGAAAGCGGTGTTGAAGTTGATCGAGGCACCGGAAAGATCGGCATAGCGCGCTTTCACATCGACTTCGGTCGAATCGCCCAGCTCGGCGACAAACCGCCCGTCGACCGACCAGGTTTCCTGATCATCGACCACTTTTCTGTTGTTCAGAAAGCTGTTGCGATAAAAGCCGTCGGTGGTGTTGTAGGAGCCAGAGAGAACCAGGCCGGCACTGTCGCCCACTGGCGTTGAAATATAAGCGGACGCCTTATAGGTATTATCCTCAGCGGCGCTGACCTTGATGCCACCTTCCATGATATCGCCCGGCTTGAGTGTCTGGATGACAATCGCACCAGCGGCTGCATTGCGGCCATAAAGCGCGCCTTGCGGACCTTTCAGGATTTCGATCTGGCGCAGCGTTCCCTGATCCTGGTTGAGCTGGGCGGTGTTGGTCTTGAGAATGCCGTCGACCACCAATGCAACCGAGCTTTCGGCATCGCGCGCACCATTGATGCCGCGGATGTTGATCTGGGTGTCGCCCGCTTCTGCGGTGCCGCTGACAATCGTCACACCAGCGGTCAGCTGGACAAATTCATCGGCTTGCTGAACACCGGTGCGGTCGAGCATTTCTTCGGTAAACACGGTGACCGACGCCGGAACGTCAGCGAGTAATTCATTCTGCCGACGCGCGGTGACGATGATGACATTGCTGTCCTCGCCTTCGCTCGCTGACTGATCGCCACCGACTTGGGCGAAGGCCGGGTTGAAACCAACCAGCGCGGCGAAACCGGCTGAAAGTGAAAGAACTGTTTTGATGCGACGCATTTTTCTTCCTTCCCTGAATGGAATGATTTGCAGGCCTCTTGACCCGTCAAACAGATTTAAACGAGCACATTGGCTCCGCTCATATAGACATAGACTTCCTGAAATTTTCCGTCCCGGACCCGCCAGAAATTGGTGTTGTTGAGCAAAGTGACGCTGCCATCGGCATCGGTCAATTCCGCAGTGAAGCTGGCTGCAATGCGGCCATTGGCTTCATCGACGGTGCAGGTGAAATCGCGGTGGACGATGGTCTCGTAAGCGCCGAAGAAATCTTCGAACATGCGCCGGATTTCTTCTTTTCCACTATGGCGGGTGAAGGCGGTCTGGACACAGAATAGGGCGCCGTCATGGAAACAGTCGAGCGCGGCGTCCATATTCTTGGCGTCGACATTGCCGAAATAGATTTTGGTCGCCAGTTCGATCAGCTCAGCGCGGGAGAGGCCGGGTTCATATTGCATCAGGCATCTCCTTCTTTGAGCAGATTGTCGCCGCTCATATAGACGGTGACGTCCTGGAAAAGGCGGTCCTTGCAATAGAAGCGGTTGCAATTTTCATAGCGCAATTGCTCGCCACCATTGGGAGTAATCAGCACGGTGAACTGCGAACAGATGGCGTTTGATCCGGGATCGGCCGTGTGGACAAAATTGCCGTGCCAGATCTGCTCGAAATCCGCAAACAGCTTTTCAAACATTGCCCGGATCGCATCGCGACCTTTGTGGGTCGTGTCGGACGTGGCCTCGTGCAGGATCGCGTCGGGCGCGAAACAGTTGAGCACCTGAGTCATATTCTTGTTGTCGACACCATCGAAATAGCGCTTGGTCACGATATCGATATAGAAGGGATAGGGCAGCGGCACCTGTCCCGCCATGCCGGGAGTCCAGTCAGCCATTAATACCACCCCTTTCTGATGTCCGCGTCTTTCGGCACCTCGGGAGAAGGAAATGCCTTCTTGCTGTGGGTAAGACCAAGTTCGATCAGCGTTTCGAGAAATTTATAGGCAACCTGGCCGGGGTTGAGCACCGGGATCGGCAGGTTGGCGTCAAGATATTTGGCCGACTGGTGCATCGTGGTCGAACCGAGGACGATGACATCCGCGCCATCTTCTTCCATCGCCAGCATCGCTTCGGCCCTGAGCTTGTCGAAAATCACTTCTTCCTTGCCGGCCAGCAATTCGGTGACGTCTGGCCTTGTGTCGATCGAGCGCAGCGAAGCGACCCGTTCCCACCAGCCATATTCGGTGAGGGTTTTTTCGTAGAGCGGGAACCATTCCGGCCACATCGTCAGCACGGTGAATTTCTTGCCCAGCATCATTGCGGCGGCGAAGGCCGCTTCGCCGGGTCCGACCACCGGAATATTGAGCCGCGAACGGAGCGCGCGCAAGCCGCTGTCACTGACCGTGTCGATCAGCACCCCGGCATAGCCTTCTTCTTCGGCTGTGATCCCGGCCTGAAAAACCGTCCAGTCCATCAGCAAAGTGTCATGATAGCTGTCGCCGAGGGCAGCGCCCCAGGGAACGGCGACAAATTCGGGCTGGAAACCGGCGCGGACAAAATCTGCGGGCAATTGTTCTGCGCGGGCGGCGACACCGGCCTCATCCATCGGGATGGGGACAATGACCTTTATCCGTTTCATAGCAATTTCGGTTCGGGCATGGTAATCAAAAACTCCCTGATGCCGTTCTATTGTATACAATTGCCCTCCGTCAAGCGGAAACTGCCCAAAAGCGTAAGACTTGCCCAACGCTGTTTATTCCGCCAATAGCCGGTGCATGAGCCGCGCTTCCGACACCGCCTATGAAAAAATCCGCAGCTTCATTCTGTATGGAGAGGCCCATCCGGGTATGCAATTGACCGAGGAACGGCTGTCGGAGATTTCCGGCGTGTCACGGACCCCGGTGCGCGATGCGGTCCAGCGACTGGAAAATGAAATGCTGCTGGTGCGCAGCGCCTCCAAGCGGCTTTCGGTCGCGGATTGGTCGGATGATGAAATAGACGAAATGTTTACGCTGCGGGCGATGCTGGAATCCCATGCCGCCGAACGGGCCGCGCGGCGGATGGATGCCGACAGCCTGAACCGCTTGCGGACGATCAATGATCGGCTGACAAAGGCGGTTCATCGGCCGGAGCCCGACATCACGACTTTCCTCGATGCCAACCGACAGTTTCACGATCTTATACTGGAATGCGCCCAATCACCAAGATTGAGCAAATTGCTGCCAGCGCTGGTCGAACAGCCGGTGGTCCGGCGCACGGCCAATCAATATTCGCAGGATGACCTGATCCAATCGGGGTCAGATCATGATGAGCTGATTGCCGCTTTCGCTGCCAAGGATCGCCAATGGGCCGGCGCGGTGATGACCAGCCATATCCGCCGCGCCTTCCATAGCTTCAGCGGTGCCACCAGGCGGACTGCCGAAGATTGATCTTCCGATATTGATCTTCAGATAATACCGCGCTCCAGCAGATCGGCCATCGTCGCGCTGTCCATGCCGAGCAATTCGCCATAAACCGCTTCATTATGCGCCCCGAGTTCCGGACCGACGCTGTCGATATGGCCGGGGGTTTTCGAAAGTTTGGGCGCGACATTCTGCATCACGAAATTTTCATGCTGCGGATGGTCTACCTTGACCAGCGCTTCCCGCGCCTTGAAATGGGGATCGGCGAGCATTTCCGGTGCGCGATAGACATTGCCGGCGGGCACGCCATGTTCCTCGCACATGTCCAGCAAGTCCTGGCTGGCGATGGTTCTGGTCCATTCCATGATCAGATCGTCCAGTTCGGCCTGATGTTCGCCGCGCGCGATATGGGTTGCATAGCGCGGATCCTCGCCCAGTTCCGGGCGTCCCATCATCGCCGACATCCGCTTCCACACGCTGTCCTGATTGCCGCCAATCAGAACGCTGCCGTCGCTGGTCGGGTAGACGTTGGATGGCGCGATTTTCGGCAGGATCGAGCCGGTGCGTTCGCGGATATGTCCGGCCACCGTATATTCCGCGACGGTCGATTCCATATTGGCCAGAACCGCTTCATAAATCGCCGAATCGACCACCTGGCCCTCGCCGGTTTTATGGCGATATTCCAGCGCCATCAGCGCGCCGAGACAGGCATAGGTCGCGGCCAGCGAATCGCCGATCGACAGGCCGGCGCGGCTGGGCGGACGGTCGGGCTCGCCCATGATATAGCGCATGCCGCCCATTGCCTCACCGATGCCGCCATAGCCGGCGCGGTTTGAATAGGGGCCGGTCTGGCCATAGCCGGACACGCGAATCATGATCAGACCCTTGTTGATGGCGCTGAGCGTTTCGTAACTCAGATCCCATTTTTCCAGCGTACCGGCGCGGAAATTTTCGAGCAGAAAGTCGGATTTCTCGACCAGCTTCTTGACGATCGCCTGGCCCTCTTTTTCCCGCAAATTCAGGGTTATCGACTTTTTATTGCGACCGACAACGGAAAACCAGAGCGGGATGCCCTGTCCCCAGCTGCGCATCGCATCGCCGACTTTGGGTGGCTCTATCTTGATCACTTCGGCGCCGTGGTCGCCCATCAGCTGACCGCAGAACGGCCCCGCGATCAACTGGCCCATTTCGATCAACCGTAAACCTGTCAACGCCCCTTGCGTCATGAAAAATACTCCCGCATCATGCTTTCTCCTATACAAAGCACTATCAGGATTGTATACAATTTATATGAGCACAGCCAGTCGCACAGCGGTCACAATTTTGGAAGTCGGTCCAAGGGACGGGCTGCAGAATGAAGCCGAGATCATTTCAACGGCGGACAAGCTGGGGTTGATCCATCGCATGCTGGATGCCGGGGTGAAGCGGATCGAAGTGGCCAGCTTTGTTCATCCGGGACGCGTGCCGCAAATGGCCGATGCCGAGGCGGTGATCGCCGGACTGCCCGACCGCGACGATATTTCCTATATCGGACTATGCCTGAACAAGCGCGGCGTGCTGCGCGGACTGGCGACGCGGGAAGGCAACAAGCGCGGG
This sequence comes from Parasphingorhabdus sp., assembly GCF_036964675.1. Taxonomy (GTDB): domain Bacteria; phylum Pseudomonadota; class Alphaproteobacteria; order Sphingomonadales; family Sphingomonadaceae; genus Parasphingorhabdus. The sequence goes on along the minus strand of NZ_JBALTF010000099.1, from coordinate 1,160 downwards.
ATCGACGAAGCGGGCTGCGTGGTTGTGGCTAGCGACACGTTCGGCCAGAAAAATCAGGGCCAGACGATAAAACAGGGCATCAAGGAAAATCGCGAGATGATCCGCTTTGCCAAGGCCGAAGGGCTGAAAGCCCAGGTCACGATATCGGCGGCCTTTGGCTGTCCGTTCGAAGGCGCGGTCGATCCCGAGACGGTCCTCCATATTGCCGAGGAAATGGCCGCCGAAGACCCGATGGAAATTGCCCTGGCCGATACCATCGGTGTCGGCGTACCGGCGCAGGTCACCGACCTGTTCGGACGGCTCCGGGAAATATTGCCCGCCCATATCGGCATGCGCGCCCATTTTCATGACACCCGCAACACCGGCATCGCCAATGCCTGGGCCGCCATCCAGGCCGGCGTAGAAACGCTGGATTCCAGCCTTGGCGGGCTGGGCGGCTGCCCGTTTGCGCCCAATGCCACCGGCAATATCGCGACCGAAGATCTGATCAACCTGCTCGACCGCTCCGGCGTCGGCCATGATCTCGATCTGCGCAAGGCAATCGCCACCAACCAATGGTTCGAAAGTATAATTGGCCGTCCGCTGCCGTCGCTGGTCGCAAGAGCCGAAGCCTGAATGACAGTGTTACAAGAGAAAGATTGAAATATGGGATATCGCTTGGGTGTCGACGTCGGCGGAACTTTTACCGATCTGCTGCTGATTGACGAAGCCACCGGGAAAACCTTCCGGGACAAGGTGCCATCAACCCCGAGCGATCCGTCACAGGCGGTGATCAATGGTGCAAGAGCGCTTTGCGAGCGCCAGAATATTGCCCCGGGCGACATCGACCTGTTCCTGCACGGCACCACGGTCGCGACCAACGCGATGCTGGAAAAGAAGATCGCCAAGGTCGGTCTGATTGTCACCGAAGGCCATCGCCATCTGATGCAGATTGCCCGCAGTCTGGTCCCCGGTGGCCTCGCCGCCTGGATCATCTGGCCCAAGCCCGAACCGATGGCGGCGCTACAACGAACGATAGAAGCGCCCGAGCGGATGGATGCCAAGGGGCATACCATTCGCCAGCTCGATGTACCGGAAATGCGTGCGCGGCTCGAGAAGCTGAAGGCATCCGAAGAAGTGGAAGCGCTGACCATCTGCCTGATGAACAGCTATGTCGATGG
>NZ_JBALTF010000098.1:0-6379 GCF_036964675.1 Parasphingorhabdus sp. | reverse complement strand
GTAGCTGACTTCCGTCTGCAAGCCATAGCCGCTGTCGCCGATGATTGTTCCGGGATCATAGCCGCGGCCCGTCGTATAATTGCCGCCGGAAACTTCTTCATAGGAGAACAGCGCGTCCGGAGAATATTGCAGCCGTGGCTTCAGTGTCAGTGCCAGCAGCGGGGTCGGACGAAAGTCGATTTTTGCCTGTCCCCGGATCACGAAGGCGGTCGGGTCGCCATCGGGACGGATTGGAAAGACGGTCTGACCGATGCTGCAGTTTACAAATGCCGGACCATAGCACTGACTGGCCCCCAAGATTTTCAGCCCCTGCCGGATTTCCAGCGAACCGCCGACGCCCCATTTGGGTTCGAACGCAGAATAGCCGCCGCGTCCGGAAATGCTGCCCGGTTCTATCTGGTTGAAGTCCAGCCGAGCATAAGCAACGCTCAGCCGGTCCTCATTGGCGCGGGCACCCAATATATCGGTGCGCTGGTCAATATAGTCGAGACCAACCGTACCGAAAATATTGTGCGATTGCTTGCGAATGAAAGGGTAGCTTGCGTAGGCCGTTGCCACCAGCGTTTCTGAAGCGATGTCGATGCCACCGGTCAGCTCTGGCTTGGTCCACGCATAAGTGAAATTGCCACCGAATTTCAGACCCTCGCCGCCGACCGTGAATTCGTGGCCGACTTGCAGGACTTGCTGTTCCTTGAAATCCGAGGTGGAATAGCCGCTGATCACGGTTTCATCACCCATTCCGGTGAGATCGTTGAACCGGATTCGGGCCAGTCCGCCGAAGCGACCGACTGCTTCAGACCCGAAATTCTGGATATTGACGTCGGCATAGACCGGTGTTCGGACGACATTAAACTCTCCGACGACTTCGCCGGGCTTGCCCCCGGATTCTACCGATACCGGCCGGAGCGAAAGCCGTACATCCAGCCCCGGTATATCCCGTGCGAGCAGCAAGTAGCGGTCGGCCGTGTTGATATTGAAAACCGGTTGCGCGGCCAGTTTTTCGATATATTTTCGCAACAGGCCTTCGGATGATCCGGCATTGCCCCGGACCTGAACCGCGGTCATCCGCGCCATCAGCACATCAAAGCGGACATTGCCCTGATCGATGGTCTGCGGCGGTACTTGCACCGCCGCCAGATAGCCATCTCTGCGGAGTATGGTTGCCGCCCGGTCACGGATATCGCAAACGACCGAAACCGGGACTTCCTGACCGAGATATTCAGCATAGGATGCGCGCAGGGACGACGGATCAACCGAAACCAGTCCGGTAAAGTCAATCGACTTCAGCGTGAAGCGGACGTCGGAAAATTCCGGCCCGGCGAGTGGGCAGGCGGACCGTTCGACGTCTCCGTCGACGGACAGCGTCTGGGCCTGGCCCTTCAGCGCTTCATCAATGACTCCGCGCTGAATTTCTTCCCTGGTCGGCGCAGCGACGGACGATTGCCCCCAGGCCGGTAAGCCGGACAAGAAAATGGTGACACTGGCCGCCAGGGCAGTGGTTCGAAACGTAGTGCGCGATCGCGTCATATATATCCCCGTCTTGTGACGATTCCGGCGCGACCCATGGAACCACCATACCGGTTCTGCCGTCCAGCGTTCAGCCAGGACGGCAGAAATACTCAGAGACTAGCCCTGATCACCCGGTTCTTCATTGTTCAAATTGAGTGTCTCAACCAGCAAATCCAGTTGGCCGGTACACCCGTTTGCGATCAGCATAGCCGCCGTTTCATCAAGATCGACTGGTTCGCTTTCCAGCACTACGAAATTGACCTCGACCGACTGCGGTACACTCGACCCGAGCAGCCGATAATTCGCACCGTCGGTGACCGGCAAAACATCCTTCGGCCATGCCTTCAGCGGATTGCCTTTTCGCCATGCGATTTCGATGACATTGCCATTCGCCGGTTCGACAATCGAGGCGGTTGCTGACCCGGTGTAATCCGGCCGCCAGACAACCAGTCCATTTGGATCCGTAACACAGAATCTCCCGCCTTTGGTCACGTCGAGAAACCAGAGATTGGGATTGTTCGGCGTAACAACCGCCGCGCTGGTATCACCGCGAACCGCTCCGGTTCTGGCCCGGCTGCTGCCACGATTGTTGATGAAGCTCGACAGCCGACCCGATGCGGTCGCTGCCGATCCGCCCCCTTGTGCGAGCGAATAGGTTCCCGGACCGCTGAGAACGCGCGTGCCCGACTTGGTCAATATGGTCACCTTGTCCTGGGCCTTCAGCGTAATTTTCGCATCGTCCGCCATTTTTTTGCCCGCCGGATAGCTGCTGGCCGAAGGTCCGGTCGAGCGTACGACCATATTCTGTGCCATGGCAGTGCCGCCAATGCCGAAAAGCAGAACCGTGCCGAGAGCCGCTTTCACAAAGCGGGATGTGATTTTGCCGGATTGTGCCGACATATTTTTATCCAAGTGCATAGCTTTCTCCATTTTTAGTCTTTTCCAGTCGTTTGCGCAAATTGGCGAGACCCAGGTCATCGCCATATATCTTGATCATGGCACCCAGTGCCTGAATGGAAGCAGTATCACCATTTTCATGTGCGGCTATGATTGCGGTCACTGCCGCGCGATCTTTCTCTTCCCAGTCGGGAACCGGTTCGAACACTTCGACCGGCGTGGATCTGCCGCGGAGCGTGATCCGGCCCATTGGCCGGTACCAGTCGAGACCGGTCCGTTCCATCGCTTCCCGGCTCAGCAATACTTTGGTTTCCAGAGTTTTATTTGCTGCTTCCAACCTTGCTGCGGTATTCATCGCATCCCCCAGAGCGGTATATTGAATCCGGCCTTCGCCGCCGAAATTGCCGACAATGGCGTCGCCATAGTGCATACCGACCCGCGTTCTGCCAATCGGCGGCACGCCATCGGGGACATTCTTGCGGAAATCTTCGCCGGCCAGATAGAGCGCATAGGCCGCCTTGGCCGCTCGTTCGCCATCATCGGGATAGGCGATCGGAGCCCCCCAGAAGGTCACCAGTGCATCGCCGACGAATTTGTCGATGGTACCGCCATATTCCAGCGCCACCTCGCTCAGCCGGTCGAGATAATCGTTGAGCAGGGTGGCGACCATTTCCGGTTCGATCGCATGGGTCAGTTTGGTAAAGCCTTCGAGATCGGTGAAAACCGCGAATATTTTCCGTTTCTCACCATGCAATGCCAGCTTTTCGGGATCTTTCAGGATCTCGTTCGCAATCGATTTTGGCAGATATTTGCCAAGCGCGCTTTGCGCAAATGCCCGCTGCTTGGAATTGATCGTCCGGGCAGCCGAGCCGACCGAGGCATAGCCCAGCAACCACCCGACAGCCCAGCCAAAGGCAGGCAGCGAAAGGGTGTCAATTCCGATATTCTGTAACAGGAACGGAAAGATCAGAAAAAAGGCGAACTGGCTGAGCAGGATGAAGCCAACCTTCAAGGCGTTGCCGACGATCAGAGCAGACAGGCCTCCGCAAATGGCAACGATCAGGGCGCCCAGCCACAGGGTCCAGATCGGAATCGGTGTGGGCAGATCGTCATTGAGCAACTGGGCGAGCATATGGGCATGCACTTCCAGCCCGATCATCTTGCCGTCGTCCCCCTTGATGTCGGCCAATCCACCAACCGGGGTTTCAAACCGGTCGCGATCGACGAAGTCGCCGCCGATCAGCACATGTTTGCCGGCGATGAAGGAGCCAAGCATTTCTGCAATGGCGGGATCAGCAAAGCTTTCAATCGGGAATTTGTCGAACACCGGTACGTCGGTTGTCGCCGGCACATGATAGCGGATGGCGCCGTCATTCTGGGCAAATTTTGGGTTGGGACCGGTCAGCGCAATGGCCATGAACGAAGGCGCACCCGGTTTGTGCGGGGTCCATCGGCGCTGGACACCGTCGCTGTCGGTTTCCAGCTTTATGTTGGTGGGCTGAATATTCTCGCTGCGCGCATCTTTGAAAAATTGCTGCAGAAATTCATGTTCGGCGAAAGCAATTTCCGGATTTTCCGCCGGGTTGGCATAAGCCAGAAAGGTTGGCGTTTTCATGTTCTTGAAGGCCGAAAGCAGCAACGCATCGTCATCTTGCGGCATCGTGAACAGAATATCTATGCCGATGGATTTGGGCTTGGCTGCGTCGATTGTTTCAAGGGCCAGGGCCAGGATCGTCCGGTCCACCGGAGACCGCTGGCCGGTCAGCTTCAGCGTGTCTTCATTGTAAACGACCAGGACGATATTTTCGTCTTTTTCGACTTCTGGCGCGAATACCGATGCGCGCAAATCGTATAGCGCGCGCTCGGCTTCCTGGATCAGCGGCGTCGTCCAGGCGTAGCGGGCGACAAGCAGCGCGAGGATCATGAACAATATGGTCGATCCCAGGCGGATCGGGCCAAGCTGATCAAAAAGACGGCGCAGGGATTGCAGCACGCCCTTTGCTCCCTCTTTTACATCGCGGTTATTTTTAACCGGGTCTGTTGGCATGGCGGTTCCTGTCACCATTCTAGGGCCGCTTTGCTTGCGACGGGAGACGTTTCGCGACTGGCTGCCAGATTCGTCTCGCTCGGTAAAAATGGCCGGGCACCGTCACCGATCAGGGCAAATCCCGCCCAGTAAAAGGGATGCGATGTGACCGGGTCGTTCATCAAGTCCAACTGGGATAGTCTGAGCGCTTCTGTAATCGAGCGGCCTCGACCGTCGCTGAACAATCCGTTTATCAGCCGTTCCGTCGCGTTAAAATCATCCGGGGCAGGCCAGTGACTGGCGAGCACCGAACGCCCGCCGGCGCCGATGAAGGACCGGACTAGACCATCCAGAGCCGTTCCGCCGCCGCTGCTAACGCCGGCCTCGCGGGTCACCGCTATACTGGCCTTGCCTGCGGTATCGCAGGCCGAAAGGATGATGATATCGGCATCCAGTTTCAGATCGAAAATTTCATCAAAGGCGAGAAGACCGTCCGATCCATTTCCTCCAAAAGATGTTAGGAGCGCCGGCTTGGCCGGGCAAGACGGGCTGGGCGCGGTCACCAGGCCATGGGTGGCAAAATGCAAGATGCGGTAATCGCTGATATTGTTGTCCGACAAGATTGCGGTATCGGTGAATGCCGCGCCGGTAATGAGTGCGGATTTTTCTGCGCCGAACAGAGACTGGGCCTCTTGCAATTCGCTATCGGATATCGGGTTGTTCCACTGGCTGAGCGGCCATTGGCAATGGGCATCGTCATTTTGATCCCCGCCCCGGATAGCAGCGACCTTGGTGCTTGCCAGTACCGGCTGGTTCCTGCCCAGACCCAAATATTGAAGTGAGGCATTGGACTGGGGTGCTTGCCGTGCATCAGCGAATGCCCGGGCCGATACGGCGGTACTGATATCTATGTTCCGGCCGAGCCATTTGACACCGGAAAAATCAAAAGGATCTCCATCAACCGCTTCGGTTCTGGCAAGATATTGTGAAACGGACGCATCGTCAGCCACCAGCAGATTGATGGGCAAGCGAAGCATGGCGCCATCGGGTTCGAATATCAGATGCGTCTTGCTTGCAAGCCGGACAGAAACCGGTTCGAAAAGATCGGAATATAGAGCGCGCGCCGCTTCGATATCGAAAGGGTAGGTAATATATTGGCCATTTTCGAATAGCGAGATCGACGCGCGGATTGTATCTACCCTTGCGTCGAGCGCGGCCTCATCGAGTGGCACTTTGTAAATTTTTGCTGCTGACTGATCGGTATAGAACATGAAAATATCACCGCCGATGATCGTCATGCGCATATAGGCTTCGGCCGGCTGCATGGTGGCGCGCAACTGGTCGAGGCTGAGGAACCGATCTGTAACCGCGCGATATTGCGGAAATTCGGAGAGCCTGACCTGAGTGAGCTGCTGGCTTCTCTCCAGCTCTTCAATCTCGGACGCCAGGTTATTGCTTTGTCGGCGGACTGAATCCGTCGGTTCGATTTTGCCGAGCGCCGAGAAACGGATCCGCAACCGTTCGATGTTGCGGGTTAGATTGATGGATTGTCTGAACATGCGCGCAGCTTCATCGGTGCCCCCGCTCAGCTCCCGCGAGAGAACCGCTTGGGTTTCGGCGACGCCTGGGCGAACCAATATCTGCGAGGCTTTGAAAAACTGCGCTGTCGCCGTTTCATCAGCTGCAAGAAGCGCGAAATAGGGGGCGAGCTGGTTCGCCATGCCGGAAATCGCGCTTTGCTTGCCGAGCGAATTGTCGACGACTTCATCATATAATTGGCGTGCTTCGGCTTGCTGTCCGTGCCGCAACAGAAATGCCGCGAGGCGCGCCTTGGCACCGTTGACGGCGCGCGTTTCCGGATATTGGACGCTCAGCAAATCCAGGCCGTCGCGCAGCAATTGTTGCGCCTCGCCCAAACGACCATCGGCTTCCGAAATCAAGGCCAGC
>NZ_JBALTF010000097.1:0-6524 GCF_036964675.1 Parasphingorhabdus sp. | reverse complement strand
ACATCGGCGATCGAATTGCCCGCGGCTTCGAAACCGGTCAGTTGCAACCCGGAAATCCGATAAGGCTGATCGTTTTCAAGGTCCATATTGACCGTGCCAATAGATTTTTCATAGCGAATCTCGAGGATCGCGGAATTGGCGTTGCGCGGGTTGATCAAGATTATTTCCAGCGGCTGGCCCTGCTGCGCCGCAACTTGTCTGGTCAGCGCGCGAAACTGGACAGGGGGCACAGCATTGCGGAAATTCTCGTCGAAAACCTCGGCTTCAATCTCTTCTCCCTGCAACAGGCGCAGCACATCCTGAGCTCGCTGCGAAAGCTGCTGGGAGATGACCGGCTCGGTCTGCGCATGGGCGTGACTTGAAATTGCCAGCGTCGAACAGGAAAGCAGAACCAGAGCGAAGGCGTAATGGAACCGCACAATAATCTCCCGTAACTGGCTTCAGTCAGGCTCTATCCACTAGGCGTCGATCACATCTTCATCAAGGCTGGCGGCATTTTGCTGGATGAAGTTGAACCGATGTTCGGGATTTTTGCCCATCAGCCGGTCGACCAGGTCCTTGACGCTGGCGCGTTGCTCATATTCCTGCGGCAGCGTCACCTTGAACATGGAGCGGGTTTTCGGGTCCATCGTCGTTTCCCGCAGCTGCGACGGATTCATTTCGCCAAGCCCCTTGAACCGGCTGACGTCGACCTTCTTGCCCTTGAACGGACCATTTTCAATTTTCGTACGGGCCGCGTCATCCTGAGCATAGAGGCTCTTGTTTCCCGCGCTGATGCGATAGAGCGGCGGGCGCGCCAGATAGAGATGTCCCTGCCGGACCATTTCGGGCATTTCCTGGAAGAAAAAGGTCATCAGCAGGGTGGCGATATGGGCGCCGTCGACATCGGCGTCGGTCATGATGATCACCCGTTCGTAGCGCAGATTATCCGGATCGCAGTCCTTGCGCGTGCCACAACCGAGCGCGAGGATCAGGTCGGCAATCTCGCTATTGGCCATGATCTTGGCGTTGTTGGCGGAGGCGACATTGAGGATTTTACCGCGGATCGGCAGGATCGCCTGGGTCTTGCGTTCCCGCGCCTGTTTCGCGGAACCGCCAGCGCTGTCGCCTTCGACGATGAACAATTCGGTGCCTGCCGGATCGCCGATCGAACAATCGGTCAGCTTGCCGGGGAGGCGGACCTTGCGGCCAGATGTCGCGGTCTTGCGCTTGACCTCACGCTCGGCCTTGCGTTTCAGCCGCTCGTCCATCCGTTCCATGACAAAACCGAGCAGCGCCTTGCCGCGATCCATATTGTCGGTGAGAAAATGGTCGAAATGGTCGCGCACCGCATTTTCGACGAATTTTGTCGCCTCCGGGGAGGTCAGGCGGTCCTTGGTCTGGCTTTGAAATTGCGGATCGCGGATGAACACCGACAGCATCATTTCGCCGCCGGAGATAATGTCATCCGCGGTCAGCTGTGCTGCCTTCTTGATCTGGACCAGCTCGCCAAAGGCCCGCAGTCCGCGAACCAGCGCGTTGCGCAGGCCGGCTTCGTGGGTGCCGCCATTGGGCGTGGGGATGGTGTTGCAATACCAGCTATAGCTGCCATCGGTCCAGATCGGCCAGGTGATCGCCCATTCGACCCGGCCCTGTTCCTCCGGAAAATCCTGACTGCCGGCGAAGAAATCGGTGGTGACGCATTCGCGCCCGGCGAGCTGTTCGCGCAGATGATCGGAGAGACCGCCGGGGAACTGGAAAACCGCTTCTGCGGGGACATCGTCGCTGGCCTGGCTCTCATCGCATTTCCAGCGGATCTCGACACCGGCGTAGAGATAGGCCTTGGAACGGGCCAGTTTGAACAGCCGTGAGGGCTTGAACCGATTGCCTTCGCCAAAAATCTCGATATCGGGAACGAAGGAGATGCTGGTACCGCGGCGGTTGGGAGTCGAGCCAACTTCCTCGAGTTTCGACGTCGCCAGACCTTGCGAGAAGGACTGGCGATAAATGGTCTTGTTGCGCGCCACTTCGACGATTGTATCGGAGGACAGGGCGTTGACGACCGATACGCCGACGCCGTGCAGCCCGCCCGATGTCGCATAGGCCTTGTCCGAGAATTTGCCGCCCGAGTGGAGCGTGGTCATGATCACTTCGAGCGCTGATTTGCCGGGAAATTTCGGGTGCGGATCGACCGGAATCCCGCGACCATTGTCGCTGACGGTCAGACGATTGTCGGCGTCCAGCGTGATCTCGATCCGGCTGGCATGGCCGGCAACCGCTTCGTCCATGCTATTGTCGATGACTTCGGCAGCGAGATGATGGAGCGCGCGCTCATCAACTCCGCCAATATACATGCCGGGCCGCTTGCGGACAGGCTCAAGCCCTTCCAGAACCTCGATCGCCGAGGCATCATAGTCACCGGTTTTGGATTGGGTTGGCGGGTTGGAACCGAACAGATCATCAGACATGTTCGACCCTATAAGAGCGCAGGAGTCACACTGGCAAGAGACTTATGCGGTCTCTGGCCAGTGCATTGAAAATTGTTGTAATTTGGTCGCTTGCCTGACGAATTTCGGGCTTAACGAACCCGTGGGCCGCCAAAGGGCAGCGGTGGCGGCGCACGACGGGCACCGCGCGGCAATTGGGCCTGAAACGCACGACCGCAATGTTCGACGCAATAGGGAAAGCCCGGGTTCACTTCCTGGCCGCAAAAATGGAAGTCGGGTTCGCCCGGATGGTTGATCGGCCAGCGGCAAATCTTGTCATTCAGGTCGAGCAGGCTGGTCTTGTCGGCAATTTCGTCGCTCGGCTTGGCCGGAACCAGACGGCGCGGCGGTGCGGGTGGAATCGGTGCCTGCTGGTCACCGGGACCCTGACGCAAGAAGCCGCCGGGACCGACAGAGACGACCTTCGGGCCATCATGCTTGGGCTGGCGGGCCTGTTGAGCGGCATGGGTGCGGGCTGCCGGCGTTGGTGGTGGCATGGCGCGTCGCGCAACATGCTCTTCCTTCGGCTTGGCAACGGCACCGGCCTTTGCCGGTGGCTTTTTCGCCTTGGGTGCGGGTTTCACACCTTTTTTGGCCTGTGGCTTGGCTTTTACCGGAGAGGGACGTGACTTCAGGCCAAGGCGATGCGCCTTGCCGATCACGGCATTACGGCTGACGCCGCCCAGTTCTTCGGCGATCTGGCTGGCGGTCAGGCCTTTTTCCCACATATTCTTCAGCGAATCGATTCGCTCATCCGTCCAAGCCATGCAAAGTCCTAATCATCTCGAGTTACGGGCGATATAGGGTCGACGGGGTGATTATACAACCATGATATTGGCACGCTATTTGCGCGATATGGGGTTGTGATTGGCGCTGTGAGCCGATAGGCGGAATGAATATGCTCGACCAATCCAAAAAAGATCAGACAAGCGGCCTGCCGGCCAATGCGATGCACTTTGCCGAACCCGGAGTGCCGATCATTCGCGGCGTAAATTGGGCCGGATTTCTGGCGCTCTACTGGAAAGAGGTCCGGCGGTTTGTCAAAGTCCAGTTGCAGACGATCTGGGCCCCTTCGATCACCACATTATTGTTCCTGATCATTTTTACCGTCGCCATGGGCCGCGGTGACCGCACCGTATTGGGTGTGCCGTTCGCCGACTTTATCGCGCCCGGCCTGATCTGCATGGGCATGTTGCAAAATGCCTTTGCCAACAGCAGCTTTTCGATGCTGGTCGGCAAGATTCAGGGCACCATCATCGATTATCTGACTCCGCCGCTGTCGGTCGGAGAATTGCTGGCGGCGCTGGTTACATCCTCGATGACAAGAGCGATATTGGTCGGTTTCGCGGTCTGGCTGGCGATGTTCATCTGGCCGGGCGTCAATGTCGACATCGTCCATGGCTGGGCAGTGCTCTGGTTTGGCTTCATGGGCGCGGCGATGTTGTCGCTGCTCGGCGTGCTGACATCGATCTGGGCGGAAAAATTCGACCATGCCGCTGCGGTCAGCAATTTCGTGGTCGCGCCGCTGGCGCTCCTGTCCGGCACATTTTATTCGATCGACCGCCTGTCTCCGGTGTTTCAGGCGGTGAGCCATGTGAACCCGTTTTTCTACGCCATATCCGGATTCCGCTATGGCTTTCTGGGCGTAGCGGATTCGCCGATCATAGTCGGCGCATTGGTCTTGCTGGCGATCAATATCGGCCTGGCGACACTCTGCTATTTCTTGTTGAAATCGGGCTGGAAGATCAAGTCCTGATCAGGCCCGCCCCGGTGCTTTCGTACCGGCCTCTAATGCTGATGAATGCTGTGTAGCTTGTATTTGCCACTCTCGGTTGCCTGAAACAGGCGAGCGACATCGGGATGGCTGATCGGTTCGCCGCTGTCATCGGGCAAAAGATTTTGCTGGCTGACATAGGCGACATAGCTGCTCTCGGCATTTTCCGCGAACAGATGATAGAATGGCTGGTCTCTCGGCGGCTGCAAATCCTTTGGAATCGCCTCATACCATTCTTCGCTATTGGCGAAGACCGGATCAATATCATAGATAACGCCGCGAAAATCAAAAATGCGATGGCGCACGACATCGCCAATGGCAAAGCGCGCATCGAGTATATCGGGCGTGTTGGGCGGCAATGGATTACCGGACTTGAACGGATCTGCTAAATTCATGCTTATAATTTAAGCGCTTTGGGTTCAGATGCAAGCGTCACATCGGGATTTGGACGGGATGAGCGAGCGTGGCAGGGATTTGGGCGCGTTCGTTCGGCGGGACGGGCCATTGCGGATAGCGAATCTGTCGGTCCGCTTGTGATCCCAGTTTCAGGTCAAATCACAGAAAAAAGCGCGCCAGACCCTGGTCTGACGCGCCCATTGCAGACAGGGTGCCGGGGGAGGGGGGCTTTTTCAGGTCATCGGCACCCTGCCAGCAAACTCTCTATTGATTGGTTTCGGCTGCGGGCGTTTTTTCCTGCTGCTTGGCAGCTTGCTTGATCTGGCCTTTGCTCATCCCGGTCACCAGCACATCGCCCGATCCGGCGAAATCTGCCGCAGGCAAGGTGGCGGTGCGGTTGCCGGATTCAACAACCACGGAATTGACTACGCCCGAACCGCTCTGCCGGACTTCCTGAACATAGCCAATCACGCGGCCCTTCGGGTCTTCGATCGGCATTCCGGGTGCGACAGCAAACATACCATCGGCATTGGCAGCGGTGCTGCCCGAGGCTGCGAGTTGGCCCAGATTGCCCATTGCCATGCCGTTACCTGCCGCACTGCCGGCAAGGGAACCGACACCCATCGCGCCGGCGACAGCATTGCGAGCCATTCCGGCCCCGGTCGATGCAGCGCCGCTGGCGGCTGATCTTGCGCTCCCGGCGGTATTGCGGGTTGTGCCAAACGCCTGTCCGGCGGTCGAACGCACCGCATCGGTGCCGAGCAAAGTCGTATCCGAGCTGCCATTTGCAGACCCGGAAGCAGAGCCGCTCGCTGCTCCATTGGCGACATTGTTCATGGGATCGACACCGCCGAGGAGCGAGCCATTGGCACTGGAATTATTATTGGCATCGGTCGCTACTCGGCCTGACCGGATGTCAACCGTCCGGTCCACTTGCGTGGAACTGGCAACACCACCGCGTCCGGTCAGGGTGCCTCCAGCCTGGCCAATGGTCTCCGGCCCATTGCTGCCCAGACCCCCGGTCAGTGAACCACCGAGCGAGCCTCCGATACCGCCGCTGCCGCCAAGCAACTGGGCTGATGCAGGCGCTGTAGCCAGAAGCGCGATTGTGATTGTGCTTGCGATCAATTTTTTCATGATATGTCTCCGTTTGTGACGATGACATTTTCGTCATCTACCAGGAGAACGAACCGGCTTGCCGATTTAATCCATCGCTTGCGAAAAATATTTGAAAATCTAGCGGATCGCGCAGTTTTCGCAGATCAGGCCATGGCCATAGACCTTGTCCGCACCCTTTTTGCCGAGATCCCTAGCTTCGCCGATCAGCGCGTTTACGGCCGCTTCGATGCGGGCAATATTGGGAGAGGGATAATGAGCGGCGAGACGAGCCGCTACCATTGGCGCGGCAAAGGATGTGCCGCGCAACGGCACGGTTTTCCCATCTGGAGATGCGCCCTTGATGTCCGCTCCGGGCGCAGCGAAATCGACCGGTGTAGCAATGCCGGCTTCGGGCAGTGCCCGATGCTGGCGATCCACGCCTGTCACTCCGAGGACGCCCTTGTAAGCCGCCGGGAACCGGGGCGGTGCCGCAGGCCCGTCATTGCCCACGGCAGCCACAATCAGCATGCCCTTGGCTTGCGCAGATCTGATCGCCCGGCGGAGCAAGCCATTGTCTGGCCCGACAAGGCTGATGGTCACCACCGGAATGGTCCGGGTCGCCATCCAGCCGAGCGCGCGCGCTATCGCGGTTGCGTTGCCTCCGGCCGGATCGCTGCCATAAATATCAGCCGATAATAATCCTCTGCCGCTATTTTTCTGGCTCATCGAAATCAGCGACGCAATCGCTGTGCCGTGCGCGCTCGCCAGGGGCGCACCTTTGGCAAATCCGC
>NZ_JBALTF010000096.1:2763-7000 GCF_036964675.1 Parasphingorhabdus sp. | reverse complement strand
CGCATCCGGCGGTTACCCTGTCGGCCCCAGCTAGCGCGCCACCTGGCAGCGCTGCAACTCGGGATGTTATTAGCCCGGGTCGCTATATATGAGGCGCAAGGACTTGGGGATGCAGACAGATTGTCCAGCCACAGCTGACAATGTGATATCCGCGGCCCATGCCGTCGATAGCTGACCCACTTCAAATTGGCGAGTTGCGCTTGCCATCAGGCGATGGACCATTTCCCGTCGCCGTCATTATTCACGGTGGTTGCAGGACCAAAGCTTATGCCACGATGCAAAACACTGCGGCCATAGCCAGCTCTCTTTTATCAAATGGTGTAGTGACAAACACGATGCTCGGAGAAGAATTATGAAACACTGGTTGCTGGGTCTATTGGGTTTGTTGGGATTGCTGGTGGGATTTGCCGCGCCAGCACTGGCCCAATATCGTCTGCATGGTGATATCGCTGGCGGAGGGGACGGCGTGGACTATTCCTCGACTATGAGCCCACGTGATTGGTATCAGGGTAGAGAGGAACGCTGGAACGGCGTCCCATCGACCTTGCCATGGTTCAGTCTGGATAAGTTCAACAGGACTGGCATAGGATATGACGCCGAGCGAACACCGACCTATCGCCTATCCTCGCTACTCGGCACGCGGTCCTGCGGCGACTATAACGACTATACGCAGAATGGCTGCTTCGAGGCCGATCTCGCCGGCACCCGCTATCCGGCAATGCGGGCGGTCGGGTTTATTCGGTCAATGGGGCACGCAGTTAAGCCTAAAAACAAGCGAACATTCATCTATCCGCACAACTTTCGGGATTATATGCAGCAATCCGGTGATCTGGCTTCTCGTTACAACAAGTGCATGGTGGCACCAGGATTCAATTATGTTAGTGGCTCCCTTGCTTGCAGCCTTTTAGAGCGCAGCTATGGACCTGAAGCGAAAATCGGAGGCTGCACACGAGAAACCAACGCTATTTCCGCATCGCCGGTGATGCTGCTGGATGTCGATCAGCCGTATAGCCACCCAATCGATCTTAATTTGAAAACGAGACACCCCGGGGCTCTTGACCTAGTGGTGCGGGCGCCTGATGGCAGCTGGCTGTGCGATGTCGCGGGACCGACGACGCTTAGAGGAAATGGTCACCAACGCATCACCCAAGTGCAACAGGGTCGCTATGAGATCTACCTGCTTATCGTGACGCGCCAGAGTCCTTCTTCTTATAATCGGCCTTTGCCCCCGTACCAGCTCTCCATTAAATCGTCGCGGCCGAGTGAGCGCCGGCCTTTCCCAGATATCGATGGGGAATGGCGGCCTTTCCCAAAGAACCTGGGGGTATGGGCAAAATTGCCAACCGGCAACAATCGTATCGACAAAAGTCCTGCCTATGTTCATCCTGGTCCGACCATAAAACAACCTTCGAGCAGCTTCGAGATGGTCTGCGATGACCACGACTACGTTTTCTCGATCTCCCCGACCCTCAAGTTCAATCTCCCAAACTTCCCAAATGGCGACTGGCTGCAGATTGAGACCAAGGACATCGGTTCGGGGCCGCTGATGCTGCTTGTCTATGGGCCCGACGGACCCATGGCGGGAACGAGCAGCGGGGCCGACTATCTCGGGCGAAAGCCATACCAACGGCATCTGCAGAATAATAGCAACTACAAGCTGCCACGAAGGCTCCACACCAGTTATAGTTATGATGGGATTGGATGCGATGCATTGCAGGGGCAACGTCAGTCCAATGGTGTCGTCAATCCGGTCGCCGGCGAATATGCCATCTGGGTCGGGCTGCGAAAGGATTACTTCGATAAGGCTCAGAGACTACCCGCCCGACGGACTTACACTGGCGGCTTCTTGCCTAAAGGCACTGTTGCCCGGGCGTTATTCAAGCTGGAGATTCATCCATCCGCATCAGTTCGGTGACCTCTATCGGCTGCTGTCAAAGCAAAGTAGCTGACGGAGGTGGGTGCTGCCAATTGGCCTGAATGAGTAACGTCGACGACCCGTTTCGCTACTTCAATTCATCACCCGAGATTATCCGTCTGGTTCTGATGATGTACGTCCGTTTTCCGCTGTCGCTGCGGAACGTGGAGCACCTGCTGTTCCAACGAGGCATTATGAAAATAACAGAACTGAAAACGCAAATGCCGGTCAAAAAATTGCCATGTGAGAAGCCCGTATTGGTCGTTTTGGGAGGTACTTTACACACGGAAGTAAAATCTAATTCCGCCAACGAATACACCGCTTCCGGAGGCTCCCCTGTCGGCCCCAGCTAGCGCGTCGGGTCGAGCGCGCTCGGTTTGCGCAGGCGGGCCATGTCGCCGATTTCATCCGGGCGGCTGGACCAGCCGCCAGAGCCACCACCGCGCGCGATTTGCTGCAAGGCGGCGATCCGGTCTTCGGTCGCCGGATGGGTGGAGAACATCTGCCGCACGCCGCCGGGTACGATATAAAGCTGAGCCGCCGCCGGGTTGCGCTGGGCAACCGGATTGGGAATGCGCGCCGCCTCGACGGAAATCTTGTCCAGCGCGGCGGCCAGCGACAAGGGCTTGCCGCTGATCTGTGCTGCCGCAGCATCGGCGCCGAATTCGCGGGTGCGGCTGATCGCCATTTGCACAATCATCGCGGCAAAGGGCGCGATCAGCACCGCCATGATCCCGGCCACGCCCCGGTTGCCCCGAAAGAACATGCCGAAATTGGCGAGCATCGACACCGCACCGGCAATCGTCGCGACCATGGTCATGATCAGCGTATCGCGGTTTTTCACATGGCCGAGTTCATGCGCCATCACGCCCTCGATCTCGTCATGGCTGAGCATTTTGAGCAGGCCGGTGGTGGCGGCGACCGCGGAATGTTCGGGATCGCGGCCGGTGGCAAAGGCGTTCGGCTGAGGCTGGTCAACAATATAGACTTTCGGCATCGGCAGCTGGGCGCGCTGGGCGAGATTTTTGACCATATTGTAAAATTCGGGATGGCTGGAGGCATCCACCTCGACCGCATCGTGCATTTTCAGCACGATCTTGTCGGCGTTCCAATAGGTGAACAGGTTCATGCCCGCCGCGACCAGCAGGGCGATGATCGCGCCGCCGCTGCCGCCGAGCGAATAGCCCAAGACCATGAACAGCGCCGTCAGTGCTGCCAATAGCATGGTTGTCTTCATGAAATTCATCGTCTCTACTCGCTTGAATATGCTTGTCTCAGGCTCAATATAGGGGCTGAGGCGGAGCGATTCAATTTGGCGGACAGGCGAAAAATATGACCGATAGCGATAGAAAACCCGGCGAGCGACCGGCCCATGTGAAGGCGCCGGCGCATCTTTCCAAAAGCAAGCCGGTGCCGGCACCCGATCCGCTGGAAAAAGCCGAAGAGATTGCCGACAAAAATGGACCCACTCGTTATGGCGACTGGGAGCATAAGGGCATCGCGGTCGATTTCTGACGCGCCGCACAGCGCAATTTTTGGCGACGCACCCGGCAGGCGGATATATTTAAGTCTTTGCGCCACAGTGCTTTTATGGAAAGAACGCTGATCGAGGCCGATTGCCGAACGGGAGCGATATTGTGAGCAAGGACAAGCCAGGTGCGGATGGCGTCGAAACCATCGCGCCGGAAAATAGAAATGTCCCGACGGATGTCCCGCCGACCGCGGCTGCAGAGGCTGGCAGCATCGATATCAGTTTCTCGCCGGGTCTGGCGTCCTTTCTGGCGACGCATGACATCGCGATCGGCTTTACCTCCTACCAGACCGGGCGGCTCTATCTGATCGGCCATGGCCCGGACGGAAAGCTGGCGCTGCATGAAGCGGTCTATCCGCAGGCGATGGGCGTAACCGGCGATGCCGGCCGTATCTATCTCGGCACGCTGACCCAGATTGTGCGTATGGAAAATGTGCTGGGGCCGAATCAGCGAGCCAATCAGGTGCATGACAAGGTCTATGTGCCGCGCAATTTGCAGACCACCGGCAATGTCGACATCCACGAAATCGGCATTCAGGACAATGGCAAGATCATCTTCGTCAACACCCGCTTCAACTGCCTGTGCGAACCCAGTCTGACGCACAGTTTCAAGCCGGTCTGGAAACCCGATTTCATCAGCCAGATTATCGCCGAGGATCGTTGCCATCTCAACGGTCTGGCGATGGTCGATGGAAAAGCGAAATATGTCAGCGCCGTCTCCCGCTCGGACGTCGCCAATGGCTGGCGGGATCATCGCGATGATGGCGGGCTGATCATCGACGTGGAGAGCC
>NZ_JBALTF010000096.1:0-2664 GCF_036964675.1 Parasphingorhabdus sp. | reverse complement strand
AAAAAGACAGCGAGGCCTGGTGCGGGGTGCAGATTGTGTCGCAAGCCAGTGGCGAGGTCGCGCAATGGCTGCGCTTCGAAGGCGCGATTACCGAATTGTTCGATATCTGTGTGCTGCCCGGCGTCCGGAACCCGATCACCCTCGGGCCGAATTCGGTCGAGATCAGGGACTTTCTGACGATCGAACCGCCGATTATTTGAGAGTTGGCTGGTCCGGCTGCGGCAGGTTCAGAAATTCGGCAATCGCCATGGCCGCGCGCTGCGACGGCGGCCGGTCAGCATCGATATCGAAAGAATAAGCAAAGGCGCGCGTCTGGGCCTCTCGAAATGGATCCGATAGTGGCGAGACTTCCGCGAGCGCCGCCCCAAGACCAGCGAGATCATCGAGCACCGGGCCAAAAGTCCAATGTTCGTAATTGGCATTGCCCTGCCATTTGGCATCATGGGAATTGAGGAAAATCGCTGGACGCGGTGCCCGGATAAATTCGTAAATCTGGCTGCTGACATCGCCGAGATAGATATCGGCGGCGCTGGTATAGGTCATGTCGACGCTGCGGGTGCTGCCGGTGTCGATATGGATATGGCCGAGCGCGGCAAAACGCGGGTCGATCCGCTGGCGGAACTTTAGCAAGCGGTGCTCGACCGATGCCAGAAGCTTGCGCTGGAACAGCATGACATGTGGCGCAAAAATCAGATTATAGTCATTTTGCTGCGCGAAATAGTCGAGAATCTGCTCGCCGAAGCGGAACCAGGAGGAGAGCAAGGGATCAAAATGCGGATTGTAGAGCACGATCGGCTTGTCATTGTCGAACAGCCTGACCGGCGGCCGGTCCGCATAAGCTTCGAACTTGGGATAGCCGACGATGCGGTGATTGTCGGGGCGGATCACGCCGGCCGCCAGCATCCGGTCGCGGGTTTTTGCGCCGGGCAGCAACACATAGTCAAACAGGCGCATTTCCGGAGAAAAACCGATCGACCGATCGCCGGCGCCATGGGGAAAGAAGATCAGTTTTGGCCGGTCGGATGGATTGTTTTTCTTGAGATAGGTCGTGGTTGTCTCCGGCACCACCAGCGCATCAAATTGCCGGAACAGGTCGGTGCTTCGCTTCAGGCTGCTCAGCCGGTGGAGCGGGATCATATTGCCCAGCATTTTTTCGACCAGCCGAGTCCCGGCATGCGGCCGGATCGACCAGAAGGCTGGCGTCGGCAAGGCGGGATCGAGAAACTCGCGAACCGCCTCGGCCTGCCGGTCGCTGGAGGTGATGACTTCGACGCGCGCGGTCGGCGCCTGCCGCTGCAGCGCGGAAATGATCGGCGCAATATGGGCGACCTGATGCAGTTCGTCATGATTGAACAGAAAACCGATGCGCCGGGGATCGCTCGATGAATCGGAACTCATATGTCTTCCATCGGATGTCCGACCCCATCTGCTCGCTGGCTACCGACGGAACCAATCCGCCCATTGCTGTCTTTGGACAAATTATTCTCAGAAGTCTACGCGGTCGCCATCCGGGGGATGCGCGTGGCGGAACGGAAACGGTTGTTGCCAAGGCCTGCTTTGCAAAAGCCTTCGCTGCGTCTAACATATTGTCTGCGCAGCCGGTTTTCGCAGGACGCGATCGAACATTATAAGGACGCCCGTGCCCCCTCTCATTGACCCCGATATGTCCGCCGGAGATTTGTCCCCCGACCAGAGGCCGCTGTGGACGGCGATCATCCTGGCTGGCCAGCGACCCGAGGGCGACCCGATGGCCGCTTATTGCAACGTCCAATATAAGGCGCTGATCCCGATCCGCGGTCAGACCATGCTCGAACGGGTGGCGCGCGCGCTGCTTGGATCGCCCTATATCGGCAAGATCGTGATCATGGCCCAGTCGCCCGAAGCGCTGAAGGCCGGCCTTAGTCCGGATCTGGCAGAACATGACGGCATCGCCTTTGTCGAATCCAGTGATGGTATCGCCACCAGCATCCACGGCGTCATCGGCACCGATATTGCGCCATGGCCGGTGCTGGTGACCACGGCGGACAATGCGCTGCTGACCGGGGAGATAATCGACCATTTCTTTCAGGCGCACAGCGGACAGGATGTCGCGGTCGCCGTGGTCGAGCGCCGGACAATGCTGTCCGCCTATCCCGACGCCCGCCGCACCTGGCTGAAATTCCGCGGCGGCGCCTATAGCGGCGCCAATCTGTTCGCCTTGCACAATGCGGCAGCGAAACCGGCGGTCGCCCTTTGGTCGGCGGTCGAGAAAGATCGCAAAAAGGGCTGGAAGATCTTCGCCCATTTCGGCCCCTGGCTGCTGCTGCGGGCGCTGAGCCGGACAATCAGTTTCAAACAGGCGATGGCGGAGGCGGGGCAGCGCATGGGGTTGCGGGCGGAACCGATCATACTGCCGATAGCGGAAGCGGCGATCGATGTGGACAAGCCGAGTGACCTGGAACTGGTGGCCAAGATATTGGAGCGGCGGGAGGGTTGATATCTCGGGATGACAATTCATTTGGGGGTTGTTGCGCCTGTCACCGTAATTCCAGTTATAGTGTCCGCGCAAAAGGAGACATTGGAGATACAGAAGCAGTCCTTCCGCTGCCGCCCCGATTGTGTTCTCTAATACGTCAAGGGCAACTGCTGTTTTCCTGAACTGGTGCGATTGCCTTTGGGTGTCTG
>NZ_JBALTF010000095.1:0-7010 GCF_036964675.1 Parasphingorhabdus sp. | reverse complement strand
CTCCGAACCTGAACAATTGGCCTTTGCGGGCCTGAAGGGCTGCGAAAATCGGGCGCAAAAACCGCAAGGCTTTTCAAATTCATAACAGTGTAAAGTGTGTAAAGTTCATCCGCGCTGCCCCCGGCGAATGCGGCCCGCCATCTGGTGCCCCCGGCACCGTCGTTTCCTGCTGACAAGGGCTTGCGCCCCTGCTAACGGCTCGCCATGACCGATCCATCCTATAAACAGGCCCACATCCGCAATTTTGCCATCATCGCCCATATCGATCATGGCAAATCGACGCTCGCCGACCGGCTGATCCAGCAGACCGGCGGGCTGACCGAGCGCGAGATGAGCGAGCAGGTGCTCGACAATATGGATATCGAGCGCGAGCGCGGCATCACGATCAAGGCGCAGACGGTGCGGCTGCATTATACCGCCAAAAATGGCGAGGATTACGAGCTCAGCCTGATGGACACGCCGGGCCATGTCGACTTTGCCTATGAAGTGTCGCGGAGCCTCGCGGCCTGCGAGGGTGCGTTGCTGGTCGTGGACGCGGCGCAGGGGGTCGAGGCGCAGACCCTGGCCAATGTCTATCAGTCGATCGAACATGACCACGAGATCATCCCGGTGCTCAACAAGATCGATCTGCCCGCCGCCGAGCCGGAGCGGGTGCGCAAGGAGATTGAGGAAATCATCGGTATCGACGCTTCCGAAGCGGTGCTGGCCAGCGCCAAGTCGGGGATCGGCATCGAGGATATATTGGAGCAGATTGTCGCCAAGATCCCGGCGCCGGGCGGCGACCGCAACAAGCCGCTGAAGGCGATGCTGGTCGACAGCTGGTATGATCCCTATCTTGGCGTGGTCATCCTGGTGCGGGTGATCGACGGGGTGATCACCAAGGGACTGAAGATCAAGTTCATGGCCCAGGGCACCGAGCATCTGGTCGACCGGGTCGGCTGCATGCGGCCGAAGATCGAGCAATTGTCGGAACTGGCGGCCGGTGAAATCGGCTTCATCACCGCGCAGATCAAGGAAGTCAGCCAGACTGCGGTCGGCGACACGATCACCACGGTGAAGAACCCGGCGCCCGAGGCTTTGCCGGGCTTCAAGGAAGTGCAGTCGGTGGTGTTCTGCGGCCTGTTCCCGGTTGATGCGGCGGATTTCGAGAAATTGCGCGAGAGCATTGGCAAATTGCGGCTCAATGACGCGAGCTTCACTTTCGAGATGGAGACCAGCGCGGCATTGGGGCAGGGCTTCCGCTGCGGCTTTCTCGGGCTGCTGCATCTGGAGATTGTCCAGGAACGGCTGACCCGCGAATATGATCTCGACCTGATCACCACCGCGCCGTCGGTGGTTTACCGGATCGAGATGAACGATGGCAGCGAGCAGTTTCTGCACAATCCGGCGGATATGCCGGACGTGGTCAAGATCAGGGAGATCGAGGAGCCGTGGATCGAGGCGACCATCTATTGCCCGGACGAATATCTTGGCGGCATATTGAAGCTATGTCAGGACCGCCGCGGGGTACAGAAGAATCTCACCTATGTCAGCGACCGGGCGCAAGTGGTCTATGAACTGCCGCTCAACGAGGTGGTGTTCGACTTTTACGACCGGCTGAAGAGCATTTCGCGCGGCTATGCGAGTTTTGACTATCACCAGATCGGCCTGCGCACCGGCCAGCTGGTCAAGATGAACATCATGGTCAATGGCGATCCGGTCGATGCTTTGAGCATGATCGTCCACCGCGACGCCGCCGAAGCCCGCGGCCGGCATATGTGCGAGCGGCTCAAGGACCTGATCCCGCGCCATCTGTTCAAGATCCCGATCCAGGCGGCGATTGGCGGCAAGGTGATCGCCCGCGAGACGATCTCGGCGATGCGCAAGGACGTCACCGCCAAATGCTATGGCGGCGATATCAGCCGCAAGAAGAAGCTGCTCGACAAGCAGAAGAAGGGCAAGGCCAAAATGCGCGAATATGGCAATGTCAGCATCCCGCAGGAGGCGTTTATCGCGGCGCTGAAGATGGGCGACGAAAGCTAGCTCCCGCCGGTCAGGCATTGAATAGATGCGGTTACGATAGCAATAGATGATTGGCAGCGGTTGAAATCGAAGACCAATTCGCTTATGGTCAACAAGAGGTAAACTAAAACGGGTCCAGATTGACTTGCAGGACTCATCTATGTTTGGTCTATTCGATCCCCCGAATCGTCGTATCGGGGACGAACGGGAGCTTCGCGATTTGCATTTTAAATATGGTGCTGATGCGGCTGCCATCCTGAAGGATCGGGCGAACGACAGTTCCCTGTCATCCCGCGACCGGCGTCACTAGCGGCGGTTGGCCCGCAAAGCGCGTCGGCAGCAGAGCAAATGGCTGGATGAGCTGAACAGCAGCTGATATCATCATTCGCTGTCCCGCTGATAGGGGCAGGGCACGATATTTTCGGGCAATATTGCCGGCCCCTTGACCCGGAACCGGGCGAAATAACCGCCAAGTTCCGGCCGTTCCATGAAGCCTACCAGTTCGTAACCCACCGCCTCAAATTCGCAGAATAGCTGTTTCGGCGGAATGCCATGCTGCGCAACATCGCGATTGACATCGACCACGATCACCTCGCCGGCGCCATTTGGCCCGCTCTTGCCGAGCAGCGCCGAGCGCAGGCGCGACAGAAAGGCATAGGGCTCGCGCACCTCGTGATACATGTGGACAAGAAAAATCCGGTCAAAACTATTTTCGGGTAGCCGCGGATCATCCGGCGCGCCGAGCTTGATCGAGACATTGTCGAGGCTCTCCCGATTGACCCGCTCGGCCAGCCGGTCGATCGCGCCCTGGTCGATATCCTGCGCCAGCACCCGGCCGGAAGTCCCGACTTTCTCCGCCAGACGCACCGTATAATAGCCTTCACCCGCGCCGATATCGGCGACCGTCATGCCCGGCTCCAGTCCAGCCGCCGTCATGATCTCCTCGGCTTCGCCGCGCTTGTCGCGAGCGGTCTCGGTCGACCATTGATTGCCAGCCAGCTCCGACACCGGCCGCGACGCTGGCGGATAAGCGCGGGCAGTCTCGGCCCGCAAATCATTGTCGTCGGGCATTCGCTTGCACGCGCTCAGCGGCGTCGTCAGCAGCAGCAAGGCGGCCAGGCTCGCGATCAGGCGAGCAGGCGGCAGTCGACCGGCAGTCAGGCGGTCAGGTTCAACGGCAATTTTTTTCATCGCCAAGAGACTAGGCGAGCGCAGGGTCCGATTCAATCCCTGTTTGAGGCCTGAACCGGCGCATGTTGTTTTCCCGTGGCACGGGACAAAAGCGGCCCGGGGGATACGGTCCGGGCAAAATAAATACGCGCGACAGAAGGCGGGCGGCAGCCGGGACAGCCGTGTTCAGGGTCACACGGGTCACAGCCGCTAAAGCGAAAAAACAGTCGGGGGGCTGGAGCCGGTTAAATCGCTGATAAATAGCGATTTATTCGCAATACTGGTGCTGCTGTCATCGTGGCGAAACAAGCGAAGAGCATCGCGGTAAAATCCTGCTGTGGCTCCAGCCGCCAGCGGTGATGGTTGAGATGTGTCTCTAGCCTACGGGATCAAAGCGCCACGAGGGTTCTTGTCGCACCCTGTCCTTCGACAGGCTCAGGACGAACGGAATGTTTCGCCGGGCAGGGGAACAAGCGTCCTAATCCACATCCTCGACATCAACCTTCTCACCGGTCACCTTCTGCGCCAATGTCGCGGCGATAAATTCGTCGAGGCCGCCGTCGAGCACGGCATTGGGGGCGCTGCTGGTGTAGCCGGTGCGCAGGTCCTTGACCATCTGATAGGGTTGCAGGACATAGGAACGGATCTGGTGGCCCCAGCCGATTTCGGTCTTGGCTTCATATTCGCCCGAGGCTTCGGCTTCGCGGCGTTGCAGCTCGGCCTCGAACAGGCGTGCTTTGAGCATGCCCATCGCGGTGGCGCGGTTCTTGTGCTGGCTGCGGTCATTCTGGCTGGCGACGACGATGCCGGTTGGCTGGTGGGTGATGCGCACGGCGCTGTCGGTGGTGTTGACGTGCTGGCCGCCGGAGCCGGAAGCGCGATAGGTATCGATCTTGAGGTCGCTCTCGTTGATCTCGACTTCGAACGTGTCGTCGATGACTGGATAGACCCAGACGCTGGAGAAGCTGGTATGGCGCTTGGCGGCGCTGTCGAACGGCGAGATGCGGACCAGCCGGTGGACGCCGCTTTCGGTCTTGGCATAGCCATAGGCATTTTCGCCCTTCACCTCGAGCGTCGCCGATTTGATGCCGGCCTGATCGCCAGCCTGATAGTCGACCATGGAGACCTTGTAACCGCGGGCGTCGGCCCAGCGCTGATACATGCGCAGCAGCATTTCGGCCCAGTCCTGGCTCTCGGTGCCGCCGGCACCAGCGTGAATTTCGATATAGGTGTCAAGGCCATCGGCTTCGCCGGAGAGCAAGGCCTTGACCTTGTCGCGGTCGGCGCGGGCCGCGAGCTTTTCGAGGCTGGCAGCGCCTTCATCGGCGAGTTCGGCATCGCCCTCTTCCTCGGCCATCTCGATAAATTCGAGCGCATCGTTGCGTTCCTGCTCGATTTCTCGCGCGGCGCTGATCGATTCGTCGAGGCGGCGGCGCTCGGTCATCACCGCTTGCGCGGCGGTCTGGTCGTCCCAAAGGGTCGGGTCCTCGACCCGGGCGTTCAGCTCGTCGAGACGGCGCAGTGCGACATCCCAGTTGAGCGAGGTCCTGATCAGGTCGAGGGCGGCGTCGATCCGGTCGACATAGGCTTGCGCGTCGGCACGCATGATAATCTCCAAAACTAGTGGCGCCAGCGATTAGACGATATCGGCGGGAAGTAAAGTGATGTGGAGCCACTCTGGCGGAACCGGCGGCTTTTGTCGCATTCGCTCATTGATGTTTTCTATTGAAATTCCCTATTTGTTGCGATTGTCGCTTGGCAATTGAAATTCTAGAGATCGGGCCGCAATATGGTCGCAGCACAAGCATGCGGCCAATCAATCTGAAAGGAATGGCATGATCTATCGACGTATTTCGGGCACCATGATGGCAGCTCTTCTCATCTCCGGTCCGGCCCTTGCCGAACATCACAAACCCTATGGCTATGGCGCTGATAATGGCCCGGAAAAATGGGGCCAGCTGGCCGACAAATATGCACTATGCGAAAAGGGTGACATGCAGTCGCCAATCGATCTGGCCGGCGCCAATGCCAAGGGGGATGTGGCGCTGTCGGTCAACTATCAGGCCGGACCGCTGACCGTATCGAACAAGGGATTGACGATACAGGCCGATTTTGCCGCCGGTTCCTCGATGACCAGCGGCGGCACGACGTTCAACCTGATCCAGATTCACTTCCACACGCCATCCGAACATGCGATTTCCGGCAAACGCTATCCGCTCACCGGCCATTTTGTCCACGCCACCGAAGGCGGCAAGCTGGGCGTATTGGGCGTGATGTTTGAAGAAGGCGCCGCCAATGCGGAACTGGGCAAAATTCTTGCTGCTGCGCCGGCCGCGAAATCTGAGGCAACGACCGTAGCTGGCAAGATGATCAATCCCAATGGCATGCTGCCTGCGGATCGTTCGGTCTATCGCTATATGGGCTCGCTGACCACGCCGCCGTGCAGCGAAGGGGTGAACTGGCATGTGCTGAAAGACCCGATTACGGCGAGCGCCGAGCAGATTGCGGCATTTGAAAAGCTGATGGGTGATAATGCGCGTCCGGTGCGGGCGCTCAACAACCGTCTCGTAGTCGCTCCGGAGTGATCGAGGGGCGCTGATTTTCTGCCAGGCTCCGGATTTCTATGATAGATATGGGGCAGGATCAGGAGACAGCGGCATGACGATCAAGAATTTCACCGACAAGGACGTGCCCGACCAGAGCGGGCGCGTCTTTTTTGTCACCGGCGCGAATAGCGGGCTCGGCTATCAGGCCGCCAAGCTGCTCGCGGGCAGGGGCGCACGGGTGCTGCTCGGCTGCCGGTCTGCGGACAAGGCAGAGGCGGCGATGGCCGATATTCGCGCTGTCTATCCGGAGGCCGATCTGGGGTTCATCCCGCTGGACCTGGGAGATCTCCAGTCCATTCGCGCGGCGGCGAAACTGGTCGGGGAAGAGCCACGGCTCGATGTTCTGCTGAACAATGCCGGGATCATGATGCCGCCTCGCGAAGAGACGGCGGACGGCTTTGAATCGCAATTTGGCGTCAATCATCTCGGGACGTTTGCGCTCACCGGACTGCTGCTCGACAAGCTGGCAAAAGGACAGGAGCCGCGGGTCGTGATCACTTCCAGCATGGCGCATCGCAGCGGTAAAATCGATTTTGACGATATCAATGCGGAGGACAGCTATAGCCGCTGGGGCCGCTATGCGATGAGCAAGCTGGCCAATCTGCTGCACATGTATGAACTCGACCGGCGGTTGCGCGCCGCGGATTCCCCGATCATGGCGGTCGCCTGTCATCCCGGCGTTGCGGATACGGAGCTGACCAAGAATTTTCCGGACTTCCTGGTTTCCCTGTTCCGGCCGGTCTCCAGCCTGTTCATGAATAGCGCGGCGCAAGGGGCATGGTCGACGCTGGCCGCAGCCGCCGGGGACGCGGTCGAAGGCGGTCAATATTTCGGGCCGAGCCGCAATAATGAGTGGATCGGGCCGGCGCGCGAAGTGCAGCCGCGGCCCAAAGCCAAACGGATTGAGCCGGCAAAGCGCTTGTGGGATATTTCAGAAGAAATGACCGGCGTAAAATATCCGGTGTGACCATCCGGAACCTGCAAAATATAGAATTTCTTTTGCTTCGAGAGGTTTATTGAGCTAGCTTCTACGCGGGAGGACAGGTTTTAACGCTTCACTTGAGGGGGATTTTGCTTGTTCGATGAAATGCTGGGTAGCGATAATCGCGTTCGCGAACCATATGCCGACTATAAAAATTGGCTGGAAAACGAAGATACCAAACGTCTCCATCGCAAATCTGACGATGCAGAGGCTTTTTTTCGCAGGACGGGCATTACATTCAATGTCTATGG
>NZ_JBALTF010000094.1:0-7080 GCF_036964675.1 Parasphingorhabdus sp. | reverse complement strand
GTGGAAAAATATATCACCGACACCGCCTGGGAAGAAGGCTGGGTCGAACCGCTGCAGCCGGGTCGCCCCAAAGGCCAGTCGGTCGGCATCATCGGCGCGGGGCCAGCCGGCCTGACCGCAGCCGAATATCTGCGCGTCGCCGGTTACGAGGTGCATGTCTATGACCGGCACGACCGCGCCGGCGGGCTGCTGACTTATGGCATTCCCGGTTTCAAGCTGGAAAAGCATGTGATCATGCGCCGGGTCCAGCGGCTGAAGGACGGCGGCATCCAGTTCCGCGAGAATTTTGAAGTCGGTAAAGACGCGACTCTGGACCAGCTTCGCGACAAGCATGACGCGATCCTGATCGCGACCGGTGTCTACAAGGCGCGCGAAATCCAGATGCCGGGCGTCGGCGCACCGGGGGTCGAGGAAGCGCTCGATTTCCTGATCGCCTCCAACCGCAAGAGTTTCGGTGATGATGTGCCGGAGTTCGACAGCGGCCGCTATAATGCCCAAGGCAAGAATGTCGTCGTCATCGGCGGCGGCGACACCGCGATGGATTGCGTCCGGACATCCATCCGGCAAGGCGCAAAATCGGTCAAATGTCTCTACCGCCGCGACCGCGCCAATATGCCGGGCTCGCAAAATGAAGTGCGCAATGCCGAGGAAGAAGGCGTCGAATTTGTCTGGCTGTCGGCGCCGAAGGCGATCGAGGGCACCGACCATGTGACAGCGGTCAGGGCGACCCGCATGCGGCTCGGCGCGCCTGATGCCAGCGGCCGACGCTCACCGGAAGTGGAGCCGGATAGCGATTTTACCGTCAATGCCGATCTGGTGATCAAGGCGCTGGGCTTTGATGCGGAAGATCTCCCCAAGCTGTTTGACAGCCCCGATCTCTCGGTCACCCGCTGGGGGACGTTGCGCGTCGATCACAAGTCGATGATGACCAATCTGGAAGGCGTCTTCGCCGCCGGTGACATTGTCCGCGGCGCCAGTCTGGTGGTCTGGGGAATCCGCGACGGTCGCGATGTGACCGAGCATATGCACCGGTTTCTGAAAGAGAAAAAGCTAACAGAAAAGGTGGCTGCATGAACAAGGCTTTGCTCCATGCACAAGCCGGTCCTCCGGCCAAAAATGTACGAACGACCCCGAAGCCCGCACTGGCAAGACAAATGATCATGCCCCGGCGGAAGAAAGACAGCAAATGACCCAACATTTCCCCACCCCCGAACATGAACGCCTCGCCCGCGAAGGCATGTACCGGCCCGAGTTCGAGAGTGATGCCTGCGGTGTCGGTCTGGTTGCCGCAACCGATGGCAAGGCTTCGCGGCGTGTTGTGTCCTCGGCGATTGATGCGCTGAAGGCGGTCTGGCACCGGGGCGCGGTCGATGCCGATGGCATGACCGGTGACGGCGCTGGCCTGCACGTCGATCTGCCCGAGCGCTTCTTTGACGATGCGATTGCCGACAGCGGTCACAAGGTCCGCCCGAACCGTCTGGCCGTGGGCATGATCTTCCTGCCGCGCACCGATCTCAACGCCCAGGAATCCTGCCGGACCATCGTCGAGGCGGAAATCATCGAATCCGGCTATACCATCTATGGCTGGCGTCAGGTGCCGGTCGACGTATCGGTGATCGGCCCGAAAGCGCAGAATACCCGTCCCGAGATCGAGCAGATCATGATTGCCGGGCCGATGCCGGACAAGCAGGATGCGCGTGAATTCGAGAAAAACCTCTATCTGATCCGCCGCCGGATCGAGAAGAAGGTGATCGCGGCGCAGATCCAGGATTTCTACATCTGCAGCCTTTCCTGCCGCTCGATCATCTACAAGGGCCTGTTTCTCGCCCAATCGCTGTCGATCTTCTATCCCGACCTGCTCGACGACCGGTTCGAAAGCCGGGTGGCGATTTTCCACCAGCGCTATTCGACCAATACTTTTCCGCAATGGTGGCTGGCGCAGCCGTTTCGCTGTCTGGCCCATAATGGCGAAATCAACACCATTCGTGGCAACAAGAACTGGATGAAGAGCCACGAGATCAAGATGGCAAGCCTCGCCTTCGGCGACTATAGCGAAGATATCAAGCCGGTGATCCCGGCGGGATCGTCCGACACGGCGGCGCTGGATGCGGTGTTCGAGACCATCTGC
Organism: Parasphingorhabdus sp.; assembly: GCF_036964675.1. Lineage (GTDB taxonomy): Bacteria > Pseudomonadota > Alphaproteobacteria > Sphingomonadales > Sphingomonadaceae > Parasphingorhabdus. The sequence goes on along the minus strand of NZ_JBALTF010000094.1, from coordinate 4,952 downwards.
CGGTCCGGTCGCGATGCGCCGACCGCAAAAATCATGCTGGTCCCCGAAGCCTGGCAGAACAATCCCGACATCGATCCCGCCCATCAGGCGATGTACGAATATATGGCGAGCGTGATGGAGCCATGGGATGGTCCGGCAGCGCTGGCGATGACCGATGGCCACTGGGCCGTGGCCGGGGTTGACCGCAACGCCCTGCGTCCGCTGCGCTATTCGATCACCGCCGACAATCTGCTGATCATCGGTTCCGAAGCCGGCCTGGTGGTCGTCCCGGAAAGCCAGATTGTCGAGAAGGGTCGTCTCGGCCCCGGACAGATGATCGCGGTCGATCTTGACGCTGGCATATTGTTCAAGGACCGCGAACTCAAGGACCGGATCGCCGCCGAGGAGCCTTATGCCGATCTGGTAAAAGGCTTCCTGACCGCAGACGATCTGCCGCCGGCCCCCGAAATTTCCGGCATGGGCTTTTCCAGGGAAGAATTGATCCGCCGGCAGACCGCTGCCGGTCATACGCTGGAGGATATGGAAATGATCCTCGCGCCGATGGTCGAGGATGCCAAGGAAGCGATCGGCTCGATGGGCGACGATACCCCGCTCGCGGTGATCAGCGTCAAGCCGCGCCAGATCAGCCATTTCTTCCGGCAGAATTTTTCCCAGGTTACCAACCCGCCGATCGACAGCCTGCGCGAACGCCATGTGATGAGCCTGCGCACGCGCTTTTCCAATCTGGCCAATATTCTGGAACAGGACAGCCAGAATGAAGATGTCATGGTGCTGGAAAGTCCGGTGCTCAGCTGCGCCCTGTGGGAGCGACTGAAACTGGCCTTTGGTGATGCCGTCGCCGAGATCGACTGCACCATGAGTACCAGCGGCGCAGCCCTGGAATTGCGCGACGCGCTGGCCCGGATTCGGGCGGAAGCGGAACAGGCGGTGCGCGCCGGCAAGACCGAAATTTTCCTCACCGACGAGGATATTGACGAAGACCGGATGGCCATTTCGATGGTGATCGCAACCGCGGCGGTGCACACCCATCTGGTGCGCAAGGGCCTGCGCTCCTACGCCTCGATCAATGTCCGGGCAGCAGAATGTCTCGACACCCATTGCTATGCGGTGCTGATCGGGGTCGGCGCGACCACGGTCAACGCCTATATGGCAGAAGCGGCAATTGCCGATCGCCATGCCCGCGGCCTGTTTGACGACCTGACCCTCGAAGACTGTCTCGCTCGGCACAAGAAAGCGGTCGATGACGGCCTGCTCAAGATCATGTCGAAAATGGGCATTGCGGTGATTTCCAGCTATCGCGGCGGCTATAATTTCGAAGCGGTTGGCCTGTCGCGGGCTTTGTGCAACGATCTCTTCCCCGGCATGCCGACCAAGATATCCGGCGAAGGCTATGCGTCCCTGTTCATCAACGCGCAGGAGAAACATGCCGCCGCCTTTGAACCAGCGGTGGTGCGCCTGCCGGTCGGCGGCTTCTACAAGCAGCGCGATGGCGGCGAAGCCCATGCCTATGGCGCCCATATGATGCACCTGCTGCAAAGCGCGGTCGCCCATGACAGCTACTCTTCCTATCTGCAATTTTCACAAGCGGTGCGCGAGATGGAGCCGATCTATCTGCGCGACCTGATGGAGTTCAACTACGCGCCAGTACCGGTGCCGATCGACGAGGTCGAGGCGATCACCGAAGTGCGCAAGCGGTTCAACACGCCGGGCATGTCGCTTGGCGCACTCAGCCCCGAAGCGCACGAGACGCTGGCGATCGCGATGAACCGGATCGGCGCGAAATCCGTCTCCGGCGAAGGCGGCGAGGAGAAGCGCCGCTACCAGCCGTTTGAAAATGGCGACAATGCCTCGAGCCCGATCAAGCAGGTGGCCTCGGGCCGGTTCGGCGTGACCTCGGAATATCTCGGTGCCTGCGAGGAAATCGAGATCAAGGTCGCCCAGGGTGCCAAGCCCGGTGAAGGCGGCCAGCTGCCCGGCTTCAAGGTCACCGAATTCATCGCCAAGCTGCGCCATTCGACGCCCGGCGTGACTTTGATCTCGCCGCCACCGCATCATGATATCTATTCGATCGAGGATCTCGCCCAGCTGATCTACGATCTCAAGCAGATCAATCCGCGCGCCCGGGTCTGCGTAAAGCTGGTCTCGTCGGCCGGGATCGGCACGATTGCCGCAGGCGTCGCCAAGGCCCATGCCGATGTCATCCTGATCTCCGGCAACACCGGCGGCACCGGCGCGTCGCCGCAGACCTCGATCAAATTTGCCGGCACGCCATGGGAAATGGGGCTGACCGAAGCCAATCAGGTGCTGACCCTCAACGGCCTGCGCCACCGGGTGAAATTGCGCACCGATGGCGGGCTCAAGACCGGTCGTGACATTGTCATCGCCGCCATATTGGGCGCCGAGGAGTTCGGCATTGGCACGCTCAGTCTGGTCGCGATGGGCTGTATCATGGTCCGCCAGTGCCACAGCAACACCTGCCCGGTCGGGGTCTGCGTGCAGGATGAGAAATTGCGCGAGAAATTCACCGGCACGCCGGAAAAAGTGATCAATCTGATGACCTATATGGCCGAGGAAGTGCGCGAGATATTGGCGCGGCTCGGCTATCGCTCGCTCGGCGAGATTATCGGCCGCACCGAATTGTTGCGACAGGTCAGCCGTGGGGCGGAACATCTCGACGATCTCGATCTCAACCCGATCCTCGCCAAGGTCGATGCCAGGGACAGCGAGCGCAGCTTCAATATCGACACGCCGCGCAACGAAGTGCCGGACAGTCTCGACGCGGAGATGATCGACGATGCCCGGCCGGTATTCGAACGGCGCGAGAAGATGCAGCTGACCTATACGGTGCGCAACACCCATCGCGCGGTCGGCACGCGCTTCTCGGCCGAAATCACCGCCAAATATGGCATGAGCGTGCTGAACGAGGATCATGTCCATATCCGGCTGCGCGGGTCTGCCGGCCAGTCGCTCGGTGCGTTTCTCTGTCTGGGGATCACGCTGGAAGTGTTTGGCGATTCCAATGATTATGTCGGCAAGGGCCTGTGCGGCGGCAAGATCATCGTCCGGCCAATGGTCAGCTCGCCGCTGATCAGCCAGGACAATACGATCATCGGCAATACCGTGCTCTATGGCGCGACCGCCGGGCAGCTCTATGCGGCTGGCCAGGCGGGCGAGCGGTTCGCCGTGCGCAACAGCGGCGCCAATGCGGTGGTCGAGGGCTGCGGCGCCAATGGCTGCGAATATATGACCGGCGGCAATGCCGTGATTCTCGGCCCGGTCGGCAGCAATTTCGGTGCCGGCATGACCGGCGGCATGGCCTTCGTCCTCGACACACAGGGCGATTTCGAGAAAATGGCCAATGGCGAAAGCATCGTCTGGCAGCGGCTCGACAGCGCCCATTGGGAAAGCCATTTGCTGTCGCTGATCGAGCGGCATCAACAGACCACCGACAGCAGATGGTCCGAATCGATCCTGCGCGACTGGGACCGCTGGCGGAATCGCTTCTGGCAGGTCTGTCCGAAGGAAATGGTCAGCCGGATCGCGCATCCATTATCGGACAAGGAGGCGATCGAGGCGGCGGAGTGACAGATCGGCGCCGCATGATGGCATGGCTGGGCCTTGCCGGACTGGGCGGATTTCTGGCATACAGACCAACAGCCGCTTCTTCGAACGGAACGAGGACCATGCCAAAAATCACCCCCAATTATCTCGAAATGAGAGCCGGTGACCTGCCCGCCAGCAAGGCGTTTTACGAACAGGCCTTCGGCTTTGCCTTCACCGATTACGGGCCGGACTATGCGGCGGTTGAAGGCGGGCCGGTTGATATCGGGCTGGCCGCGGGACCCGAACCGGTCGCGCCGATGCCGACCTTTGAGAGCGACGATCTCGAAGCGTCGCTTGCGCAGGTCAAGGCGGCGGGCGGGGCAATCGTCAAGGACATATTCCCCTTCCCCGGCGGGCGGCGGTTTGAGTGCCTCGATCCGTCGGGCAACCGGCTGGCCATTTACCAACCCGGCTGACCGCGCAATTCGGCAAATCCAAACAATATCTTGCGCCCGCTCGATCAAGCCTCTTTCCCCCGCGTCCATTCGGGATTAAGCGGAACCTATGTGGCAGTTGTACCAGTTTCCCCTATGTCCGTTTTCGCGCAAAGTCCGCTTGCTGCTGGGCGAGAAATCGGTCGGCTATGAGCTGATCCGCGAATCGCCATGGGATCAGCGCGACGATTTTCTGTCGATGAACCCGACCGGACGAACGCCGGTGATGAAACATGCCGAGAGTGATCTCTGTCTGGTCGATAGCGTAGCGATTTGCGAATATATCGAGGAAACCGTCGAAAAAGTGCCGATGATCAACGGCACGGCGGTGAACCGCGCTGAAATCCGGCGGCTGGTCGCCTGGTTTGACGAACAATTTTACGGTGATGTCACCGCGCCGATGATGCACGAGCGGATGCACAAGAGACTGGTCCGGCGCGAGCCGCCCGAGGCCAAGATCCTGCGCGAGGCGATGCGCCGGGCGAACCAGCATCTCGACTATATCGATTATCTGATCGACCATCGCAGCTGGCTGGCCGGCGCGACGATGAGCCTCGCCGACCTCGCCGCCGCAGCCCAGATTTCCGTGGCGGACTATCTCGGTGCAATCGACTGGACCGGGCACGAACAGACCAAGGCCTGGTATGCAATGTTCAAATCACGGCCGTCCTTCCGGCCGTTGCTGTCCGAACGCATGGAAGTGATTGCGCCCCCGCCGCATTATGAGAAGGTCGACTTTTGACGCGCCACGGAATGCGATAGCGTTCCCCGGACTTGATCCGGGGCCTGCTTGTGCCATCAGCTAAAGCGCCTTGATCATCTGCACCTTGTCCATGCCGGGTGCGAAGCCATCTTTCTCCACCCGCTGACTGGCAAAACCGAATCTGGAGAAAAATGGCGCAACAGCCGGGGTGG
>NZ_JBALTF010000093.1:0-7283 GCF_036964675.1 Parasphingorhabdus sp. | reverse complement strand
ATCTATGGCGGCGGCTGGCGCGACGGGGCCAAGGACCAATATGCCTTCACTGGCCGGGCGCTGGCCAATCGCGGCTATATCGTCGTGTTGCCCGACTATCGCCTCTTCCCGAAAACGCGTTTTCCCGGCTTCCTTGAAGACAGCGCGAAGGCGCTGGCCTGGGTGGACGATAATATTGGTCGATATGGCGGCGACGCGAGCCGTATATTTCTGTCTGGCCAATCTGCTGGCGCCTATAATGTGATGATGCTGGCACTCGACCCGCAGTGGCTGGGTCGGGAAGGCAAGTCACCAGACCTGATCCGCGGCGTGGCAGCGCTGGCCGGACCCTATGATTTTTACCCGTTTGACTCCGAATCGACCAAGCAGAGCTTTGGTGATTATCCTGCGCCGGAAATGACCCAGCCAGTCAATTTTGTCCGTGCTGATGCACCGCCGCTGTGGCTTTCGAGCGGTGCCGATGACACCCAGGTCAAGCCCCGCAACAGCAAGATATTGCGCGACAAGATCCTCGCAGCGGGCGGTGATGCGGAATATGTCGAATATCCCGATGTCGACCATCTGGAGATCATGATGGCGCTGGCCAAGCCGTTTCGGTACAAGGCCCCGGTGCTGGATGACATGGTCGCCTTTTTCGAGCGCCACAAGTGATTGCATGATTTGAAAGCGCTACTGTCGTTTTTGCAGTGCAAAACGGTTGAGATAGCAGCATTTCTTGGTTATGCCGATCCGCAGAAAAAGGGAATCCGATAGACATGGCTACTTTCACGCTCCCCAAGAATAGCAAGATCCGCAAAACCGGCGAGTTGCATCAAGCACTGACCGGTGGGAAAAAGCGGCCGTTTAAAGTCTACCGCTATGATCCCGACAAGGGCGAGAATCCTCGCTACGATACATTCGAAATTGATACGGATGAATGCGGGCCAATGGTGCTCGACGCATTGATCAAGATGAAGTCGGAGCAGGATGCGACGCTGACCTTCCGCCGGTCCTGCCGCGAAGGCATTTGCGGGTCCTGCGCGATGAATATCAACGGCAAAAATGGTCTGGCCTGTACCACTGCGATTGAAGATTGCGGGAACAAGGTCACGATTACCCCGCTGCCGCACATGGAAGTCATCAAGGATCTGGTCCCGGACTTCACTCATTTTTACGCTCAATATGCCTCGATTCAGCCCTGGCTGAAAACGGTCACGCCGGCGCCATCGGGCAAGGAGCGGCTGCAGTCGCCGGAAGATCGCGGTAAACTGGATGGTCTGTATGAATGCATCCTGTGCGCCTGCTGCCAGACCAGCTGCCCGAGCTATTGGTGGAACAGCGACAAGTTCCTCGGCCCCGCGATCCTGTTGCAGGCCTATCGCTGGCTTGCTGACAGCCGCGATGAAATGACCGGGGAACGGCTTGATGAGCTGGAGGATCCGTTCCGGCTCTATCGCTGCCACACGATCATGAACTGTGCCAACGCCTGTCCCAAGGGTCTGTCCCCGGCCAAGGCGATCGCCGAGATCAAGAAGATGACCGCATCCCGCGAAATCTGACGGCCGGCAAATACTGATGGCCGAGACCGAGCCCAATTTTGTCATAAGCGATCCCGACCCGGACCATCCGGGCTGGAATAGCTGGGTGTTGACCGATCCCGATTGTTACAACAGCTTTCTCGGCCGGATGATTGTCCGGCGCGGCGGCGACGGGCTGGGTGACAATATCGCCCGGGTCCGCATGTTCCCCGAACGCAAGCACCGCAATCTCGGCGACGTCGTCCATGGCGGCACGATGATGGGATTCATCGACTGTTCGCTGTTCGCCGCAATGCGGGTGCTGAACATCGGTCCGTCCGGATTTGCGGTGACGCTGGAGCTGCAGACTCATTTTATCGGCGGCGCCCGGCTGGACGAACCGCTCGAGGCACAGGTCGAGATCGCCCGCGAAACCGGCCGCTTCCTGTTCATGCGGGGACTGGTGGTGCAGGGCGATGCCGGACAGGATAATATGGCCTCGTTTACCGCGATCGTGAAAAAGGCACCCAATCAGAAAACCGATTTGCAATGAGTTCATTCTATCAGCGCTATCAGGCGCTGATGGCGCAGGGGGAACTGAAGCCCGATGCCGATCAGGAGGCCTGCGCGCAACGCCTCGCCTCTCTGCAGGAAGAGCTGGAAGCGGTGCCACCGCGCGGCAGCCTGTTGTGGCGGACATTCGGCAAAAAACCGGCGGCCCCGAAGGGCGTCTACATGTGGGGCGGAGTCGGGCGTGGCAAGTCGATGCTGATGGACCTGTTCTACGACAATCTCGCGATCAAGCGGAAGAAACGCGCCCATTTCCATGAGTTCATGCTGGATGTACACGCCAGAATCCGGGATGAGCGCAAGAAGGAACTCGGCGATCCGATACCGCCGGTTGCCGCTGCCTTGGCCAGCGAGGCCCGTTTTCTGGCCTTTGACGAAATGGTGGTGAACAACAGCGCCGATGCGATGATCATGTCGCGACTTTTCACCGGCCTGGTCGAGGCGGGAGTGACGATCATCACGACATCCAACCGGCCGCCCGATGATCTGTACAAGGACGGTCTCAACCGCGAGCATTTTCTGCCGTTCATTGAACTGCTCAAAACGCGGCTGGATGTAATTTCCCTCAATGGTCCGACCGATTACCGGCGCGAACGGCTGGGCGGCGTTGGTCTCTGGCATGCGCCCAATGGGGAGGTTGCGACACAGGCTTTGAGCGACGCCTTCTTCCGCCTGACCGACTATCCCCCCGAGGATCGCGAACACGTGCCATCGGCAGAAATAGGGGTGCAGGGTGGTCGGATGCTGACCGTTCCAAAATCGCTGAAAGGCGTCGGGGTGTTCTCGTTCAAGCGGCTATGCGCGGAGGCCCGTGGCGCTCAGGATTATCTGGCGATTGCACGGCATTATCATAGCGTCATCATTGTCGGTATACCGGTGCTTTCCAAAGAGAATCGCAACGAGGCCGCGCGGTTTGTCACTTTGATTGACGCACTCTACGAATATAAGGTGAAGCTGTTGGCGGCGGCTGACGCGGACCCGGATGCGCTTTACCCAGAAGGTGACGGCAGCTTTGAATTTGCGCGGACCGCATCACGGCTGATCGAGATGCAATCCGATGAATATCTGGCGTTGGGCCATGGATCTGAAAGTAAAATATAGGAGAGGTATTATGCGGACGAGGATTTTTTCGGGATTGGCTGCAGCGGCGATATTGGCTTCAAGTGCACAAGCAACCGAGGTTGACGTGCCGGAGGTCGAAGCCCGCGAGCTGTTCAAACAGGTCGTCGAAATTCCCACCGTTGAAGGTCGCGGCGAAGTGCCGCGTCTGGTCAAACTGCTGTCTGCCAAATTCAGCGCCGAGGGGCTGACCGACATCAGTGTCAAACCGCATGGCGAGACGGAAAGCATGATCTTGCGCTGGGCAGCAGATGGCACAGCCACCGCTCAACCGATCCTGCTGATGGCGCATATGGATGTTGTGGAAGCCAAGCGTGCCGACTGGGCCGATGATCCGTTTATTTTCCGCGAGAAAGACGGCTATTATTGGGGCCGTGGTTCGGTTGACAATAAGGCTGGCATGACTGCGATCGTGATGAGTCTGATCCGGCTGAAGCGTTCCGGGTTCCAACCGAAGCGTGATATCATTGTGCTGTTCACCGGTGATGAGGAAACGGCGGGCGATGGCTCGCGCCTGGCATCGACAGAATGGATCGATCTGGTGCGCGCCGAATATGCGCTCAACAGCGATGCCGGCGGTGGCGGCTTTACTGCTGACGGCAAGCCGCTGGGCTATGGTTTGCAGACCGCCGAGAAGACCTATCGGACCTATAGTTTTATCGTGACCAACAAAGGCGGCCACAGTTCCAAACCGCGCCCCGACAATGCGATCTACGAATTGGCAAGCGCGCTGACGCGACTCGAGCAGCACCGGTTCACGCCGATGCTGAATGAGACGACGCGCGGGTATTTTTCCGCGCGGGCAGAACAGGAAAAAGGTCCGGTTGCGGATGCCATACGGCGCTGGCTGGCAGATGAAAATGACGGCGAGGCTGCTGATATTATCGAGGCGGATCCCAAAGAGGTGGGCCTGACCCGTACCCGGTGTGTCGCGACCAAATTAAACGGCGGTCATGCCGATAACGCGCTGCCGCAACTGGCGCAGGCGACGGTCAATTGCCGGATATTCCCGGGCGTTGAACCAGCTGATGTGATGGCAGAGTTGCAGGAACTTGCGGGTGCCGGAGTAAAGGTAGAACAGTCGGACAGTTTTGGCGCATCGACCCCGGCTAGTCCGCTGCGCGCAGATGTTGTGGGCGCTTATACCAAGGCGATCCACAAGCGCTTTCCCGGCATGCCGGTTGTGCCATCCATGTCGACCGGAGCGACCGACGGCGTGTTTTTCCGCGGCATCGGCATTCCGGTCTATGGGGTCAGCGGCGTCTGGCTGAAGATTCCGGAAGATGCCAGAGCGCATGGACTAGACGAGCGTATTCCCGTGGAGAGCTTCCATATGAATATCGGTGTCTGGGAAGACATGATCCGCGAACTCGCGGGTTAGAGCAGGCTCAAACTATCGAGGTCCAGCGCCATTTGTGCTGGGCGCTCGGCCATGGCAGCGAACATCCGGTCGCCGCGTTCGGTCTGCTCGACATGCAGCGAGGCGTTGATCGCCATGATGAAGCCGGAAAAGGCGTGGCGGCGATATTCCTGCCAGAAAGTCTCGAAGTCCGGCGCCCCTGACCGGGCAGCAAGATAGTCTTTGACCAGTCGTTGCTCGTGTTGGCGCCGGTCGGCGGGGTCGGCGAAACTGGTGCCGATCATATAGGCAATATCATTGGCCGGATTGCCGAGCGAACAGGTCTGCCAGTCGACCAGCGCCGCGACCCGCCCGTCGACGTGGAAAAGAATATTGTCGAGCCGCATGTCGCCATGGGTGATCGTCAGTTCGGGTGGTTCGTGGGCGACATAGCGGGAGATCCGGTCGATCAATTGCTGCCCGAGATCCAATATATCCGATGACAGTAGTTGACTGAATCTTTCCCGGAAAAGCGGATAGCCCTTGGGCAGGTTATTTTCCATAAAGGCGCTGTTGCCTGCGCCATGATGGAGCCATTCATGGGAATCGAAACCTTTGTCCGGTTGGACATTGTGCAGCGCGGCGGCTGCAGCCAGCGTGGTTTCGACCTGCACCAGCGATGCTCCGGCCAGTTGATCGCCCTGGGTGGCGGGGGCCATGTCTTGCAGCAGGAGCACGAATTGCTGCTCGTCGTCGGTGATATTGGCATGATAGGATCGGGGGCAGCATACGCCGGACCCGGCCGCCACATCCCGGTACCAGCCCACTTCCATATCATAGAGATGGAAGATGGCGGCAGCGCCACGGCTGACCGGATCGGCGCTCGGGCATTTGGCGATGAAAGTCTCCGGATGGTCGCCTTCGGCCCAGTCGCAGGTGAAGCGATAGCTGTCGCAGACCTGTCCGGTGCCAACCGGCTCATGGGTCAGCGATTGCAGCGACCCCGGTGCCGCGTCAAAAACCTGCTCGATGAACGCGGTCTCGAATTCTTCCGGGCGCACAGGAAAGTGGCCGCTCATGCAGCGGGATCCATGATTCCGGTCAGGCCGCTGGTGGCGTGCGGGCCGATGAACAATTGTTCGACAGTACCGATGCCATAATGCTCTGTGCCGTCCACGGTGAGTACGGCATCGCTGAGTGCCTGGATATGGATGGTGGTCATTTCAATCGCGGGTGCGGGGTCGAGCGTCATGACATCATAGCCGATCTCCAGATCGCCATGATCCATGCCATGGCCCCAGACCGGATGGAGATAGCCGAGGCCGGACATATAGAAAGTCCGCGCCGCATTCCCCGTGCGCGGCGTGATCGAGAGGGTTCCATTGCCGGTTTCGAGTTGCACCTGCTTGATGCGGCGGGAGCCGCTGTGATAGCTGAGATCAATGGCTTTGGGTTCGAATTCCAGAGCTTTGCCGGTGATCGCGTCGACCACCCCGCGCCGGTTCCACGGCTCTCCTTCGCCATCATCATTGCTGTGGAAGAAACAGGCGTGATCGTCAAAATTCAGCGGTGTCCAGAGCCACCAGAATTGCGGGAATTCGCCAGCCGGCGGCGGTTGCGATTCTGCTGCGCCGACTTGCCTGATGCCCCAGCTGCGATCGCGGGTGCCGCGGCAATTGGCGATATCGATAGCCTGACCATCGACGGTGATGGTGCCCGACCAGTCGCCATTCTGGGTCATTCTTGTATAGTCCATCAGCAGGCGTGGGCCGTCGCGGCGGATGAAGCGGGGCTCCTCGATCGGCTGATGGCGGGCGGTGAAGCTGATGTCGGCGGTGACCGGGCTGTCATTTCCGGCGACCGTCAGGCGGAGCTGCTGCAGGGGTTCGACGATAGTGACGGTGATCGGGCCGACGGTCAGGTCGAGACGTTCGCTGGACATTCTTTTCGAGGCGCGCAGATTATGCTGCTTGCCGTCAATCGTCACGCAAAAGGCGGCGTCCATGATGTCGAGCTGGGGATAGATTCCGAGCGCGGCGGCGAAGAAGATGCTGCCGTCGGCGCTATAGCCGTTGAAGAAATAGCGGTCGTAGAAATTGCGATTGCCGCCGGATAGCGCCATTGGCTCCGGGGTCTGGTGCAGCGGATAATCGTCGCCTTTTGTCAGCATATTTGTCTCTCCCAAGACTCGTATCATGACATTTCAATTTCACTTTGCAACGCAAAAGATCGGAAACATTGGAAGCATGTTTGGTGGGAGCGGAATGTCGATTTCCTGAACCCCTCCCTTTCAAGGGAGGGGCAAGGGGTGTGATAGCCGCGAACCGGCTCGATGCCGGTGAGTGGCTTTGTTGCACAAGCTCGGCTAAAGCCTCGCCACCACCCCAACCCCTCCTCTGAAGAGGAGGGGTTCAATATACCTTCCCATTATTGCTATTGCGAACTAATTGCAAAGATAGCTGGCGAAATGGTGCGATCTGCGGTTGAAATTGTCCTATTAGGGGCCTAATCCTTCCTATAATATCCTTTTTCGACTCTATTTCAGGAGAATTTTCCACATGGCCCGTAACAAGATTGCGCTGATCGGCGCAGGCATGATCGGCGGCACGCTCGCCCACCTCGCAGCTTCCAAGGAAATGGGCGATGTCGTCCTGTTTGATATTGCCGAGGGCATGCCAGCGGGCAAGGCGCTCGACCTGAGCCAGGCCGCTCCGGTTGACGGCTTTGACAGCAATCTCAAGGGCACCAATGATTATGCC
>NZ_JBALTF010000092.1:0-7566 GCF_036964675.1 Parasphingorhabdus sp. | reverse complement strand
ATCCTGTTCGTCTTCACCACCTTGCTCACCTGGAGCTATTATGGCGAACGGGCGATCACCTATCTCTATGACCTGACCCCCGGATCGACCCTGAAGGGTGAAACCCGCCTCCATTTTGCCTGGCGCGTGCTTTGGTGTCTGGTCATCTTCGTCGGCTCTTTCGCGCCGCTCGAACTGATCTGGCGCCTGGGAGACATTTCCAACGCGGTGATGACCCTGCCCAATATCGTCGCTCTGCTGGCGCTGTCCGGCGTCGTCTTCGCCCTGGCCAAAGGCAACCGCGCCGCCGGTAAAGACCATGGCCGCGAGACACCTAGGGAATTGCTCGAAGACATCACCGGCTCGCCGGGTCACTAGATGATGGATTTCTTGAACTGCACGCGCCAGGCGCACGCATCCGCCTGCTCGGCTTCCCTCGCTTTGCCGAAGTTGATACCGAGCGAAGCGAGGCAAGGCCGCCACAAAAAACGGATGGCGTCCGCCGCGCCTTATTGGCGCGAAAGCCAAGGGCGCGGATGCGCCCGCCCGGCGCTTGAGGTTTAAAAAATATGCTAAAACGACTCTATGAATGGATGCTTGGCAAGGCAGCGCATCCGCAGGCCCCGAAATGGCTGACCGGCATCAGCTTTGCCGAATCCAGCTTCTTCCCGATCCCGCCGGATGTCATGCTGGCGCCCATGTGTCTGGCAAAGCCCGAGCGTGCTTATTGGTACGCCCTGATCTGCACCATTGCTTCGGTGCTCGGTGCGCTGCTCGGCTATGCCATCGGCTATTTTTTCTTCAAGACGGTGGGCCTGCCGATTCTGGAATTTTACGGGGCCACGGAAAAATTCGATCTTTTTGCCAATAGCTTCAATGAACAGGGCTGGGTTGTCGTCTTGCTGGCCGGCTTCACGCCGCTGCCGTTCAAGGTGATTACCATCGCCGCTGGTAGCACCGCCATGCCGCTGCATATCCTGATCGGCGCAGCCATTATCGCCCGTTCTGCGCGGTTTTTTCTGGTCGCCGCCCTGCTCCGCTATTTCGGGCCACCGATGAAAATATGGATCGACAAGAATTTTACCCTGGCCACCACCGTCGTCGGCATATTGTTCGTCGGCGGCTTTGTCGCCGTCCGCTGGCTGCTATGACAAGTAACAAAAGCTTTCAGCGGAACAGCTTTTTTTCAGTGGCCCAGCCGCTGATCATTTCCTAAGGCCGGATTATGAGCACCAGACAGATTTCCAACAACGACGATCCGGTGATTGAAAATATCACCCAGTTGATCGATCCCATGGTCCAGGGCGAAAAGCCCAAGGATCGCTGGCGGATCGGCACCGAGCACGAGAAATTCGTCTATTCCACCACAGACCATCACGCCCCCAGCTATGACGAACCGGGCGGCATAAAGGATCTGCTGCTCGCCATGCAGGAATTCGGCTGGAAGCCGGTGGAAGAAGGTGGCAAGGTTATCGCCATGTCGGGCAGCGACGGCGCGATCAGCCTCGAGCCCGCCGGCCAGCTGGAACTGTCCGGTGCGCCGCTCGAAACCCTGCACGAGACCTGCAACGAAACCGGTCGCCATTTGCAGCAGGTGAAGGCGATTGGCCAGAAAACCGGCACCGGCTTCCTCGGCATGGGCATGTGGCCGGACAAGACCCGAGCCGAATTGCCGATCATGCCCAAGGGCCGCTACCAGATCATGCTCAAACATATGCCACGGGTTGGCAATCTCGGGCTCGACATGATGCTGCGCACCTGCACGATCCAGGTCAATCTCGACTATGCCAGCGAAGCCGACATGGTGAAGAAATTCCGCGTCGGCCTTGCGCTGCAACCTTTGGCCACCGCCCTGTTTGCCAATTCACCCTTCACCGAAGGCAAGCCCAACGGCTATCAGAGCTTCCGCAGCCATATCTGGTCCGACACCGATCCGCACCGTACCGGCATGCTGCCATTCGTGTTCGAAGAGGGTTTCGGATATCAGCGCTATGCTGAATATATGCTCGACGTGCCGATGTATTTCGTCTTCCGCGACGGCAAATATATCGATGCCGCCGGCCTCAGCTTCCGCGACTTCCTCAAGGGCAACCTGTCGGTGCTGCCGGGCGAGAAGCCGACCATGTCGGACTGGACCGATCATCTCTCCACCGCCTTCCCGGAAGTGCGCCTGAAAAGCTTCCTCGAAATGCGCGGCGCCGATGGTGGTCCGTGGAACCGGATTTGCGCCCTGCCCGCTTTCTGGGTCGGCCTGCTCTATGACCAGACCGCGCTCGATGCCGCCTGGGACCGGGTCAAGGGCTGGAGCATGGAAGAACGCGAGGCGCTGCGCAACGCCGTGCCCAAACTCGGGCTCGACACGCCGATTCCGGGTGGCGGCAAATTGAACGATCTGGCCAAGGAAATCCTCGACATATCGTCGGCCGGCCTGACCGCACGCAACCGCCTGAACACCAGCGGCGACAATGAAAGCGGTTTTCTCGATCCGCTGCGCGAAGTGGTCGCCAAAGGCAAATCACCAGCGGCGCAGTTGCTCGACCGCTATCATGGCGAATGGAATGGCGATGTCAGCCGGATCTATGACGAAATGAGCTTCTGACAACAGCCGGGAGCAGCAGAACCGGGGCTAAAATTCGAACGCGGGCTGATTGTCGCTTTCATCCGAACTCTCCGCCGCTTCCGCGCCTTCCAGATTGGCGAGCGTCAGCCCGAGCAGACGAACGCCATTCTCCACCGGCATGATGCTGGCCAGCAAGTCACGGCCGATGCGCGCGAATTCATTCTTGTCCGCGACATAATGATCGACCGAATGCGACCGCGTCACCTGCCGGAAATCGGCATATTTGGCTTTCAGCGTCACCGTCCGCCCGCGCGCTTCGCATTTTTCGATACTGTTCCAGACGATATCGATAATATGCTCGAACGCGTCGTGCATATCGCTGTCGCTGACCAGATCATCGCCATAGGTCCGTTCGCCACCAACCGACTTGCGGATCCGGTTGGAGTGCACCTCGCGATGATCGACGCCGCGCGAGGCGCGAAACAGATAGCCCGCCGATTTGCCGAAATGCTGGCGCAGAAAATCCTGCGATTGCGCGCGCAGATCGGCACCGGTGTGAATATCGAGCTTCGCCATCCGCTCCGCCGTCTTCGGGCCGACACCAAAGAAGCGCCGCACCGGCAAACCGGCGACAAATTCTGCCCCCTGATGCGGCTTGATCACGCAGATCCCGTCCGGCTTGTTCTGGTCCGAGGCAATCTTGGCGATAAATTTATTATAGCTGACCCCGGCGCTGGCGGTGAGATGGGTCTGTCTCCTGATCTCGGCCCGGATCATCTCGGCAATCCGGGTCGCATTGCCGATGCCCATCTTGTCCTGCGTGACATCAATATAGGCTTCATCCAGCGACAGCGGTTCGACCAGATCGCTGTGCATGCGAAATATCGCGCGGATCTGCTGCGAAACTTCGCGATAGACCTCGAACCGGTGTTTGACGAAGATCAGATCGGGGCAGCGGCGCTTCGCGGTGACCGAAGGCATCGCCGAGCGCACCCCATATTCGCGCGCTTCATAGGAGGCCGCCGCGACCACCCCGCGCTTGGATGATCCGCCAACCGCCACCGGCTTGCCGCGCAGCTCGGGGAAATCCCGCTGCTCGACACTCGCGAAAAAGGCATCCATATCGATATGGATGATCTTGCGCTGCAGAAGATCGGGCGTGGAATCGGACATGATGTCAGTCTAGCGCCTGTTTCGCCGCTTGGGGAGGAACTACATCTCTTCGTTCAGCGATTTCCGATAGCTTTCGATCAGCTCGTCGCTGGCATTGATGCGGATCGTCTCGGAAAAACTGGCGCGCATGCCGCAACTCATGAAACCCGCTGCCTCGGAATATTTTTCATAATCCGGCCGGCCGCTCGCAAATATTTCCAGCCGGTCGTCAAAAATCCGGAAAATCGGAATCGCCGCCCCTTCCGATACCGGAATATACCAGCCGGTTGCCTTGTCGAAATAGAGATGCGAGGCATAGATACTGCACAAATGGGCATTAGCGCCCACCGCGCTGCCCTTGATCGCATAAAGCCCGTCATTCCCGCGCTCGATCAATATCTCGGTCATCGAAGCGCCGATCAGAACCGGCGCGATTCTGGCGTATAGATCCGACCGGATAAAAGCGGCGGGGAGCGGCAGCACATCATCGATGAACAGAGCGGATTTTCCGCGCGCCAGCCAGTCATTTTCGCCCAGCAAGCCAAGCAGCTGGCCCTTGCGCAGACTATAGCTGCCCCGGATGCAATCCGACGGATATTCCGCCGCTGCGCACAGATTGCGCTGCGTCAACCAGGCCAGCTGGCTCGCCCTGACGCCGGAATCGGCAGCCTTGGCACGCTGATACAGCGCCGCGATATCACGATCCGCCGCGCGCAGGTCGCTGGCATATTCGCCGCAGATTTCCTGCTCGACCTTGGTCGCGGCTTTGGCGCAATCAAAAGACGGATGCGCCTCCGCCGCCTTCTGCTGGCCATGTTCAGCCAATAATTTTTGCGCGTCTTCGCCGGTCAGTCGCACATCGCTGCCCCCGCCGCGCAATATGATATCACCGCGAAATTCCGCCTTCGCCAAATAGGGCAATTGCCTTGGGCCGATGATCGTTTGATCAAGAACCGCGTCCGCCAGTTCGACATCATATAGACCAAAACTGTGCAAGCTGGCGTGGGAGAAATCCGTTCCCCTGGCGCTGATCGCGGCGCCGCCCTGATAGACCGGGCAGCCATCCGGAACCGTGATCCCGCAATCAAAAGTGAAGCCAGTCATATCGGCGCCGTCGACATTCCAGCCTTCGACGCTGCCCTCGAACCAGCCGCCATCAAAATGGCCGAGAGAGAAAGCTGCACTCTGGGCATTTACATTTTTCAAAATCGCATTGCGGAAGAGGACGCCGGGCATGACAGCGCCGGTCATATTAGCCCCGGTCAGATCGCTCTTGATAAAGCCGATGCCGGGCGCTGACGCATCGGCGAAATTCGCTCCCGCCAGATCAGTCTCTTCAAAGCAGATGCCGGACAAGGACGTTCCGCCAAAATCCCAGCCGGCAAAATGGCCACCTTTGACGATTGTAACGCCCGCTGCCCGGCGGTCGGTCATGCTTAGAAAGTCGGCCAGGGATTTTATCTGTTCGCCATCGATTGCACCCCGCGCAACATACGGTTCGCTCTCTCCCCATATATCACCATAGGCAGAAGCGCAGCTCGGCTCTGCCACCAGAGTTTCCGCCCGTGCAGCGCCTGTTTCTGCCAGCACCAGAGCAAGCAGTGCGAACTGCAGAAACCATAGCTTCATCATCCCATTTCCCCTCGACTTCAGAGCCCGGCAGAGCCTCAAGCTTATCATTTATACTATAGCCACACCTCCCCGATCTTGCCATAGGCCACCGGTGCAACGCAAAGCCCTCCCTTTCCCGATTGGCCGTCTCGAACTCACCTTCCTGATGGCGAGCCTGATGGCTCTGAACGCGCTGGCGATCGACATCATGCTGCCCGGACTGGGTTTCATGTCCGATGACTTCGCCCTGCCATCGGTCAATGACCGGCAATGGGTCATCACCTCCTATATTTACGGCATGGCGATCGGATCAATCGTTCATGGTTCGCTCGCCGACCGCTTCGGACGCAAGCCGGTGTTGCTGGTGTGCACCGTGATCTACGTAGCCTTCGCCATATTATGTGCCTTTGCCTGGGATTATGAGCTGCTGCTGATCGGCCGCTTCATTCAGGGCCTGGCCGCTTCGGCAATGGGCGTGCTGGTCAACAGCATCATCCGCGATCGCTATGAAGGCGACGAGATGGCGCGATCGATGTCGACGATCATGATGGTGTTCATGATCGTGCCGATCACCGCGCCGCTGCTCGGGCAACTGGTTCTGCTGGTGGCGCCGTGGAAGGGGATATTCGTCGTTCTCGCGGCAGCCGGACTGGCGGTTTTCCTGTGGGTATTGATAAGACTGCCCGAAACGCTGCACCCCGAAGACAAGACGCCGATCCATCCGCGGTCGATCGGGTCGGCATGGTATCAGGTCATTTTCAACCGCAACAGCTTTGGTCATGTCTTGGCAAGCGGCCTGATGATGGCGCCCTTGTTCGCCTATATCGCTTCAGCACAGCAGATATTTTTCGACATATTCGGAGCCGGCGATATTTTCGTCTTTGTCTTCGCGCTCAACGCCGCCGCCATGTCGGTCGGAAATTTCGCCAATAGCCGGATCGTCGTGCGCTTTGGCGCGCGGCGGGTGTCGCAATCGGCGCTGATTGTCTTCATCCTGGTCTCGATCATCCACTTCATCCTCGCGATGACCGGCGGCATCAATATCTGGACCTTCACCGCGCTGCTGGTGCCATCCATGGCCATGGTCGGCCTGACCGGCGCCAATTTCAGTTCGATCGCGATGCAGCCCTTCGGCAAGATCGCCGGCGTTGCCTCTTCCTTCCAGAATTTTGCCCGCACCACCCTGTCAGCCGCGATCGGCGCAGCGATCGGGCTGCAGTTTGATGGCACGGTGCTACCGATTGCCACCGGTTTCCTGGTCTGCGGAATAGCCTCGCTGGCAGTGATTTTCTGGGCCGAGGAAGGGCGATTGTTCCGCCGCGTTCAGATTGGGGTAACCAGAGATTCGCTAGCGAAGATTGACACTATATAAGCTAAAGTTGGAAATACCGGCTAAGCGCACAGGAGCATGACGATGTCGATTCTTACCCCCCGCAAAATAATCGCTGGCCTGATCCCCGCCACCATGATCTTTGCCACCCCGGCGCTGGCAGCGGATTCGATCCACGGCGACTGGATCACCCAGGAACGGGATGCGATCATCAAGATTTCCAAATGCGGCACCAGTGTCTGTGGCCGGATCTACAAATATCTGGTGACCCCGCCGAATGGCGCTGGCCAGAAGGATATCCACAATCCCAACAAGAAATTGCGCGATCGCACGCTGCTCGGCACGGCGATATTGACCGGATTCACCCCCGACGACGATATCTGGCGCGGCAAGGTCTATGATCCGAAAACCGGAAAAACCTATCGCTCGGAAGTCAGCCTGCAATCGGCCAACAAACTGAAGATGAAGGGCTGTATCGCATTTTTCTGTCAGGGCCAGGACTGGACCCGCGCAAAATAATAGCACGTCAGTCAATGTTCTGTTCCCCGGCGCAGGCCGGGGTCCATCTCCAAATATTTCCACATATATCAAGCGAAGGGATGTTCACTGATCCCGACGATTGCGCGCCCCATTTTCCCTGACTTTGGTCCGATAATGCACGAGATGGACCCCGGCCTTCGCCGGGGAGCTAGCGATCCCTTCAATCCTCGACCTTCGCTCCACTACGACCTTCTACCCACCGGTTCTGTGTCGGCACATCGACCCAGTGGTGGCGCTCGCTTTCCCAGACGCTGCGTGACGGCGCCGGCAGGTCGTCTCCTTCAAAGGTACCGGTCGCGATACCAACGCCATCCGGGTGAAAAGGCGTCAGCCAGTAAACCGTAGTCCCGCAGTCTGGACAAAAGCGATTCTCAAAAGCTGCGCCGCTGGCGCC
>NZ_JBALTF010000091.1:0-7971 GCF_036964675.1 Parasphingorhabdus sp. | reverse complement strand
AAGCCATTCGGGATGGATATCGAACTGGTCGCGCCAACGGTGAGACGCATTTTGGACGCCGGGGCGGATTGGCGCGGTTTCCATATTTTTGCCGGTTCGCAAGCGCTCAGCGCGGATGCGATTATCGAGACGCAGGCCCAGACGCTGGAACTTGCCGCGCGTCTGGCAACGACCATCGGCCAATCGCCAGCCCATATCAATCTTGGCGGTGGCTTTGGCATTCCCTATTTCCCGGGCGATGAACAGCTAGACATCATCAAGGTCGGCAAGGCCTTGTCCGACCAGCTAAAACAATTGCCAGAGATTCTCTCGTCCACGCAATTTGCCATCGAGCTGGGCCGTTATCTGGTTGGCGAAGCAGGCGTCTATCTGACCCGGATCGTCGATCGCAAGCAAAGCCAGGGCCATGTTTTTCTCGTCACCGATGGCGGCCTGCATCACCAGCTCGCTGCCAGCGGCAATTTCGGGACGGTGGTAAGGCGCAACTATCCAGCGGCCATAGCCAGCAGATTTGAGGAAGAGCCAGCAGAAACGGTTTCCATCGTCGGCTGTCTCTGCACCCCGCTTGACCGCTTGAGCGACAATGCCGCCATGCCCAAAGCAGGCGTCGATGACATCGTCGCAATCTTCTGCGCCGGTGCCTACGGAGCCACGGCAAGTCCCGCGAATTTCCTCGGTCAGGGATCAGCCGCAGAGATATTAGTTGAATAATTTCAAAGCCCTTGACTGCAGTCATGTGCTGGATCTGTTAATCGCAAATTCAGCTAATCCTAACGCTATATTCACTATTTTCTAGCATAGCCATCTCGTAACTTTGCGTGAATTGCCCGTTTTCCGTCGGAAAGTAGGTGCTCACCAGACGGTTTTTACGAGGTGAATAGAATGCGTTCTGCGATGAAAAACAAGCATTTGGCGAAGCTGATGGTCGGTGCCGGGATGGCGTCACTTGCCGTCGCTGGCTGCGCCGGCAATTCCAGTGGCCCGCAACTGCCTTCGGCATCCTTTGTGTCCATGCAGGAAGGACCGGGAGAAGAATATGTTATCGGTCCGCTGGACGAGCTAACAATTTTTGTCTGGCGCAATCCCGAGCTGGGCGCGAAAGTTCAGGTCCGCCCCGATGGCCGGATCACGACACCGCTGATCACCGATATGCCTGCCGTGGGCAAGACGCCCGCGATGCTGGCACAGGACCTGACGCTACAACTGTCGCAATATATCAACGAGCCACTGGTGTCGGTCATCGTCAACAATTTTTCCGGTACATTCTCCCAGCAAATTCGCGTTGTCGGTGCCACAGACAAACCGGCATCGATTCCCTATCGCGCCAACATGACCCTGCTTGATGCGATGATCGCGGTCGGCGGCATGTCCGAATTTGCGGCCGGCAATCGTGCCCGGCTGATCCGGTTCGACCGCGGGACCGGCAAGCAAAAGGAATTTGCCCTGCGCATCGACGATTTGATGAAGAAGGGCGAAACCCGCGCCAATGTTATGCTGCGTCCCGGTGATGTGATCATCATTCCGGAAAGCATGTTTTGATCTGTTTGTGGCTCCATCTGACAGGAATTGAATAGACACATGAACGGCCTTTATGATGAATTTAAAATAGCGTTGCACAGCGTCTGGATTCGGCGCTGGCTTGCGCTGGCTGTCGCCTGGGGGCTTTGCCTGCTGGGCTGGCTTGTGGTCGCGCTGATTCCCAACAGCTATGAATCGCAGGCCCGCATTTCCGTGGAGATGCAGTCGATCTTGTCCGACAAGGTCGGTGTGGATGCGCGCGAGCGCAAGAAAAATATGGAGCGCGTTCAGGAAACACTGGCGTCAACCATCAATCTCGAAAAAGTCGTTCGTGGTACCGCTCTGAACCAGTCGGTGGCAACGGACCGTGAACTGTCTGGCAAGGTCGAGATGCTGCGCAAGAGCATCAAAATAAAATCAGAAAAAGACAATCTGTTCGAGATCACTGCGACCTCTTCTGCGAGCAATTTATCCGATGCCGAAAATGCTGTTTTGGCTCGCGATATTGTCCAGAAAATGATCGACATTTTCGTCGAGGAAAATCTGTCCGGTGACCGCGATGAAACCAGCCAGACGATCAAGTTTCTCGACGCCCAGCTCGCCCAGAGGGAAAAAGAGCTTCAGGAAGTCGAACAGCAGCGGGTCCAGTTCGAGACCGAAAATCTTGGCTTGCTGCCGGGAATCGGTTCCGTCAGTCAACGAATGGAGGCGGCCCGGGCTGAACTGGGCCAGATTGATTCACAGCTCAGTCAGGCATCAGGTTCGCTGGCCGCCTTGAATGGCCAGCTTTCCGGGACGCCTTCGTCCATCGCTACGCCGGGAGTGGCTGGTGCTGGCGGTGCCCGCGGCCAACTGGCCCAGGCACAGGCCACACTGGCCAGCGCACGGGCGCGTGGCTGGACCGACAGCCATCCCGACGTGATTGCAATGAAAAATGAAATTGCCGCGTTGCGGATACAGGCATCCAAGGAACCCGCTGGTGGCAGTGGTTATCGCACACCCAATCCGGCCTATAGTTCGCTGCAAAGCATGCGTGCAGAACGTCAGGCAAGCATTGCCGCATTGCAGGCACGGAAAAATGCACTGCAGGCGGATATGGCGCAACTGGCGTCCAAACAGACGCTGGAGCCTGGTGTCGCGGCTGAAATGTCGCGGATCAATCGCGATCATGAGGTACTGAAAAGTCAATATGATAAGCTGCTCACCGACCGGGAGCAGATCAAATTGCGCGGTCAGGTGGAATCTGAAACCGACGCCGTCAAGTTTCTGGTTATTGATCCGCCGTCCAGTCCGCGATCTCCGGCCGCACCAAACCGACCGCTATTGCTGGCGATGGTTTTGATCGCCGGCATCGGTGGCGGTGTCGGTACGGCTTTTGCCATGGGCCAGGTGCAAACCAGCTATCCAACCGCAGCCAAGCTGGAAAAAGCCAGTGGTCTGCCGGTTATCGGTTCTGTTTCGCAGATTCTGACCAGCGCGCAGCGCGAGATCAAAATGAAAAAATTGCGGATCTTTTACGGCACAAGTGGCGCGCTTTTCGGCGTGTTTGGATTGCTGATGATCGTCGAATTTATCCAGCGCGGCATGGTGGCGTGAGAGAGTAGATATGAACAAATATAATCCTCCCAGAAAATCCGCTTCGTTGCTCGAAAGGGCAGGGGAAATCTATGATTATATTCCCGCAATCCGGACGGGTGAACGGCAGGGAAATTCTTCGGATACTGTGCCACCCGAGGCGCAAACCCGGCAAGTCACTCCGGTCACGCAACAGCCGGTTGAGGCCTATGACGGACCGCAGGTCATGATTGATAGGGACAAGTTGCAGGAAGCGGGATTCATCGTTCCCGACGGACCTGTGACGGCAATCGCGGAAGAATTCCGGATCATCAAGCGTCAGTTGCTGCTTGCCGCAAAAGGCAGTCAGAAAGTCGCCCCGGTTCGGCATGGCGAACGGATATTGATTTGCTCGGCTCATCCCGACGAAGGCAAGACATTCTGTGCTCTGAACCTCGCCCTTTCGATCGCGGCGGAGAAGGACAATGAGGTCCTGCTGGTCGATGCTGATTTTGCCAAACCAAGCATCCTGTCCAGCCTTGGTCTGGAAGGCAGCAAAGGCCTGATGGATGCACTGTCCGATCCGCAATTGCCGGTAGAAAGCTGCATCATTCATACCGATATCCCAGGTCTGGCCATTCTGCCGGCCGGCGATCAGACCAATGCCGATACGGAATATCTGGCGTCTTCGCGGACCGAGCAGGTTCTCAACCGGCTGACCCAGAATAACCCCCATCGCATCGTTATTTTTGATTCACCACCGGCTTTGTCGGCGTCGCTGGCATCCGTTCTGGCAACGCATGTTGGTCAGGTCGTGATGGTGGTCAAGGCAGATGAAACAACCGAAACCGCCCTGCGCGATGCGCTGAGTTTGTTGGGCGGCTGTGATCATATCCAACTCCTCCTGAATGGCACCAAATTTTCGCCAACAGGACGGCGCTTTGGATCTTATTATGGATATGGAGAGTAAGCCATGACCTCGCATATGACTAGAAACGTCCTGAAATATGGAGCGGCTATTCTGCCGCTGCTGGGACTGATCACGCATGCGGCTGAGGCACGCGAACGCAAAGCAGACGTGGCCCCCTATATCGAGATCCAGCAAATATTGGTCGCCGACTTGAAAGATGGCAGCGATGTGCTGACCTATACGTCGGTTGCTGCCGGTCTCGACAGTTCCATTCAGACTCGTGGTGCCGAAGCCCAGCTGAACGTGCGTTATGAACGCCGATTCTATTATCAGGATAATCTTGGCGACGATGATATCGTTACGGGTCTGGCCCGCGGTCGGGTCGATATTGTGCCCAATCTTTTGTCATTGGAAGCCGGCGGTATCGCAACCCGCAGCCGGGTCGATCTGCGCGGCACGGCGCCATCCAATACGGTGGGCAATATCGACAATGTGACACAGGTCTATTCGGTCTATGTCGGTCCCAGTCTGTCGACACAAGTTGGCGCATTGGATGTAAATGCCAATTACCGGGTGGGTTATACCAAGGTGGAAAACAAATCCACCGGCACCTTGCCTCCGGGTCAGCTTCCGATTGATGTTTTCGACGATAGTGTGAGCCACTCGGCCAGTGCCAGCGTTGGAATGCAGCCGGGCGATCTTCCTTTTGGCTGGACCGTTGGTGCGGGCTGGGAACGCGAGGATGGCGGCCAGCTGGATCAGCGGTTTGAAGGAAAACATGTCCGCGCGGATGTGACCGTGCCGGTCTCGTCAAGTCTCGCGCTGGTTGGCGGTGTTGGCTATGAAGATATCGAGATTTCGGAACGCGACGCGGTGCGCGATATCAACGGCGATCCGGTCATCGGCAATGATGGCCGTCTGGTGACCGATGAAACATCACCCCGATTATTGTCTTATGATCAGGACGGTATTTACTGGGATGCCGGTGTGCTGTGGCGGCCAAGTCGTCGCACCTCGCTCGAGGCGCGCGTCGGTCAGCGCTATGGCAGTGAAACCTATTATGGCAGCTTTGGTTACCAGCCCAACCAGAAGACCGCGCTGAATATTTCGGTCTATGACACGGTTTCGGGTTTCGGCAATTTGCTCAATGACAATCTATCAAGTCTCGGCACCAGTTTTTCCAGTTCACGCAATCCTCTGAGCGGTGAGCTGAATGGCTGTGCCTTCGGCCAAACGAGCAGCCTCTGCTTCAACGATGTGCTGCAATCGGCGGCCTCATCCTCATTCCGTGCGCGGGGTGTCAACGGGCAGCTCACCTATAATAGAGGCGGATGGAATAGCGGGCTCGGCGTGGGCTATGCCCGTCGCAGCTATTTTGCGTCGCAATTGGGCGCTGTTTCAGCGGTCGACGGCCTGGTAGACCAAAATTATTATGCCAATCTTTCGATTGGCCGGGAACTGGATACTTATTCCAGCTTCGACGCGAATGTTTATGCCAATCTGCTGGATAGCGGCTTTGCCGATGCGAGCAATGTCCTGGGGATCGGCGCCAACGCGGCTTATTATCGCCAAATTTTGCCGGGGCTGCAGGGTACGGCGGCTGTCGGTCTGGACAATTTCCAGCAAGATGGTTTCGACCGCTCGCTTACGGCTTCCGCTCTGCTGGGACTCAGATATGATTTTTAAGAGCATCATCACCGCCATTGATCGGAGATACGCGCATGTATGACACATTTTATGGATTGAATGGCCGGCCGTTTCAGCTGACCCCGGATCCGCATTATTATTTCGAGAGCCTGACGCACCGCAAGGCACTGTCCTATCTGGGCTATGGTCTGGCACAGGGCGAGGGGTTTATCGTCATCACCGGCGACGTCGGTGCCGGCAAGACCACTTTGGTCAGCCATCTGATGGCAACGATCGACAAGGCGCGTCTGACCGCCGCCAATATCGTCACCACCAAGCTCGACAGCAAGGATATCGTGCGCGTCGCTGCCAATCATTTCGATATTGATACCGACAATATGGACCAGGCGCAGTTGCTCAGCGCGTTTGAAGAATTCCTGCATGCCGAAGCGCGTGCCGGTCGGCGCTGTTTGCTGATCGTGGATGAATCGCAAAATCTTCCGGCGGGGGCGCTGGAGGAATTGAGGATGCTGTCAAATTTCCAGCTCGGCGGGCAGGCATTGCTGCAAATATTCCTGCTCGGTCAGCCGGAATTTCGTGACATGTTGCAGAATTCCAACCAGCTGGAGCAATTGCGTCAGCGGGTCATAGCGCATCATCATCTGGAACCAATGAGTGCAGAAGAAGTCGAACCTTATGTCACCCATCGACTGTCCAAAAGCGGATGGTCGGGGCGTCCGAAGATCACTTCGAGCGTATTCCGTGTGCTCTATGCAGAGACCAATGGTGTTCCCCGCAAAATCAACGCGCTGATGAGCCGGATATTGTTGATGGGATCAATCGAACATGCCGAGACGATTGACCAGGCGATGGTGGAGCGGGTGCTGGCCGACCTGAATGGCGAGGATGTGGAAATTGCTGCACCACCAACCGTGTCAACCGAGATAAAAAATCCGCTTTGGGAAAAGCCGAAAAAAGCGCTCGAAACTGATCCCGTACAGACCGCTGAAGCCCCCGTCCGATCGTCCGAGCCGCAAGTGCAACCGGTGTCAGCACCGGAACATGAAGTCGTCAATCTGCGGCCGCCGGAAGCTCCGGCGCAACCGGTCCAGAAGTTGGCCGAAGCACAAGGCGCCAGCAGAACTGAAGCGGCAGCAAATGCTGCGCCTCAGCCAACTGCGGACAAAGCGACCGCCCAGCGGATCGACGTCATGGCCAAGCGACTGTCCCTGATGGAAACCCGCATGAACGGTCAGGAAGAAAATCTGCACCGCGTCTTGACGATGCTCGTGCAATGGGTGGAGAGCGATGTCCGGAGCAAGGAAAGCTATGTCAATGCAGGACGCGCGGCCTGAATCTTTCGTCACGGCGGGAAAAGCGGATGCTTTGCTCAATGCCATGTCTGTCGATATCGAGGACTGGTTTCAGGTGGGAGCCTTTGAGACGGTCATTGACCGTGGCGACTGGGATCAGCTCGAGCATCGGGTAGAGCGCAACACCAATGCGGTGCTGGCGCTGTTCGATGAAGCGGGAATCAAGGCGACATTTTTCGTCCTCGGCTGGGTCGCCGAACGCTATCCGGCATTGATGCAGCAGATTGCCGCCGCTGGCCATGAAATCGCCAATCATGGCTATGATCATGCCCGGGTCTTCACCCTGTCACCCGATCAGTTCCGGGAAGATCTGGATCGCAGTCGCAAAATTCTCGAGGATACGTCCGGTCAAAAGGTTGTCGGCTATCGGGCGCCGAGCTTTTCGATCGATCAACGGACGCCCTGGGCGCATGAAATATTGGCCGAGCAGGGCTATGCCTATTCGTCCAGTGTCGCGCCGATTCATCACGATCATTATGGCTGGGCGGGATCACCGCGCTTCGCCTGGAAACCTGTGGAGAATTATGATTTTATCGAATTGCCGGTTACGACCGTGAAATTGGGCAAGCGGATATTGGCTGCCGGCGGGGGCGGGTTTTTCCGGCTGTTGCCTTATGCGCTCTACCGGCGTTCCATTCGGAAAATGTACCGCGATGACGGGCACGGGGCGATATTCTATTTTCACCCCTGGGAAATTGATCCCGATCAGCCGCGGGTCGGTAACGCGCCGATAAAATCGAAGCTCCGCCACTATACCAATTTGAAAGGGATGCGCGCCAAGCTGTTGCGCGCCGGACAGGATTTTGATTGGGGCAGAGTCGACGAACTGGCGGCGCTGGAAGCCGGGTTAATGCGATGAACATGCCGTTCAAGCCCAGGTCTTTGTCTGTTCGTATTCTCGATCGCCCCGAGCCAAATGAACTGGCCCGGATCGAAGCCTTTGTTGCGGCCTCTCCGGAAGGCACGGCCTTCCATCGCCCGGCTTGGCTG
>NZ_JBALTF010000090.1:0-8139 GCF_036964675.1 Parasphingorhabdus sp. | reverse complement strand
GATGTCACTGATCGACCGTCCACGCCCCAAATTGCACAGCGTGATCTCGCCACTGGCTCGCCATCTGTTTGCCTTCGTCTGGCTTCCGCGTGAACAGCTCTCGACCGAGCGCCGGCAGAATGTCGAAAATATGCTGATGGAGGCGACCGGGGCGAAAATATTGAGCTGGTCCAATACCCTTGAAGAGGGCGGTGTATCCTCCTTGCGCTACACGCTCGACATGGGGACCGATGGCAGAGCTCCAGACCCTGACCTGCTCGATCAGGAACTGGAGAATATGGTCCGGGGGTGGAAGCCGGAAGTCGAACGCAATCTGAGGGAAGCCGGTCAGGAAAACCGGGCTGCGGTCTTGGCGCAGCGCTATGCCAATTGTTTTCCGGGAACCTATCAGTCAACTTATGGTGCTCTGGAAGCGGCCAAGGACATCATGCGGCTGTTCCGGCTGGAGCGCGGCGGTCAGCGGTCGACCCGGCTCTACCGGCTGGCCAGCGATGCCGATCATCTGCTGCGGCTGAAAATCTATCATCTGGGTGGCGCGCTGCCGCTGTCGGATGCGGTGCCGACGCTGGAGAATTTCGGTTTTACCGTGCTCGAATCGGTTCCGACTCCCCTGGAAGGTGGCCGGCTGGGCTATATACACGATTTCATGCTTGAACTGCGGTCCGAGGAAAGATGTGAAAATCTGTTTGCCCGGTCGGAAGAGATTGAGGCTGCGATCACCAGCGTGCTGGACGGAGAGGCGGAAAACGACGCCTTTAACCAGCTTATCATTTCCGCCGGTATCGACGCCCGCTCGACGGTATGGATGCGGGCCTGGTTCCGCTATTTGCGCCAGACCGGACTCAGCTATGGTCTGGCTACCGTTGTCGATGCTTTGGCCGAGGCGCCGGACGTCACGGCAGCGATGATCAGGCTTTTCCGTTCCCAACATGACCCGAATTTTGCAGGAGATCGCTCGAAAAGCGCGATCGCGGCGACACATGATATGGACGCTGCCTTGGTTGGCGTTCACGCGATTGACGACGACCGCATCTTGCGCCTGTTCCGGGCGGTTATCGAATCGATTCTGCGGACCAATGCTTTCGCCTATCAGGCCGGCGAAGCGCTGGCCTTCAAGATTGAGAGTGTTAAAATTCCGGAACTGCCCGCTCCGGTGCCCTGGCGGGAAATATTTGTGTATAGCCCGCGTGTCGAAGGCATCCATTTGCGGGCCGGTCCGGTGGCCCGCGGTGGCCTGCGCTGGTCGGATCGCAGGGATGATTTTCGCACCGAAATATTGGGCTTGATGAAAGCCCAGCGGGTCAAAAATGCCGTGATTGTTCCGACGGGTGCGAAGGGCGGATTTTTTGCCAAGCAATTGCCCTCGGGAGAAGACCGCGACGCATTCCTGTCTGAAGGTATTGAAGCCTATAAAATATTTATCTCCGCCCTCTTGTCGGTGACAGACAATATCGTCGCGGGCAAAGTCGTGCCCCCTGCACGGGTGGAACGACTCGACGGAGACGATCCTTATTTTGTGGTGGCGGCTGACAAGGGCACCGCGAGCTTTTCCGATATCGCCAACCAGATCGCAATCGATCGCGGCTTCTGGCTAGGTGATGCATTCGCCAGTGGTGGCAGCAACGGCTATGACCACAAGGCGATGGGAATTACGGCGCGCGGCGCCTGGGTCTCTGTGCAGCGTCATTTTGCGGAATCGGGGGTTGATGTCCAGACTGCACCTATCAGGGTTGTCGGCGTCGGTGACATGTCGGGTGACGTGTTCGGCAATGGCATGCTGCTTTCGAAGAGCCTGATGATAGTGGCCGCCTTTGACCACCGGCATATCTTTATCGACCCTGATCCCGACGCGGCGACGAGCTGGATCGAGCGCAAAAGACTGTTCGATCTACCGCGTTCCAGCTGGGATGATTATGACAAGAAATTGATATCCAAGGGCGGCGGCGTATTTTCACGCAGTTCGAAGACGATCGAAATCTCGAAGCAGATTGCCGTCCTGCTAGGCCTGCCGGATGATGAAGAGACGACGCCGACCAAATTGATGACCGCCATCTTGGCATGTAACGCTGATCTGTTGTGGTTTGGCGGGATAGGTACCTATGTGAAGGCCGCGTCCGAGAATCATATTGATGTTGGTGACCCGGCCAATGACAAGATTCGTCTCAATGCGGAGCAGCTGCGCGCGAAGGTCATAGGCGAGGGTGCCAATCTGGGGATTACTCAGGCTGCACGGATCGCTTTCGCTGCCAAGGGCGGCCGAATCAACACCGACTTTATCGACAATAGCGCCGGGGTTGATTGCTCGGATCATGAAGTCAATATCAAGATCGCGCTCAATACGGAATTGGCCAGCGGCAAGCTGCAGCCGGACGTAAGAAATGCGCTGCTTCGGTCGATGACCGATGATGTCGGCGCGCTGGTTCTGGAAGACAACCGGCTGCAGGCATTGGGTATCTCAATCGCCGAAATGGGTGGTTCGAAATCGCTGCCGTCTTATATTCGTCTGATTGAACAGTTTGAAGAACAGGGCCTGTTGAACCGGGCGGTTGAAGGACTGGCTGGCAATGAGGACCTAGTTCGCCGTGGCCAGGAAAAACGTGGGCTCTACCGGCCGGAATTGGCCGTGCTGGTCTCCACCGCCAAGCTGGCGCTGCAGGACGCCATCGAAAACAGCGATCTGGGTGATGATCCCGGACTGAACAGTGAGTTGCTCCAGGCATTTCCGGCGGCGATGCAGGAGGGCCATGAATCGGCCATTCTCAAGCATCAATTGCGTCGCGAGATTATTGCCACCAAGCTGGCGAACCGGATGATCAACCGGCTGGGTCTGATCGACCCGTTTGAATTGGCCGAGGAAGAAGGCTGCACATTGGGGGAAGTGGCGCGCGCTTTCGTCATGGCGGAACGTCTGTTCCACGCCGACAGACTATGGCAAGCACTGGAAGTGGCTGAGATTTCGGAAGATATCAGAATAGTACTCTTTGATCGTCTCGCCTACGTCCTGCGCTCGCACATGGCGGACTTGATGCGGATCGGGGTTTCGGATGACCGGATTGATGATACCGTCAATATGTTGGCGCCGGGCGTGACCGTGCTCAACGAGAATGTCGAAAATCTGATAACCGCCGAAGGTCGCTTGCAGGCGGCCAAGCAGATGAAATCGCTGGTTGAGGCAGGAGCGACGCCGGAAATCGCCAACAAGGTCGCCAATATCTACAAGAATGATGGTGCGGCGGGCATTGCCTTTCTCGCCGATAGCCGGGAAATTGATGTTCTGGACGTGGCGGTTGCCTTTACCAAGCTGGGCAGTCAATTGGGTCTGGACTGGGCGCAAATGACGGCGACCCGGATCAATCCGTCCGATCCCTGGGACCGCTTGCTGGTCGCCGGTCTGGCGCGTGATTTTCAACAGATGCGTCTCGATTTCCTCCGCCGGACCCGAGGCAAGGATATGCAGCAATTTGTCGAAAGCTGGGCCGATCGCAATATCGACCGGGTGGCCCAGTTCAGAAAGATCATGGACAGGGCGCAGCAAACACCAAAGCCGTCGATCGCGATGCTGGCGCAAATCGCCGGGCAGGCGCGGTTGTTGCTCTCTCGCTAGATCCAATAGCCCAGTGTATGGAGAGACAGGCCGACTAGTCCGCCCACAAGGGTGCCATTCACTCGAATGAATTGCAGATCGCGGCCGACGGCATTCTCGACCCGATCGGTAATCGTCTTCGTATCCCAGCTACGGATTGTTTCAGATACCAGTTTGACGATATTGTCGCCGTAGCTGGCAACCACGCCGATGACGGCGCGCCGACCGAATCGGTTGATCTGGCGATTAAGTTGCTTGTCTTGCTGCAGACTGTTGCCCAGCTGGATCAGCGCGTCTCCAAACTGGCCAGCCAGTGCGGCATCGGGATCACGGGCTGCCCGAAGCAGCGCCACTCTGCCTTGCTCCCAAATTCCATCCAGCCAAGAGGCAATGGCTGGATTCTCGATCATCTCGAGTTTCCATTCGTTCACCTTTTGACGAAGATCCGGATCCTGCTGCAGTTCGACCGCGAGTTGCACTAGGCTTTCTTCGGTTTTGGCGCGGACTGGATGATGGGGGTCGGCAGCCATGTCGGCGAGCAGTTTGTAGAGGCCGTCCAGCACCTCGTTTGCGACCCGGTCGTCAAGACCGGTCCAGCGCATCACCGTATTGGCGCGGTCAGTCACGATATTGCGAATGACCAATTCATTGGTGTCGAGCGTGCGATAGGCCCAGCGAATGGTGGAATCGATCAGCGGACCGTGACGATTTTCCGCCATGACCGCCCCCAGAATCTGTCCCATAGGCGTGGCGATGTCGAGGCCAACGACCTGGGTCTTGACCGCACCCTTGAACATGGTGCCCAGGCGATCCTTGTCTAGCGAAGCAATGGCGTCGCCCAAAAGGCGCGAAGCACCGAATTTGAGCCGGCCTTCGCCACCGCTCGGCGATTGCAGAAAGCGTCCAATACCACTGGCCAGATCGACATTGCGCATGCGCTGGGCCACCAGACGCGAAATCAGGAAATTATCCTTGAGAAAATTCGCCAGCGTGTTGCCGATCCGGTCCTTGTTGCGCGGAATGATTGCCGTATGCGGTATCGGCAGGCCCATGGGGTGGCGAAAAAGGGCGGTTACGGCAAACCAGTCTGCGAGACCGCCGACCATCGCCGCTTCGGCGAAGGCGCGCACAAATCCGAGAGCTGGATGCACTGTTTCATAGCTTTTTGCCGCAAAATAAATGATGGCCATCACCACCAACATGCCGGTGGCGATGATCTTCATGTCCTGACCGGCATTGTTGGCTTTGGTGGCAGATGCTGCGCCGCCGCTGCCTGTCTGTGACGATATGGGCTTCACTCGGCTGGTTGGACCTCTGCATCGGGCCGATCATGGCGGTCATCGCCGGTCTTGTAGGTTAGCAGCTTGTTGCGCAACCAAGGCCCGGCCCGGCGTTCAAATCCGTCCGCCAGACTGAAACCTGCGGGGACAATGACGAGGGTCAGCATGGTTGAGACGATCAGGCCGCCGATCACCACTGTTCCCATCGGTGCGCGCCAGGCACCATCACCGGACAGGGACACTGCCGTTGGCACCATGCCCGCGGTCATGGCAACCGTCGTCATAACGATCGGCTGGGCACGCTTGTGCCCGGCATCCATGATGGCTTCGAATTTCGGCACGCCCTTTTTCATTTCCTCGATCGCGAAGTCGATCAGCAGAATCGAATTCTTACTCACAATGCCCAGCAGCATGAGCACCCCGATCAGCACTGGCATCGAGAGCGATTGGCCCCCAACCCAGACCAGAAATATACCGCCGAGCGGAGCCAATGCCAGCGAGCCCATATTGACCAAAGGCGACATCACTCGCTTATAGAGCAGGACAAGCGTTGCAAATACGAGCAAAATGCCGGCAATCAACGCGATCACAAAATTGACCGCCAGTTCTTGCTGCCATTCATCTTCACCGAAGGCCTCGTTCGAGACTCCCATAGGCAGGTTCTTCATGATCGGCAGAGCGAAGATCTTCTCCATCGCTTCACCCTTGATCACATCCGGTGCCAAATCCGCCCCGACAAATGTCCGGCGGTTCTGGTTGTAGCGCTGAATCGATGTCGGCCCGGAGCCGAAGCTGACGGACGCCACCCGGCTTAGCGGCACCGTGCCGCCACTGGCGATCGGGATCGGCAGGTTTTCGATCGTTGTCAGATCTGTACGGGATGCGAGCGGCAACATGACACGGATCGGAATTTGTCGATCAGCGAGCGAGAATTTAGCGGCATTCTGATCGATTTCGCCGAGCGTGGCGATCCGGATCGTCTGGCTGAGCGTCGCCGTGGTGACGCCTAGTTCGGATGCCAGATTCATATGAGGTGTGATGATGATTTCCGGCCGGCTTAGATCTGCTGCGATCCGCGGTGCCCGCACCAGATTAATCTCTTTCATCTGTTCAACCAGTTTGGCTGCGGTTGTTTCCAGCAAGTTGGGGTCAGACCCGGTCAGCATGATGGATATGTCGCGTCCCGTTCCGCCGCCACCGCTCTGAGACCGGAAAGAAATCCGGGCGTCAGGAATTTTCTGAAGTTCGGGTAAAAGACTGCGTTCAAACTCGATTGATGTTTTGTCGCGATCCTCTTTCAGTGATACGAAAACTGTCGCATTGGTTTCCCGGACCCGCGTCAGGGCGCGTTCAACCTCCGGTTGCGCATACATCAGATCCGACACGCGATCGGCAATTTTTTCTGTCTGTTCCAGTGTCGTGCCCGGCACCACCTCGATCTGGACGCGGCTATTGTCCTCGTTGATGGTCGGCTGGAACTCGGCGGGCGTGATCCCAAATAAAATCACCGTTAGGCTAAAGGCGATCATGCCGACACCCATCATCCATATACGGTGGTCATAGGCCCGGGCCTGGAAACGACCGGACCGATATGCATACCAGAGAGCAAAACGGTCGCCAAACAAACCAGCCACCCTTCTGATCACCAGAACCAGCAGGAATGCAGCGACGTAACCAACGGCGACACCGGATACCATACTCAAAATTGCCCGCAGAAATTCACTAGGGATCAAAACGGCAAGCAGGCCGTTGATCATGAACCCGATCTTCCAAGCGACAACGGCGAACACGGTCACAATCGATGTGAACAGAAGAAAGCCGATCAGATATTGCCACCAGGCGGCTTTGGCGGGGACAAGTGTCTGCCGAATTCGGTCGGACCGCGAACGGTCCAAAACCCATTGCAGCAAACGCATATATCGATCCATCCATACGCCTTCACCATGCTCTGCATGGCCTTTGGCCTTGAGGAAATATGCTGCAATCATGGGCGTTATCATCCGCGCGACGGCCAAGCTCATCAGCACCGAAATAACGACCGTAATACCGAAATTCTTGAAAAACTGGCCGGAGATGCCTGGCATCAGTCCTACCGGCAGGAAAACGGCGACGATACAAAAGGATGTGGCGACAACCGCGAGCCCGATTTCATCCGCAGCGTCGATCGAGGCCTGGTAAGCAGTTTTCCCCATCCGCATATGTCGCACGATATTCTCGATCTCGACAATTGCATCATCGACAAGGACACCGGCAACCAGCCCCAGCGCGAGCAGGGAAAGAAAATTGAGATTGAACCCGAGCAGATCCATGAACCAGAAGGTCGGAATAGCCGAAAGCGGGATGGCTATGGCCGAGATAACCGTAGCGCGCCAGTCGCGGAGGAAGATGAAAACCACTATCACCGCTAATATGGCACCTTCTATCATGGCGAGCATCGAACTTTTATATTGTGATCTGGTATATTCGACACTGGTGCCGAGGGGAATGAATTCGATCCCCCTATTTTCCGCTTCGATCTTGTCCATGATTTCCAGAGCTTCATCATAGACGGTCACATCGGAAGCACCGCGTGCCCGCGACATTGCGAAATTGACAACCTCGACGCCCTTGACCTTGGATATCGAACTGCGTTCGCCAAAGGAGTCATTCACGTCCGCGACATCGCTCAACTTGATCGTTTGACCATTGCCCAAGGATATTTGCGTCTGTGACAGTGCATATGCATCGTCGGCATTGCCCAAAACGCGGACCGATTGCCGTGTGCCTCCCACTTCTGCCCGTCCGCCGGCAGCATTGACGTTGACTTGGCGCAACACGCTGTTGATTTGATTGGCGGTTACGCCAAGCGCTTGCATCCGTTCGGGTTTCAGAATGACGCGGATTTCCCGGTCGACGCCGCCAAACCGGTCAACCTCCGCCATGCCGTTGACGGTCAGCAATCGCTTCGCCACCATGTCATCGACGAACCAGCTGAGCTGTTCGACAGTCATATCGTCGGCCTTGACGGCAAAATAGCCGATCGGGCCACCCACTGCATCAACCTTGGATACTTGCGGTTCCAAAATACCATCTGGCAATGACCCACGAATCTGGTCAACCGCATTTTTCACTTCATTGACGCTGTCGTTTACATCCTCGCCAATTTCAAACTCGACAAAGGTCCGGCTGCTGCCTTCGCTCGCTGTCGAGCTGATATTCTTGACGCCGCTGATCGACCGCACCGCCGCCTCGACCCTCTGGGTGATCTGGTTTTCAATTTCCGTCGGGGCTGCTCCG
>NZ_JBALTF010000089.1:5043-8148 GCF_036964675.1 Parasphingorhabdus sp. | reverse complement strand
ATCCGGACAAAAACTGGGGCGAGGTCGGTGTTGGCTTGCGCTACAATATGGGCAATGTCTCGTTTGTCTTGACCGCCGATTCGACGGTTGGCCGGTCGGATGTTTCCAGTCAGGTCTATTCCGGAGCGATTAGCGTCCGCTTCTAGGAACAGAGGGATTTAAATCAGAAAAGCCCGTCAAGCTTGTTCGACCGGCTTTTCTATGTCGGTCGATTGGGCAGTTGCAACGCACCCAAAAGCGCAAAAAAATGGCGGACCAGAGCCCGCCATTTTTGAATTATCTGATAAGCTCTAGAGCATTATTTTGCGACCAAATTCACCGCCGCAGTCTTGCCGCGTTGATCCACTTCCAGTTCAAACTCCAGTTTGTCGCCTTCTTCCAGCCCGCGCATACCGGCGCGTTCTACGGCTGAAATGTGGACAAATGCATCGGGCTGTCCATCATCACGCTGGATGAAACCAAAGCCTTTGCTGCCGTTGAAAAATTTCACGGTACCCGTGGCTTTTTCTCCGGTAAGCTCCCGGCGAGGGGCACCGCCACCGCTACGCTCTTCGCGAGGGGGCGGGCCGCTATCCGTGACTTCGATAAGATCGCCTTCGATCTGAATGTCCGAAGCGGAGACTTTCCCGCCGCGGTCAACCAGTGAAAAGCGCAATGTCTGGCCTTCAGCGAGACCTTTCAGGCCCGCGCGTTCGACTTGACTAATATGGACAAAAACATCTTCGCCGCCACCATCTTGCACGATGAAGCCAAAACCCTTTTGCGCATTGAAAAATTTAACCGTCCCGGTGCTTTCGCCGACAACCTGATCCGGCATACCGCCGCCTCGTCTGGCGCCGCCCGAATCACTGTCTGGCCGCGTATATCTTTCTACGGGCGGACCGTTATCACCTTGATATCCATCGAAGTTTTCGTCACCGAAGCCGTCGCGCTTGTCCCGGCCTCTGCCTCGCCGGTTTCTATCAAAACCCATTCTAAAATCGTCACTTTCAATTCGCCCTACCCAGTAATAGCAATGCCACAGCGGACGACCTCCGGAACATTGTTTTGCGCGAATCCCATTACCGCGCCCCCTTGCCATATAGAAAAATGGAGGAATAAGCGAATGAATTCGGTGTTTTGCTGACAATCTTACGGAAACTGATGCCCAGGCGGTCCTGTTCAGAAAAGCCAGGTTTTCGGATCAGCTATCGGTTCATGTTTCTGCGCTTTCAGCAATGCCAGTATTGAACGGACCAATATCCAGGCAGCGAGCGCCAGCAATATGGGAATCCCGATCAATATGAAAGAGAGAATTACGCCGATAATCCCGACCACAAATCCGATGACAAATGTCATCACATGAAATTGCAAATGGCTTTCTTCCCACGTGCCTGCGACCTCATCCTTCCAGACCAATGCAAGGATGAACCCCACCAGGCCGGTGATACCGACAACAAATCCGGCGATATAGAGGAGTGAGACTATGGTTGCCTTGTTGAGATCGAAACCGGGGGCCACTGGTTCAGGTATTTTCTCTGCCATATTGTCAAACCCCTATGTTGTTCGCGCATTTCCCGTGCGCAATGAGGCTCAAACTAAACTTGCTGTTTGAACCGGCCTGCGGCACATAGCATATTTGATGATGCGCTGCTGTCAATTTTCACAGCCGGAGATCTGGCCATGGTTCAAAACCGGAAGCCAAAAAGGCGTCATGCCGACGCCACGGTTGAGAAAATGAGGTTGGCCCAGAGATAGTATAGACAGGCAAATATTAATGGCAGTTTTTTTTCACGAAGAAGATATTCCAGCAGGCGTTCTGGGCGATGGCCCGGTTGCGGTCGACACGGAAACCATGGGACTCCACACCCACCGGGATCGTCTGTGCCTGCTCCAGATATCCGATGGCCAGGGCGACGAGCATCTTGTACGCTTTGGTCCCGACAGTGACTATGGCGCTTCCAATCTTCGAGCCATATTGTCCGATCAAAACCGCCTGAAGCTCTATCATTTTGCCCGTTTTGATCTTGCCGCAATCGAATGTTATCTTGGCGTGATGGCGGCCCCGGTCTTCTGCACAAAAATCGCCTCGCGGCTCATCCGGACCTATACCGATCGCCATGGACTGAAGGAACTGGTCCGCGAGCTTCTCGGCCAGGATATCTCGAAGCAGCAGCAATCCAGCGATTGGGGCAACCCCGAGCTCAGCGAAGCCCAGCGGGACTATGCCGCATCGGATGTCCGCTTTCTGCACAGATTGAAGGATGAGCTGGAAATCCGGCTCGAGCGGGAGGGTAGAGCCGAGCTTGCTCAGGCCTGCTTTGAATTTCTGCCGGATCGTGCACGACTGGACCTGGCTGGCTGGCCGGAAGTAGACATTTTTGCGCATGCCTGAACGGTCGAAACTCTTGTTCAGTCGTCGCGACAATGATCATTGGAATATGGTCTAGCCATGTCGACCGCCGCCAACCCTGTCCGGACCAAGCGTCAGGAATTTGCTGCTCCGAACGGCAAGCATGACCGAAACGTAAAATGGTTGCGCTTCATTCTGCCTGTCGGAGTTGGGCTATTGGGATCGATGCTGGCTCTGGCCCCGTTCACCATGGGCGGCGAGCTGAGTTTCGTTCTGGACAAGAATAGCGTGGACGTTGCCAAGGAACGCATGCGCGTTACCGAGGCGCTCTATCGGGGTGAGGATAGCGAAGGTCGCCCGTTTTCCCTCAAAGCGGGTTCTGCCGTGCAGAAAAGCTCGAGCGAAGCGATCGTTGAGTTGAAGGATCTTTCCGCTCGCATATTGCTGAAGGAGGGGCCGGCCCAGATACGCGCCAGCGCAGGCCGCTATGACATGGATCAGGAAAATGTCCGGGTGCCTGGACCGGTGCAGGTCGAGGCCGCCAGTGGATATCGTCTTTCGACCAACAATGTCACCGTTGATCTCAAGCAGCGGACCTTGCGCAGCGACGGCGCGGTGGAGGGAAGGACCAATATCGGAACTTTCAGAGCGGATCGGCTCGAAGCCGATTTGGCTGAGCGCACCGTGAGCCTGAATGGCAATGCGCGTTTGCGGATCGAACAAAATGGACTAAGAAGACCCTAGATGAAATTGAAACTTTTTCTTTCCCTTTC
>NZ_JBALTF010000089.1:0-4944 GCF_036964675.1 Parasphingorhabdus sp. | reverse complement strand
TCAGGAAATGTCGCCATATATGATCTCAATCGACGACTAATCACCCTGATCGGCAATGTTACGCTCACACAGGGAACAAATCGTCTCTCCGGTGGCCGCGTCATCATCGACCTCAACACGGGCAGATCAACCATTGACGGGCGCTCGACCGGCGGTTCTTCGGCCGGTTCGCAGGACTCCAGCGGGCGGGTATCCGGAACATTCACTGTGCCGCAACGCAAAGACTGAAATCCCGAACAGCGACGACAAACAAAGCATCGTGCTTTGCAATCAGAAAAACGATGCTCTTCGAGGCTGCAACGATGCTTGATTTTCTTCGGGAAAAGACCATCTTCGATCTTCCATGCACAAAGCTTGCCAATTCGGATCAGATTGGGGCATGCTGTTGACCAATAGACAAGACAGCCCATGCAAATGAGGATGAATGATGAACGATACTGCCGCGACTGATATTCCGACTATGGCCGATCCCGGTGCCGCCATGGCCAGTGATGCCATGGAACATGGACTGGCGGTGGTTTCGATTGCCAAAAGCTATGACAAGCGCTCGGTCCTGTCCGATGTGTCGCTGTCGGTAGGACGCGGCGAAGTTGTCGGGCTGCTGGGCCCGAATGGTGCAGGGAAAACGACCTGCTTTTACTCGGTCATGGGTCTGGTTCGGCCGGATGCGGGACGAATCATGCTCGACGGAGAGGATATTACGTCACTACCCATGTATCGCCGGGCGATTCTTGGGATCGGCTATCTTCCTCAGGAAACCTCAATTTTTCGCGGAATGACCGTCGAACAGAATATCATGGCGGTCCTCGAGATGGTGGAACCCGATGCTCACGTCAGACGTGAAGCGCTGGACCGCCTGCTCGATGAATTCGGTCTGACCAAGCTGCGCAGTTCGCCAGCCATGGCACTGTCCGGCGGCGAGCGGCGGCGATGCGAAATTGCCCGCGCCCTGGCGGCAAGCCCTTCAATCGTGCTTCTGGATGAACCCTTTGCCGGTATTGACCCCTTGTCAATCGCGGACATTCGCGATCTGGTTTGTCAGCTGCGCGAGCGCGGCATCGGCGTGCTGATCACCGACCATAATGTTCGCGAGACGCTCGATATCGTCGACCGGGCCTGTATCATCTATGATGGCCAGGTATTGTTCGCTGGCAGTCCGGAAGATCTGGTCGCCGATGCCAATGTCCGACGGCTCTATCTGGGCGAAGGTTTCGCACTATAGCAATGGCACTCGCGCCTCGTCTCGATTTGCGGCAGAGTCAGTCGCTGGTGATGACGCCGCAATTGCAGCAGGCGATCAAGCTGCTGACATTGTCCAATCTCGAGCTTGAAACCTTCATTTCCGACGAGATAGAGAAAAACCCGCTTCTGGATACCGGAGAGCTTTCGACCGAGGGTGGCGAAGCAAATGATAGCGAGGAAAGGCCGAGCGAGGCCGCAGCGCAGGGCAGCGACGAAATATTGTCTTCTGGCCCCTCCGAGTCCGAAGCGTCCCTCGATATGGAGGGACATACGGACAGTTTTACCAATAACAGTCTTTCCGAAAGTGATGGCGCGCTCGACGGCCAATTGGGGCTGAATGGTGCCAGCTCCGGTTCTGGCGCAACCGGCGAAGCGCCGGATTTCGAGAATATGCTGGTCGCTGAAATAACGCTTACCGACCATTTGATGGATCAGGCCGGAGCGGTTCTTTCCGGCATGGACCTGTTCGTTGCGCAGCATATTATCGATCAGATCGACGAGTGCGGCTATTTGCAGACAGATTTGCTGGAACTGGCCCAGCGCCTGAATGTCGGGCTGGTCGATGTCGAACGCATATTGGCTGTCGTGCAGACACTCGACCCGGTCGGAGTCGGCGCAAGGAATCTGGCAGAATGTCTGGCGCTGCAAGCC
This sequence comes from Parasphingorhabdus sp., assembly GCF_036964675.1. Classification (GTDB taxonomy): domain Bacteria; phylum Pseudomonadota; class Alphaproteobacteria; order Sphingomonadales; family Sphingomonadaceae; genus Parasphingorhabdus. Next base: position 3,051 of record NZ_JBALTF010000089.1, on the reverse strand, counting down.
ACGGATGCGGATCGCTATGATCCGGCGATGGCGCGGCTGATCGACAATCTCGATCTGCTTGCCAGAGGGGCGCTGCCGCAGCTCAAGCGGATATGCAATGTCGACGATGAAGACCTGATGGATATGATCAGCGAATTGCGCAATTATGATCCCAAGCCAGGTTGCAAGATCGGCGGTGGCGCGGTGCAGTCGGTTGTCCCCGATGTCTTTATCGCCGAGCGCGCCAACCGGTGGATCATTGAAGTGAACAGCGCCACCCTGCCAAAAGTATTGGTGAACCGCAGCTATTATTCGGAATTGAAAGACGGGGCGCAGGACAAGCAATCCAAGGACTGGCTGAACGAATGCCTCGCCGACGCCAACTGGCTGGTCAAGGCGCTGGATCAGCGGCAGCGCACGATCGTCAAGGTTGCGACGGAAATCGTCAAACAGCAGGAAGAGTTTTTCCGCAAGGGTGTGGCGCATCTCCGCCCGCTGACGCTGAAGAATATCGCTGAAAAAATCGAGATGCACGAGTCGACGGTGAGCCGGGTGACGTCGAACAAATATCTCTCCTGTTCGCGCGGGACATTCGAGCTCAAATATTTCTTCACCAGCGGCATTCAGTCTTCTACCGGCGGCGAGGCGGCCTCGGCTGAAGCCGTAAAGAGCCATATCAAGACGCTGATCGACGACGAGGATCCCAAGAAAATCCTGTCCGACGACAAGCTGGTCGCCCTGCTCAACGCCAAGGGCTTCGACATTGCCCGGCGGACGGTGGCCAAATATCGCGAAGCGCTCGGAATGGGCAGTTCGGTGCAGCGTCGCCGGCAAAAGGCGCTCGAAGGCAAGACCGGCTAGATTTTCTTGCGTAAAACTGCGAATTCCAGTTCCTTGGATTTTGGCAGGCCAAAGCGCGGATCATTGTGCGGAAAGGGTCGATGTTCGCCGGTCCGGACATAGCCGCGCCGTTCATAATAAGCGATCAGGTCGCTACGCTGGCGGATGACGGTCATCTCGATCGCTGTGGACTGCCAGTTTTCCCGAACAAATTGCTCCGACTGCATCAGCAATTCCTTGCCCAGTCCGGCCGCCTGCAAAGCGGGATCGACGGTCAGCAGGCCCAGATAGGCGACTCCGTCCTCGACATGGGAGAGCTGGACGCATCCGGCTATGCCTTTGCCGCCCCTGGCGAGCAGGATGACCTGCTTGTCCGCCGCGATAATCTGCCGCAACGCCTTGGCATCGGTCCGCTGGCCGCCGAGCAGGTCGGCTTCGTGGGTCCAGCCGCGTCTGGCGCTTTCGCCGCGATAGGCGCTTTCGATCAGCGCATGCAGCGCATCGACATCCTTTGCCTGAGCATGATCCAATTTCATGCCAGCCTGATCCCTTCTGCTTCGAGCAATGCGCTGTCGGTAACCCTGCCTGTCACTACCACCCGCTTTTCGACTTCGTCGATCGGCGTGCGCAAAGTTTCGAGCCGATAACGGGTGCCATCATCGCATTGCAACAGGAACCCGGCCGCATCGCGCTGCAGCAGACCGGCATATTCCGTGTCATTTTGATCTTTCATCATCATCAGGCAGCGGCGAGCAATGTTTCGCTGATCTCCCAGAGCCGCTCGGCGTCAGCGTCAACGGTGATATGCGGGGCGCAATGCTGATAAGGCAGCGACTTCTCTCCAGCCAGCTGCGCGACATCGCAATCTTCGCAATAGACGCCCGGCATATCATCGAGCAGCGCTGATGTGGCCGCCCACAAGGTCGTCGTGCAGCCTTGCGTCGTAGTCTTGAACATCGGTTTGGCGGCTTCGCTGACCTCGCCGCCGGCACCGAGCCAACCGAGCGCGATCTGTTCTGCTTGCGGCAAATGGCGTTGGAGCGGCGTGAAAATCCCGCCCGGATGGACCGAGAAAGAACGGCCACCAAAGCTCTGCATCCGGCGGCTCAACGCATTGGCGAACAGAGCATTGGCGCTCTTCGCCTGGGCATAGGCGACCCATTTGTCATATTCGCTATGTTCGAACTGGATATCATCCCACAATATGCCGTTGCGTTTATGGGCGACGGAAGACAGCGCGACGACGCGCGGCGCACCGGCTTTTTCAAGCAGCGGCAGCAGCGCCTTGGTCAGCGCGAAATGACCCATATGATTGATGCCGAACTGGCTTTCCCATCCTGATCCTACGCGGTCCAGCGGGCAGGCCATGGTTCCGGCATTGTTGATCAGCAGATCGAGCGTCTCGATAGAGTCATAGACCGAGGAGGCAAAGCTGCGCACCGAATCGAGATTGGCGAGATCCATTTTTGCCGAAGACACGTCACCCTCGATGGTCGACAGATTTTCCTCCGCCTTCGCCGGATCGCGCACCGGTACGATTACCGTGGCACCGGCGCCGACCAGCGCGCGAGTGGTTTCCAGACCAATGCCGGAATAGCCGCCGGTGACAATCGCGGTCTTGCCGGTCAGATCGATGCCGGCGAGTATCTCATGCGGCTCGCTCTTGGCGTGAAATCCCGAACCGAGCGGTTTCTGGTCTGCTGCTGCCATTTGTTGTTTCCTTCTTCCTGCCGTTAGCCCTGAGCCTGTCGAAGGGCGCTTATGGTCTTGCAGCGTGGTTCGACAAGCTCACCACTAACGGACAAGATCAACACCCATCAACCATCCGCCTTCAATCCGACAATCTCCGACACCGGCATATAGTCATAGCCCAGATCCTCGGCGACCGCCTTGTAGGTTACATGACCATTCCACACGTTCAGCCCTTCGGCGAGATGGTGATCCTCGCGCAGCGCCACTTCCCAGCCCTTGTTGGCGATGGCCAGAGTGTGCGGCAAGGTCACATTGTTGAGCGCATAGGTCGAGGTGCGCGAAACCGCGCCCGGCATATTGGCAACGCAATAATGGACGATATCATCGACCACATAGGTCGGATCTTCATGCGTTGTCGCCCGGGAGGTTTCAAAGCAACCGCCCTGATCGATCGCGACATCGCACAATACCGAGCCGGGGCGCATGGTTTTGAGCATATCCCGCGTCACCAGCTTGGGAGCCTCGGCGCCGGGGATCAGC
>NZ_JBALTF010000088.1:0-8264 GCF_036964675.1 Parasphingorhabdus sp. | reverse complement strand
GGTGGGATCACTCATATTCTCAAGATAGTGAGCCCCAACGCTGATAAAAGGGAAAGCAGCGGTTAATTGAGAGATACTGACAATCGGACAAACACACGGCGGGAAATGGCCTGAAATATTGCATTCGCAACCCATTCCCCGTGAAAAACCTACCTAGTCAGCTTCTTATAAGCCACCCGCGTAGGCCGATCTGCCGCATCACCCAACCGGCGCCGCTTGTCTTCTTCATAGCTTTCGAAGTTTCCTTCAAACCATTCCACATGACTGTCGCCTTCAAACGCCAGGATATGTGTCGCCAAGCGATCGAGGAAGAAGCGGTCATGCGAGATGACCACGGCGCAGCCAGCGAAGCTTTCCAGCGCGTCTTCGAGGGCGCGCAGGGTTTCGACGTCGAGATCGTTGGTTGGCTCATCGAGCAGCAGCACGTTGCCGCCTTCTTTCAGCATCTTGGCGAGATGGACGCGGTTGCGTTCACCGCCGGAGAGCTGGCCGACCTTCTTCTGCTGGTCGACGCCCTTGAAGTTGAACGCGCCGACATAGGCGCGGGTCTGGACTTCATTTTTTCCGAAGGTGAAATAATCATGGCCGCCGGAAATTTCTTCCCAGATATTTTTCGACGCATCGAGCGTATCGCGGCTTTGATCGACATAGCCGAGCTTCACCGTTTCGCCGAGTTCGAGCGTTCCGCTATCGGGAGTTTCCTGACCGGTGATGATCCGGAACAGGGTGGTTTTACCGGCGCCGTTGGGGCCGATAATGCCGACAATACCGCCCGGTGGCAGCGAGAAGTCGAGATTTTCGAATAGCAATTTGTCGCCATAAGCCTTGGTCAGACCCTTGGCCTCGATCACCTTCGAGCCGAGCCGGTCCGGTGTCTGGATCAGGATCTGCGCCTTGCCGATCACGCGATTTTCCTGCGAAGCAACCAGATCGTCAAACGACTTGATACGCGCCTTGGACTTGGTCTGCCGCGCCTTCGGGCTTTGCCGCATCCATTGCAGCTCGTTGTCGATCGCCTTCTGGCGGCTCTTGTCTTCGCGGTCTTCCTGCGCGAGGCGCTTCGACTTGTTCTCCAGCCAGCTGGAATAATTGCCTTCAAAGGGATAGCCCTTGCCGCGATCCAGTTCGAGCACCCAGTTCACCACATTGTCGAGGAAATAGCGGTCATGGGTGACGAGAATGACATTGCCGGCATAGTCGATCAGATGCTTTTCGAGCCAGGCGACACTTTCGGCATCGAGATGGTTGGTTGGCTCGTCGAGCATCAGGATTTCCGGCTTGTCGAGCAGCAGGCGGCAAAGCGCGACACGGCGCTTCTCACCACCGGACAGATCAGTCACCGGACTGTCACCGGGAGGGCAGCGCAACGCTTCCATCGCGATTTCCAGCTGGTTGTCGAGAGTCCAGCCATCGACCGCGTCGATTTTTTCCTGCAGCTCGCCCATTTCTTCCATCAGCGCATCAAAATCCGCATCTTCCGGCGGGTCACCCATGATGTTGGAAATTTCGTTGAAGCGACCGACCAGATCCGCGACTTCACGGACGCCGTCCATGACATTTTCCTTGACCGTCTTGCTGTCGTCGAGCTGCGGCTCCTGCGCCAGATAGCCGACGCGAATGCCCTCGCCTGCCCAGGCCTCGCCCTGATATTCGGCATCCTGACCAGCCATGATCTTCATCAGCGTCGACTTACCGGCGCCGTTTTTACCGATGATGGCAATTTTCGTGCCCGGTAGAAATTGAAGATGGATATTGTCGAGCACCGGCTTCGGGGCACCGGGGAAGGTCTTGGTCAGACCCTTCATGACATAGCTATATTGGACGGCCATTGGATTCGCTTTCGATGTTGCTCGTCATTCCAGCAAAAGCTGAAATCTCAGGCGGCTTAACGCTCGGTTTGAGGAGATCCCGGCTTTCGCCGGGATGACGGGTTAATTGCTGGGCTTATGTAGCTATTCTGCCCGCCAGTCGCAAGAGACCATTGGCAAAGCGCAAAAGCCGGGTTAGTCAGCATTCATGAGAAAAAAATCGATCCTGCTCGCTGGCGCAACCGCGCTGTTCCTGTCCACCCCCGCTCTCGCCGACAATCATGATCCGTTGGCGCTGCAGGCCAAGGCGCTGAACGACACTGTCGCTTATAATATTGTCGAGGGCCTGACCACCGAGATCGGCGCCCGTCAGGCGGGTACCGAGGCGGAAGCACGGGCCCGGGATTGGGCTGTCGCCAAGCTGAACGCGCTGGGGTTCAGCAATGTCCGCAGCGAGCCTTATATGATGCCGACCTGGATAAGGGGCAAGGAAACGGCGGCTGTGATGAGCCCGTTTCCGCAGAAGCTGGCGATCACCGCGCTCGGCAATAGCGGCAGCACCGGCGACAAGGGACTGAGTGCCGAGGTGGTCTATTTTCCCACTCTGGCTGATCTGGTTGCGGCACCGGAAGGCAGCCTGTCCGGCAAGATCGCCTTTGTCAGTCACGCGATGAAGCCAACCCAGGACGGGTCAAGCTATGGTGCCTTCGGACCGGCGCGTTTTGTCGGTCCCAATATCGCCGCCAAGAAAGGCGCAGCGGCGATCATCATCCGCTCGGCCGGGACCGACTATCATCGCAATCCGCACACCGGTAACACCAATTTTGAAAAAGGCGTGACGCCTATACCGGCGGGCGCGCTGTCTATTCCCGATGCGGAGAATCTGGAAAGAATGTTCGCACGCGGCAAGCCGGTGAAGCTCAATCTGCTACTGACCCCGCAGAATATTGGACAGCAGCCCTCGGGCAATGTGATTGCCGAACTGCCGGGCAGCGATCCGTCGCTCGGCATGATCGTGATCGCCTGTCATCTCGACAGTTGGGACCTGGGCACGGGCGCGATTGACGATGCCGCTGGCTGCGCAATCATCACTGCGGCGGCCAAGCAGGTCATGGCGGCAGGTCAGGCCAAGCGCACGATCCGGCTGCTCTGGGCTGGCGCCGAGGAAGTGGGCCTCTGGGGCGGCAATGCCTATGGTGAAGCGCATAAAGGCGACAATCACGCGCTGGCGATGGAATCGGATTTCGGCGCGGACCGGGTCTGGCGGTTAGAATTCAACCTGCCCGAAGGCGCTTCCGCTCTGGCAGACCAGGTCACAACGGCCCTGCAGCCGCTCGGTATCGGGCGCGGACAACAGAAAGCCAGTGGCGGCGCGGATGTTCAGGCGATCATCAAAAATAATAATCTAGCGGTCATCGATCTGCAGCAGGATGGCACCCGCTATTTTGATCTGCACCACACGCCGGATGATACGCTGGACAAGATCGATCCGGAACAATTGCGGCAGAATGTCGCGGCCTGGACCACGGTGCTGTCGATCGTCGCCAACAGCGACGCGGATTTGACCATGGCGCCAGCAGAATGAGAGTTCCTACCCTGATCCTGCCGGCCGCGCTGATCCTTGCGGCCTGCTCGGAAACCCCGGTTGAGGAAAAGGGAGACGAGGCGATCGCTGAGCATGAGATCCAGATCGAGCAAGACGCGCAATCTCTGGAAGAAGCCGCCGACAAGGCGGTCAAGGCGCTGGAAGAGGATATTGATGCCGAACTGGCTTCTGATGGCATCGCCGAACCGGCGGCAAAGCCGCAACCGGAAGCAACCGAAAACTAGCCGCCAGGCCGGTCGCTGGTCGGCAAAACCCTCACTCAACCGACCGGCAAGATAAGCGTGGCCCGCAAGCCGCCATGTTCCCGGTTTTTCAGGATGATATCACCGCCATGGTCCCGGGCGATGGCGCGGGCCAATGTCAGCCCCAGTCCGGATCCGCCGGTGGCGCGATTGCGCGATGCGTCTCCCCGCAAAAACGGCTCGAACATCGACTCTATTCTTGCCTCGGGGATGCCCGGTCCATCGTCATCCACATATATCAGCAGTTTCATACCGGACTTTTCCACAGATATATCCGCAGCCTTGCCATAGAGGATCGCATTGCCAATCAGATTGCGCAGCGCCCTGCGGATCAGCGTTTCGCGGACGGCGGCAATCTGCTTTTCGCCGCGTTGGTAGCGGACCTGGTGACCCAGATCGGTGAATTCATCGACGACGGTTTCGATCAGCGAGCGGATGTCGACCGGGTCCGATTGTTCGGTTGAACGACCAAGCCGGGCGAGCGACAGGATATCGTCGAGCATATGATCCATATCTTCGATGCCGGCGATCATCCGTTCGCGCTCGACCTCGTCCTCGACATTTTCCATGCGCACCCGCAGCGCCGCCAGCGGCGTGCGCAGATCATGACCAATGGCCCCCAGCATCACATCCTTTTCATCGATCATCCGGGTGACGCGACCACTCATGTCATTGAACGCCCGGATCAATTCCCGGGTGTCGGGTGGGCCCTGCTCTGCCAGATCCTCTGTTTCACCCGGTTGAAAAGATTGCGCCCTTGCGGTGAGCGATTTCAACGGTCGCGAGATATAGCGGCCAAGCAGAATCAGCGGGATCAGCATCAGCAGATAGATGGTGATGGTCTGGAACAGCAGCGTCCGGACCAACAAGGGGGTGCGCTCGCGAACGACGGAGGCGATGCTGACCCACTGGCCATCCGCCTGTTGTGCAGAAATGATCACGAAACCGCTGCTTTCGGTTGGTGCTTGCCTGGCCCCCATCGAACGGTTGATCGGACTGTTGCGCCTTTCGTCCCGACTGGAACCGATCAGATGGCCGGTCATGCCGGGCGTCAGTTTCCGGAGAGTCGTCGCCCGAATATCGGTAAATCCGATACCCATATTGGCGAAGGCCTGACCGGCGCGCGCTTCCAGCTCCGGCAAGCGGCGCATGTCGTCGGTGACCGCGCTTTCGCCACCATATTTCAGCTGGCCCCAGCGCCGGGCGCGCATGGCACCGCCGCGCCGGCCCGGACGATCATTGGCTTGTCGCTCCAGACCATAAGCGATGCGGGATACCGCAGATGTCGACGCTTCGACCAGATTCTGGTTCTGGGCGCCGCGATAGAGCAGGAAGCTGTTGATGCCCTGCGCCAGCAACAGCATCAGCGCCACGACCAGCAGCAGCTGTCCGACCAGACTTTTGGGCCACAGGCGCTTCACAGGGATTTCACCTCGCCGGCGAGCACATAGCCGCCGCCCCATACGGTCTTGATGATTTCGGGATTTTTGGGATCGGATTCAATCTTGCGGCGCAGCCGGCTGATCTGGTTGTCAACGGCGCGATCGAACGCATGGGCTTCGCGGCCCTGGGTAATGTCGAGCAATTGATCGCGGTTGAGTATTTTTCCGGCGCGCGAGACCAGCGCCAGCAGCATCTGATATTCGCCGGTGGACAGCGAGATATTGACGCCGTCGGCATCGATCAGGCTGCGCTTGTCGCATTGCAGGGTCCAGCCGGAAAACTGATAGGCGCCTCCGGAGGAGCCAAGTTGCTTTACCCCGCCCTTTTCGGCGCGGCGCAAGACAACCTTGATCCGCGCAACCAGTTCGCGCGGGCTGAACGGCTTGGTGATATAGTCGTCCGCGCCCAGTTCGAGTCCGATGATCCGCTCGGTTTCTTCGGTCTTGGCGCTGATCAAGATGACCGGAATATCGGTCTTGTCGGTGACAAAGCGGCACAGGCTGAGGCCATCTTCGCCGGGCATCATGATGTCGAGCAAAATTATGTCAAAGTCATAAGCGTTGAGCAGCGATCGGGCGACGCTGGCATCGCTGGCCTGCTGGACCTTATAGCCCTGTTTGATCAGATAGTCCGCCAGCGGCTCGCGCAGCGAGGCTTCGTCGTCGACCAGCAATATGTGGACTTTGTTCGTCATCCGATTGTCCTATCACAGGATCGATAAAAAGGAACGGACCGCCAGCCAATTTGGGGGAGAGGGGGAGATGGCTGACGATCCGTTCGCAAAAAAGAGTGGTTCAGGGATTAACCGCCTCTTTTATTCCATTCGCCGCGCTGGGCCTTGTGCGCAGCCTGACGCTCTTCCTTGGTTAGCTTGCCGTCCTTATTGGCATCGGCCTTTTCAAAGCGGGCGAGCGCTGCAGCGGTAAATTCGGCCTTGCTGATCTTCTGATCACCATTGGTATCGGCCTGACGCATCATCGCCATACCATGGCCACCGCCATGTCCGCGCATGCCTTTATCGCCGCGCATGCCTTCGCCGCGCATCGATTTGCCGCCGCGCTTGCCGTGCATTGCCTGAGCCTCTTCCTGGCTCAACGTGCCATTGCCGTCCTTGTCGGCGCGGGCAAAGCGATTGGCCTTATGGGCGGCACGAGCGGCTTCGATTTCAGCCGGCGAGAGTTCACCGTCGCCATTGGTATCTTTTTTGGCGAAGCGTTCGGCCTGTTTGGCAGCGCGATCTTCTTTGGATAGCTGGCCATCGCCATTCACATCCATTTTGGCAAAGCGTGTGTTCAGTGACGCAGTCAGTTCGGCGCGGCTAATCGCACCATCACCATCGGTATCGGCCCGCATGCCACGGTCGCCGGGAGCGGCGATGGCGATACCGCCAACCATCAACAATGCTGTTGCGCTCGAGATCAAAATTGCTTTTTTCATGTCTAATTTCCTTGTGTACCATTCGAGGGAGACGGTCTGTTCGCTCCGTCATGAATGTTGTTCTAATAGCCAGTTGTCGCTGAACTTTGTCAGAACAGAAGAAAATTGTCGCAAATTGTATCACTTGGCGGGAACGGTTCATTTTCGCGACAGTTTGCCGCCGGCGGGCGCGTTACATCAACCTCTCGCCGGCCAGATGGCCTCGACTCAGATCATGCCTGCATGATCGTGTAGCGGGCAGCGCCGGGCAGCTTGCACATGGTTTTGGACACTCTCAGCTCCTCGCCATCAACGATCACGATATCGGCGAGAACCATGCACGGCGTGCCATCGGGCAATGCGTTTTTTGAGGAAATCGTCGAGCTTCCAGAAACATTCTCGCGAACCGTGCTTTGCCATTCGACGGCTTTGCCGATTTCACCACTCTCGGTGGCTTGCTGAGTCGCTTCTGCCGCTTGTTCCTGTTCTTCGGGATAGAGTCTGCACGAAACCGCCTGCGACAGATTATTGGCACTATCGACCAGAAAGTCACCCACCAACGGGATTTTCCTGGTGACGCTGGCCATCCGGTCAGCCATGCCAAACAGACCTTTGCGTTTCTTCCTCACTTCGTTTTCATCCGGCCGCCCCTGCCCGTTGCCGCATAAAGTATCAAAAGAATTGGCACCGGCCTGTTCGGTAGCCCCGCTATTCTCATCTGTCGTGATGATTGCCGTGTCCTGAGCATCGGAAACCGCCTTTTGCTCTTCAGCTGCCACGGGCTCTTCGCTTTTCTCGTCCTTGGATTTGCTGCCAAAAAGACTGCCAAATTGCGCTGACGCTGGCATCGGCGTGAGCAGGATGCCCATGCCAGTTGCCAAAATCATCAACTTGAAACGCTTCAAAAACTCAAGACGCATAATATTCCTTACTCCCTGTCTGTCGGAACCTTAGGCTTGTAGGCCGATGAAGCAAAGGGATTGGGGGCACAGAATGTGCTGCGCACAGATTTTACAAATCTACTTTCTGGGGAAAATGCTGATTTATTGGCTGCTCGCACTGTCGATATCCGGCGCATTGGCGGGTTTGGAGCACGGGAAGAATATCCGCTCTTGCTGCGATTTGGTTCAAGGGCGATCTGCTGATTCTGGATGAGGATCGGCCTTGACGTTCTAGATTCAACAGCAGCGTTGGCCAGCGGATGCGGCTTCCAAAGCCAGGCATATCATGCTGGACGTTGATAGCTCTTGCCCAAAGCAGACACTAGCTTTGTGCAGAGTTTAGCATATTGGATAATGGGATCACAAAAAAAATGCCGCTAGAAGGACAATCATGAAATATCCCAAATTGCTTGAACCGCTCAACCTTGGTTTCACCACCATTAAAAACCGCTCCATCATGGGATCCATGCACACCGGGCTGGAAGAAATGGATGGCGGCTTTGAACGCATGGCGGCCTATTTTGCAGAGCGGGCGGCGAATAATATTGGCATGATCATCACCGGCGGGATTGCGCCCAATGAGGAAGCCTCAATGGGCGGCGCGATCATGTCCAGTGATGAGGAAGCGGCAAAGCATCGGCTGGTTACCGACGCCGTTCATGGCGCTGCTGCTGACGTGAAAATATGCATGCAGATATTGCACCCTGGTCCGCTTGCCAATAATCCCAAAATGGTCGCGCCCTCCGCCGTACGGTCCCGGATTGCCAAACATGTTCCCAATGAACTCGACACGGCCGGCATTCACAAG
>NZ_JBALTF010000087.1:0-8744 GCF_036964675.1 Parasphingorhabdus sp. | reverse complement strand
CCCGTTTCATGATGGTTGAATGAACCAACCCAGGGAATGTGATTGCGATGAGCCAATATACCACCATCGATGAAGTCATGGAAACGCTATATGAGTGTATCTCCGGTCCGCCTGGTGGACAGGACTGGGAACGTGATCGGGAGATTTATCATCCGCGCGCGCTGATCACCCGGACGCGAATCGAGCATGGCAAGCCGATTGCTTATAGTTTCGACTATGATGAATTTGTCGCGGCCACGATCCCGCTGCTGGAAGGCCGGAGCTTTTACGAGATTGAGATCGGCCGAAAGACTGATGTTTTTGGGCAGATCGCCCATGCCTATTCGACCTATGAGGCTCGGGAAACGCCGGATCATCCCGAAATCCAGTTTCGCGGGGTGAATATGGTGCATTTGTGGAATGACGGCATGGATGGTGATGGCAAACCCAATGGTCGCTGGTGGATCATGTCGATTATCTGGGACAATGAGCGGGCAGGACTGGATCTGCCGGCGGAATGGCTGACGCGATGACCATCGCGGGCGGCAGGCTGATCGCGGCGGCAGCGCTGACCGCCCTGATCGCGGCCATAACCATCGCCATGCTCAATCTGATCGGTCCCGACTGGGCGCGTTTCGCGCCCGCAAGCTGCACCGATACCAGATGCTTTTGCGAAATGCCAAGGACGGGCGCGGTCCTGTTGCAGCCTGCCAACAGTATTTCCTCCTTCGGCTATGTCTTCGCCGGTCTGCTGATGATCCTGCTGGCCCGGTCGCGGGACTGGATATCAGCTTTCCCGCCGCTGGCTGCTAGCATATTGGGGGTAGCAGCGATCATTGTCGGGATCGGCTCGGTGCTGCTCCACGCGACGCTGACCTTGTGGGGCCAGTTTTTCGATGTGCTGGGCATGTATCTGATCAGCGGATTTTTTCTGATCAGCGCGCTGGCGAAATGGCGGCGCATCCCGGATCGGCGGGCGATGATCTATTATGCGATGCTGTGTGTTGTGCTCGTCGCAATCCTCTATGCGCTGCCAGAGGTTCGCCGCTGGCTGTTTTCCGTTGTCCTTGTGGCCGCGATCATCCTCGAGCTTGTCTTTGCGAGACCGCTGCGCCCGCAGGTCCGAACCGGCTATTATGTCGCTGGCCTCATCGCCAATATCGTCGCTTTCACGATCTGGAACCTCGATCAAAATGGTCAGCTTTGCAGTTCTGGCAGCCTGTTGCAGGGTCATGCGATCTGGCATTTGCTCGGCGCGGTCGCATTATGGTTTGCGTTTCTCTATTATCGCAGCGAGCGGCCCGTGACCTGAAGCGAGTCCAGGTTCCCCGGCGAAGGCCGGGGAACAGTGTCTCACTATCATATGACCACTTTCCCCCTACCAACCCTGAATCCACCCTGCTATCGCATCCATCATGAGTGATGTAACCGATGCGCCCGAAGCGGCTCCCGAAGATGAATTTGATGCGATAGTCGAAGCGCCGTTCGATGCGGCGCTGTCCGAACGCTATCTGATCTATGCGATGTCGACGATCACCGCGCGGTCCTTGCCGGATTTGCGCGATGGCCTGAAGCCCGTGCATCGTCGCCTGTTGTGGGCGATGCGACTGCTCAAGCTGGAACCGTCGCAGGGTTACAAAAAATGCGCCCGTGTGGTCGGTGATGTCATCGGTAAATATCACCCGCATGGCGATCAGTCCGTCTATGACGCGATGGTCCGCCTCGCGCAGACCTTTTCGCTGCGCTATCCGCTGGTCGACGGGCAGGGGAATTTCGGCAATATCGATGGCGATAATGCCGCAGCATACCGCTATACCGAGGCCCGGCTGACTCGCACCGCGATCGAGCTGATGCACGGGCTTGACGAAGGTACGGTCGATTTCAAACCGACATACAATGGCGAAGATGAAGAGCCGGAAGTCATGCCCGGGCTGTTTCCCAATCTGCTCGCCAATGGTGCCAGCGGTATTGCCGTCGGCATGGCGACCAGCATCCCGTCGCACAATGTCCACGAGATTATCGACGCAGCGACTCTGCTGATCGACTCGCCCAAGGCTGAACATGCCGAGATCATGGCGATCATCAAGGGCCCGGACCTGGCGACGGGCGGAACGCTGGTGGATCCGAAATCCGTCATCGACGCTGCCTATGAAAGCGGCCGCGGCGCGATGCGGGTGCGGTGCAAGTGGGAGAAGGAAGACGCCGAAGGGCGCGGCGCATGGCAGATTGTCGTTACCGAAATCCCCTATCAGGTACAAAAGGGTAAGCTGATCGAGCAGATTGCCCAGATCATTGCCGACAAGAAACTGCCGATTCTCGCTGATATCCGCGATGAATCCGATGAGCAGGTGCGCATCATTCTCGAACCGAAAAGCCGCGCGGTTGATCCCGAGGATCTGATGAACGCGCTGTTCCGCATGTCTGATCTGGAAAATCGTTTCTCGCTCAACATGAATGTGCTCGACAAGGATCGGGTGCCCAAGGTGATGGGCATCAGCGAGGTGCTGAAACAATGGATTGTCCACCAGATTGACGTGCTGCTCCGCCGTTCGCAGCATCGGCTCGACAAGATTGATTCCCGGCTGGAGCTGCTCGGTGGCTATATCATTGCCTATCTCAATCTCGACCGGGTGATCGAGATCATTCGCAATCATGACGAACCCAAGCCGATGTTGATGGACGAATTCCAGCTGACCGACCGTCAGGCCGAAGCGATCCTCAACATGCGCCTGCGGTCCTTGCGCAAGCTGGAAGAAATGGAATTGCGGCGCGAGCGCGACAAGCTGCTCGAAGAACGCGACGGGCTGGAAAAGCTGATCGAAAGTCCGGCGCGGCAGAAGACACGGCTCAAAAAGGACCTCGCCGACCTGCGTAAACTTTATGCCGAGGACACCGATTTGGGTGCACGGCGCACGATGCTGATCCAGGCTGCGCCGGCGCGGGAAATTTCGCTGGAAGCCTTTATCGAAAAAGAGCCGGTCACGGTGATCATGTCGCAGCGCGGCTGGATCAAGGCGATGAAGGGGCACGCAGACCTCTCTGCACCGGACAGCTTCAAATTCAAGGAAGGCGATGGCCCGAAATTTGCCTTTCATGCACAGACGACCGACAAGTTGCTGATGTGCTGCGACAACGGGCGCTTCTATACGATTGGTGCGGACAAGCTGCCGGGCGCACGCGGTTTTGGCGAACCGGTCGGGTCGATGGTTGATCTAGAGGCCGGTGCCGAACCGATTGCGCTAATGGTTGCCGATATGAAGGCCAGACTGTTGCTTGCCTCCACCTGGGCGCGCGGCTTCGTGGCGAATATCGCGGATGTTGTCGCTGAAACCAAGAAGGGCCGTCAGGTCGTCAATCTGAAGGGCGACGCGCGCCTGATCGTGGTCCGCCCGGTTCCCGCAGACGCCGACCATGTCGCGGCGATTGGCGAGAATCGCAAGCTGGTCGTCTTCTCCCTTTCCGAAATGCCGGAAATGGCCAAGGGGCAGGGTGTGATGCTGCAACGCTACAAGGATGGCGGGCTTTCCGATGCGATCGTGTTCAGACTGGAAGAAGGCCTGAGCTGGGCGATGGGCGGTGACAGCGGCAGAACGCGAACCGAGAATGATCTGACCATGTGGCGCGTTGCCCGCGGTGCGGCTGGCCGGTTGCCGCCAACGGGATTTCCGAAGAGCGGAAAGTTTGATTGAGCTGGCCGTCTGGCAGGGGTGAATTCTAGCAGATATCCCCGTTATCATGGTTAACGGCCATTTACACGCAGACCGAATCCGACCATTGTCACAACAATTCCCAATGACCCATCATTGGGATCAGGCTCCGCTCGTTCATTAGAAATAGTTGACTTTGTGAAGCAGAAATAGTCAAATAGCCGCAGTCTGATTTAGTCGCTTTTATATTATAGCAGGAAGAATTTTCCAAACCAATGAGCAGTGACACAAAGGCCTTGCACGAATGGATTGATCAGCTCGAGCAGATCTTATTGGAACTCGATTCTATCAAGGCGAGCATGGCGGCCATCCATGTTGATACAGCGATAGTGGAACTTTGCCAGATCGCGGATATCGACAGGACGGACAGGGCGATAATAGCAGCCTAGTCTCTTTGGAAAAGCGGAGTCAGAAATCGATCAGCTCTTGATTGATTTTTCGAAGGCTGCCGCTGATCAGAGCATCGCAAGATGCGGTTTCTCTTGCCGGCACCCAATCTTTATCCTCAGCATCGACATGCTTGTCGATCACCATGCCAGCTATCCGATATTTCAAATATTCAGGCATATTGATTTTCAGCACATTGCGCGTGCTCGCAAGATCGCACTATCAAAACATGTTTGCGCAATCCCGCCTCGCCCCCTAGTTTGACTAGCAAGAAGAAAAGGGGGGAGGCAAGCATGTCCGACAACAGTTCAGACGCGCCTGATCAGGACGGGGCAACCAGTGCCAATGAAAAGGCCTATTGGTCGCAAAATATTCGGCTGCTCTGGACATTGATGACGATCTGGTTCGTCGTTTCCTTTGGTGCCGGAATCCTCTTTCGCGATTTTCTCGATCAATTTGCCATCGGCGGCTATCCGCTCGGCTTCTGGTTCGCGCAGCAGGGTGCGATCTATTTTTTCATCCTGTTGATCATCTTTTACAGCGTCCGGATGAAACAGATCGAGCGTCAATATGATCTTGATGATTGAGCGCGGCTGATGGAAACCCAGACACTCATCTATCTGTTCGTCGGCCTGTCCTTTGCGCTCTATATCGGCATCGCGATCGCCTCCCGCGCCGGGTCAACCAGCGAATTTTATGTCGCCGGCGGCGGGGTCAATCCGGTGGTCAACGGCATGGCGACCGCAGCGGACTGGATGTCGGCGGCCAGCTTCATTTCGATGGCCGGGATTATCGCTTTTTCCGGCTATGACGGTTCGGTCTATCTGATGGGCTGGACCGGCGGCTATGTGATGCTGGCGCTGCTGCTGGCGCCCTATCTCAGAAAATTCGGTCAATATACCGTCCCCGATTTCATCGGCACGCGCTATTATTCCAAGGCCGCCCGGGTGGTCGCGGTGATCTGCCTGATCTTCATCAGCTTCACCTATATTGCCGGGCAGATGCGCGGCGTCGGGATTGTCTTTTCCCGCTTTCTCGACGTGCCGATCAATCTCGGGGTGATCATCGGCATGGGCATCGTCTTCGTCTATGCCGTACTCGGCGGGATGAAGGGGGTCACCTATACGCAGGTTGCGCAATATTGCGTGCTGATCTTCGCCTATATGGTGCCCGCCTTTTTCATCAGCTTTCTGGTGACCGGCAATCCGGTGCCGCAACTGGGCCTAGGGTCGACGGTCAATGATGGCTCCGGGCTTTATGTGCTGCAGAAACTCGATCTGGTGCTGCAGGATATGGGCTTTGGCGCTTATACCGATGGCAGCAAGTCGATGATTGATGTTTTCTGCATCACCGCTGCGCTGATGATCGGCACGGCTGGCCTGCCGCATGTGATTGTCCGCTTCTTCACCGTGCCCAAGGCGTCGGACGCCCGCAAGTCGGCGGGCTGGGCGCTGGTTTTCATCGCCTTGCTCTACACGACCGCGCCAGCGGTGGGCGCCTTCGCGCGGCTCAATTTCATCGATAGCGTGCAGGATACGGAATATGCCGAGGCACCAGCGTGGTTCAAGAATTGGGAGAGCAATGATCTGATCGCCTGGCGCGACAAGAATGGCGACGGCAAGATGCAGCTGGGCAAGGGCGATCCGTTCAAGGGAGCGCCTTTATTCGCCGAGGAAGCGGGCGCCAATGGTGAGAGAATTGTCCAGAATGAAGCGGCTGACGATAATCCCAACGAAGTCTATGTCGACCGCGATATCATGGTGCTCGCCAATCCCGAGATTGCCAATCTGCCGGGATGGGTGATCGCGCTGGTTGCTGCGGGCGGACTGGCGGCGGCGCTGTCGACAGCGGCGGGACTGTTGCTGGTGATCTCATCCTCGATCAGTCATGATTTGCTCAAACGGACCTTCCGCCCGCAGATCACCGAGAAAGGCGAATTACGAGCGGCAAGACTGGCGGCAACCGCCGCCATTTTTGTCGCCGGCTATCTCGGCATCTATCCGCCCGGCTGGGTTGCGCAGGTGGTCGCCTTTGCCTTTGGCCTGGCCGCCGCCTCTCTGTTCCCGGCGATCTTCATGGGCATATTCTCCAAACGGATGAACCGCGAAGGCGCGATAGCCGGCATGCTGACCGGTCTGAGCTTCACCTTCCTCTATATCGGCTGGTTCAAACTCTGGTCGCCGGAGAGCAATGTCGAGGCCAACTGGCTGTTCGGGATATCGCCCGAAGGCATTGGCGTGATCGGTATGGTTTTGAATTTTGCAGTAGCGATTGCGGTAGCGAAATTCACGAAAGCGCCGCCGAAGGAGATCGGCTGGCTGGTCGACAAGATCCGGGTGCCTAGGGGTTCTTAGCGAGTATACGGACTTTCGTGATGTCGGCTTGGAACGCGACCTGATCAGCGACATTGACATAAGTGTATTATTAATACAATACACCATGTAATGAAACGGAAAGTCGCCCAATGCAATCGATGGAAAGTCTGAACCCGCAAAGGCTGGGACGGTGGGTTGGCTGGTCGATGCTGGCCGCGCTCGTGATCGGCTTTTCTGCAGCGTTTACAATCGCCAAGGGTATCGACATCAATTTGTCAGCGGATGTCAAAGCGACCGCTCAGAATATGCTGGAAGCCGAGCTTCGCCTGAGGGCCAAGGCCTATATTGCGGCTCTGACCTTTGCCTTGGACGGGATCGTCAGCATTGGTCTTTTCATGCTGCTCCGCAAATCCCGTCCGCTATTGGCCGCCTGGTGTCTGTTGGTCAGTATTACCGCTGCCATATTTTCGCTGCTCGGTGCGATATTTGCCCTGAATGCGGCGGAAATTGTCGGTGATTCTGCCTATCAAAATATAACCAATGAGACCCAACGACTGATGCTAGCGGGCTTGCAAGCGACCTCCAACTATACCTCCTTCCACCTGGGACTCGTCCTTTCAAGCTTTGCCATGGCGGGTTTTTTCCTTCTGTTCCTTAAATCCGCTTTGATACCCCGGATGATTGCCGGATGGGGCCTGTTTGCCTCATTGTTTGTCGGCGTGACTATTGTCGCGCGGGATTTCATCCCGCTACTCGGCGATGGCGCAATCACGGCTGCGTTCATGATCTCAAATCTTGTCGCAATCATTGCGACAGGCATTTATCTGAGTATCTATGGTGTCAGAACTGGCCCTGAAGCTGCCAGCTAGTGGCGCTGCTGCTGATCGGGAACGGCTGACTTGAAGCTCACCATATCCCGTTAATCACTTACGAAACTTAGCGCTTTTTGGCAATTTTTAGCTTGTCCAATTTGGACCGGGTCCGGATCGACTCTTCGCTGCGGGTCAGGGCCTTTGCAATGGCCTTGAGCGTCATGCCCTTTTTGGCAAAGGCATGAAGCTTCTGGACCTCTTCGCTGGTCCAGGCCTGCTTGTGGCGTTCAAAATATTCTTTCATGGGTTGTGGCTTAGCAGATTGTCGGCTTTGTGCATCCAAATAGAGCGACGGCTTCACCGCATGGTCACGTACGACGGGTGACTGTTGCTACAATCATCAGGAGCGGGCTTTGCATATCGTCATTTGTCCGCTAGCCAGCGGCGAATATTTGTAATTGGAGTCAGTCATGCAGTTTGATGAAGTTGTCCTCGGCCGCCGCAGCATACGCGGGTATAAACCCGAACCCGTGCCGAAAGAACTGATCGAGGAAATTCTCGGGCTGGCGATGCGCGCACCATCGTCGATGAATACGCAACCTTATAATTTTTACGTCATCACCGGCGAGCCGCTGGCAAAAATTCGGGCGGGTAACACCGAACGGATGTTGGCCGGTGTCCCGCAATCGCGCGAGTTCCGAACCGGGCCAGCCTTTGCCGGCCTGCATCGTGAACGGCAGATCGGTGTGGCCAAGCAGCTTTTCTCGGCAATGGGGATCGAACGCGATGACAAGGACGCGCGGCAGGACTGGGTCATGCGGGGCTTCCGTCAATTCGACGCGCCGGTATGCGTGATCATCACCTATGATCGGGCGGTGGACGGAAGCGACGACACGCCCTTCGACTGCGGCGCGGTGGCGACGGCGCTGGTGAACGCGGCCTGGTCGCGGGGACTGGGCACGGTGATCAACAGCCAGGGCATCATGCAATCGCCCGTGGTCCGCGAGCATGCCGGGATCGCCGATGATCAGGTGATCATGAAAAGCATAGCGCTGGGCTGGCCGGACGAGAGCTTTCCGGCAAATGCCGTGGTGTCGACGCGCAAGTCGGTGGACGAGGCCGCCGTGTTTGTCGGTTTTGACGGCTAGTTGAAGCCGCGTGCCCCTGCGCAGGCAGGGGCCCATCTCCCATATGCGCCAAGCGGAACCGACGGGAGATGGATACCTGCCTTCGCAGGTAAACAGTTTTATCTGTTCAATCGGCCCTCCACCAGCGAATCGACCACGCCTGGATCCGCCAGGGTCGACGTATCGCCCAGCGCGTCATGCTGATTCTCGGCGATCTTGCGCAAGATGCGCCGCATGATCTTGCCGGAACGGGTTTTCGGCAGAGCGGGGGTCAGATGCAAATGATCCGGTGTGGCGATGGGTCCGATTTCCTTGCGGACGTGGAGCCGCAGTTCGGCAACCAGTTCCTCGGATGATGGCTCGCCCGCATTCAAGGTTACATAGCAGTAGATGCCCTGTCCCTTGATATCATGCGGA
>NZ_JBALTF010000086.1:0-8932 GCF_036964675.1 Parasphingorhabdus sp. | reverse complement strand
CGCTGACCCGCAGGATATTTGAAAAGCTGGGACCCGGGCAATGCGTGATCCTGCCGCAGGATGACTATTTTTTCGGGCTCGGCGACGCGCCCAAAGGCAAGGGTGGGGCCAATTTTGATCATCCCGATGCGGTTGATTTTGATCAGCTGCGCGCGCAGCTGGCCCGGTTGAAAAATGGCGAGGCGATTGACCGGCCGCTTTATGACTTTCCCACCCATATGCCGAAAGTGGAAACCCGGCGGACCGAGCCGCGGCCCATCATATTGATCGATGGCATATTGATCCTCCAGCACCAGCCCTTGCGCGAGCTGCTCGATCTCAGCATCTTTGTCGAATGCGATTCCGATACCCGATTTGCCCGGCGACTCGAACGCGACGTTCGCGAACGGGGGCGCACCGCACAATCGGTGCATGAGCAATTTGCCAATCAGGTCGGACCGATGCATGATCTCCATGTCGAGCCCTCGAAATACCATGCGGATATCGTGATAAATTCGCAACAGTGCGAATCGGCCTTTGACGATCTGTTTCAAACCATCGTCGACCTGATTTAGCGCGGTAAAACAATATTTTGACCGTAATTTTTCAAGCTCGAGAGCGCTTGTTTCAGCGAAATAATGTCGGGAAAAAAGCGACCCGAAAAAACAAAATGCTGCGCTGCGGCATTTCTCGTTTCATTTGAGACAAAATTGTCATTTATGGTCCTTAGAGAGGGCCGGCTTTGGTTGCACTGTCGATGAATCGCGGGCGATCAACTTGAGACAGTTCTATTTTAACGCGGTGCACAAACGGGGAATTCCTATCATGAAAATCAAATATCTTTTGGCTGCCAGCGTTGTCAGCCTTTCCACTGCCGGCCTGATGGCCACGCCAGCGGCGGCACAACAGATTACCTCGGGTATTGAAGGAACGGTCAGAGACGATGCCGGCACACCTCTTGGCGGCGCCACGGTCGTTGTCACCGATACGCGCACCGGCGCGGAAAGATCGCTGTCAACGGGTACATCCGGCCAGTTCCGGGCAGAGAGCCTCACGACCGGCGGCCCCTATACCGTGACCGCAACGGCCCCGGGATATGAAGGCCAGACGCTCGAAAACGTCAGCATCAACCTCCAGGGCAATACAACGCTCGGCTTTACCCTTACCAGCGGCGCCACCGAAAATGTGATTGTCGTCACCGGCGCACGGGTCGCGATTTCCCAGCTGGCGATCGGCCCCGGCCAGTCCTTTGGCGCAGCCGAACTGGCAACTTTTCCAACCATCACCCGTGATATTCGCGATTTCATTCGCATCGATCCCCGCGTCAGCCTCGACCGGTCCGGTTCCAATGACCGGGTCAGCTGCCTAGGCGGCAATGATCGCTCCAACTCCTTCTCGGTTGACGGCATCATCCAGTCCGATGTTTACGGTTTGAACGGAACGCCATTTGCATCGCGCAATTCGCTGCCGCTGCCGTTCGACGTCATTGCGGAAACTTCGGTAGAATTCGCGCCTTATGATGTTGAATATAGCGCCTTTACCGGCTGCGCCATCAACGTCGTGACCAAGGCTGGCCAGAATCAGTTTCATGGCAGCGCCTTTTTCACTTATTCCGATAGCGGGTTGCAGGGCGACACATTTGCCGACACACCGCTGTCAATCGATCCGTTCAACGAAAAGCGCTATGGCGCAACGCTCTCTGGCCCGATCATTCCGGATCGCCTGTTCTTCTCGTTCGGCTATGAAGAAGCCAAGCTGGGATCATCGCAGGTTACCGGGCCGATTGGTTCGGGTTTCGGAACGGAACTGCCGTTCATCACCGAAGCACAGTTCAGCAACGTCTCCGACATCGTTCGCCAGAATTTCGGCATCGAATCCGGTGGCGTTACCCGCAGTCTGCCGGAATCCAACCGCCGCTTCTTCGGACGCCTTGACTGGATTATCAATGACCAGCACCGCTTCGAAACAACCTACCAGCGCCTGGACGAGACCAAGGTCAGTTCGGACGATGTCAGCACCTCGAGCCGCACCTATTCCGGCAACAACAGCTTCTACAATTCCGGCACGGCTTCCAATTATTATTCGGCTCGCCTCTACTCCAACTGGACCGATAATTTCTCGACCGAAATCCGCGCATCGCGCTCGGAAGTGCAGGATCTTCAGGATCCGGTCGGCGGCGGTGAAGCGCAAAATGCCAATCCAATCCCGCGAATTGTCGTTGGCGTAACCAATCCTGACAATGGTGAAAGTGGTTCGTTGGTATTTGGCCCCGGCTTTTCCCGCGCCGCCAATGACCTGAAGACCGAAATCAACCAGTTCAAGGTTAAGGCTGATCTCGAAGCCGGTGATCACAAGCTAACCCTCGGCGGCGAACTCAACCAGACCAAAGTGTTCAACCTGTTCGTCCAGAATGCAACCGGCACCTATACTTTTGCCGATGTCGCCGACCTCCAAGCAGGCCTGCTGGCTTGCGGTTCCAACACCTTCCCGACCGCCACCCAAATTCAAGCTGGCAACAATCTCGCGACCTGCCTGGCGGCAGACAGCCGCGGCAATAGAGGGACAAATGCTGCCGCAGGATTTTACGGCAATTATTCCTTCTCGGGCGATGTAAATGATGCAGCGGCCAACTGGAAACGCGGCCTTTTCTCCATCTATGCACAGGATGAATGGAAAGCGACCGACCAGCTGACCCTGGTTGGTGGCGTCCGGCTGGACTGGCTGGACGGCGATGCACCGGCCGCCAACCCGGTATTCCTGTCTCGCTACGGTTTCACCAATGCCAATGCGTTCAGCAAGGTAGATCCGGTGCTGATGCCGCGTTTTGCCGCAACCTATGATCTACTCAACAGCGGTATCTTCAGCGATACCCAGGTTCGCGCCGGCGTCGGAATCTTCACCGGCGGCGATCCAACCGTCTGGCTGTCGAATGCTTTCCAGAATAATGGTTTTGGTGTCGGTCAGGGGCAAACCGGAAGATCAACCTGTATACCTGCTGGTACACAACTTGCTGTGCCAACCGATGGTTCAGCACCGACACCGCCAATCTGCGCCGTCAATGCCGGTATAGATACTGCCGCAAGAGGCCTTGGCGATGCCCAGTCGACCGATCCGAATTTCAAGACACCAACAGTGCTGCGCGCCAACTTCGGTGTGTCGACGACATTCGGTACCGGCAACGGCGGTTTCTTTGACGACTGGAAGCTGAACTTCGATTATATCTTCAGCCGCTTCCGCAACCCTGCCGATTTTGTTGATCTGTCACAGGTATTAGACGTAACCCAGGGCCTGAACGGCTTCACCGTCGATGGTCGACCAATCTACCGGGCGATTGACCCGAACAATGCCGGTTGTACCGCTACCCTGACCGGTACCGGTGGAGTGCCGCCGACATATACCAATGTCAACGCACCCTGCTTCAGCACCAGCCGTGACGACGAGATCCAGTTGACCAATGGCAAGGCCTTCAACAGCCATGTCGCTTCGATCCGGTTGGGCAAATATTGGAATGGCGGAGTTCTCACCGACAATGGCGGCGTCAGCTTCAACCTTGGCTATGCTTACACAAACGCGAAGAACAACCGCTACAATGCAAGCTCAACGGCAACCTCGAGCTTTGATATTGTCGCATCGGCAGACCGTCAGAACAATGCCGTGGCAACATCGGAATATGAATCGCGCCACAACATCACCTGGGCAATGAATTTCCGCGAGGAATTTTTCTCTGATCTTGCTACCCAGCTGGGCTTTGTCTTCGTCGCACGTTCGGGTCGTCCCTATAGCGTGACCTTCGATAATGGCGCCGTCTTCAATGACTCGGCATCGGGCAATGACAATGCTCTGCTTTACGTGCCTGCCGGATTGACCGATCCCAACGTCGTCTATGTCGACAATGTTGTGAGCGGCAATGTGGTCCAGACGGCAGCAGCGGCGGCTTCGGGTCTCGACAATTATATCAACAGCGACAAGTGCCTCTCGAAAAATCGCGGCAAGACAATTGCGCGCAACTCCTGCCGCAATGACTGGTTCTTTGACCTTGATATGCGCCTGTCCCAGGAACTTCCTGGACCGGGAAGCCTGTTTGGTGTCGAAGACAAGATCCAGGTCTTTGCCGATTTCAACAATGTCCTGAACCTGATCGACAGCGGCGCCAATCTGTTCCGCTCGCGCAATTACACGACGCCACTGATCACCGGCGGTGTGGATAGCAACGGCCGTTATGTGATGAAGGGTTTCTCGCCTGACGACACAAATTTCCAGAACCTGTCCGCATCCTTGTGGCGCATTCAGATCGGCGTTCGTTACGAATTCTAAACGATCGAACGAAAACAGACAGAAAACGGCGGTGCTGAAAAGCGCCGCCGTTTTTCGTTGTCGGCAGTCCGGTCCAGAAACGGCATCGCGTTTAGCCTGACAGGAACGCTGCTTTCCCTTGCGAAATCTTTACCGGTTCGTGCTAATGGCAATGCGATTGTTATTGATGGAAGCCAACATGCCTGACGCCGACATTTCTCCCATTCTGGTAACCGGAGCCGCCGGATTCATCGGCCATGCCGTCTCGACACGGTTGGTCGAACGGGGCGAGTCGGTAATCGGGATTGATAATCTGAATGATTATTATGATCCGGCGCTGAAGGCCGCCCGGCTTGCCAATCTAAAGGCGCTGGATCGCTTCCGCTTTGTGGAAATGGACGTGTCCGATGCCGATGACGTCAAGACACTGGTCCAGGAGGGCGGCGTACAGCGGATTGTCCATCTCGCGGCGCAGGCTGGCGTGCGCTACAGCATCGAAAATCCTTTCGCCTATCAGAAGTCCAACCTGCAGGGCCATTTGTCGCTGCTCGAAGCCAGCCGCCACGCAGAAAATTTTCAGCATCTCGTCTATGCTTCTTCCAGTTCGGTCTATGGCGACAAGCCGATGGGTGTAGCGGGGTTTACCGAAGACGAGCCGGCCACCGATCCGGTTTCTCTTTATGCCGCCACCAAACGCTCGGGCGAGCTGATGAGCCAGTCCTATGCAAAACTATATGGTTTCCCGATGACCGGTCTGCGCTTCTTCACCGTCTACGGCCCCTGGGGGCGACCGGACATGGCCTATTTCGGTTTCACCCAGAAGATTTTGGCTGGCGAACCGATCGAGGTTTATGGCGAAGGCAGGATGGCGCGGGATTTCACCTATATCGATGATATTGTCGATGGCATATTGGGCGCGCTGGATCATCCGCCCGAACCGCATGAACACCGCATTCTCAATATTGGCGATAGCCGCCCGGTCGGCCTGATGGACATGATCAAGGCACTGGAGGATGCGCTGGGCATTGAGGCCAAAAAGGTCATGCGCCCGATGCAGCCGGGAGATGTGACATCGACCTATGCCGATGTCTCCAAACTCCACGCGCTGACAGGATATGCGCCCAAGGTGATGCTGGAAGATGGATTGAAGCGTTTTGTCAGCTGGTATCGCGACTTTTACGGCAATTTACCGCCAGCTTGAATCAGCGCGCTTCGGCGCGCTGCATGACCTGCTCTGCGACCAGTTTCAGCTGATCGTTTACGCCGGCATCGGCACAGACGCCATCGCGGAACATGCCGCCCGATGCATTGATGCCGACACCAAGCGGTGTTGGCCAGCCGCGCAGGGAATGGACGATCGAGCGCAGCGCCGCCAGCGTGCTGCCGACCGCTTGCCAGCCATAAGCGGTCACGATCAATCCGATCGGCAGGCCGTCGAGATAGATGCGCTCGTCAGCCGCTGTTTCTTCGATATAGTCGATGGCATTCTTGACCAGACCGGAGACGGTGCCGTGATAGCCGGGGCTCGACAATATCAGACCGTCGGCGCGGCGCACCAGCGCCACCAGGTCCTTACCCGTCTGATTGATGCCAGCGGGATCCGACCGGTAATGCGGCAGCGCCATCAGCCGATCCGATCCGAATAATTCGGTTTCCGCGCCCGCAGCGGCAGCGGCTTCCAAGGCAATTGCCAAGGCAACTTCGGTCGAGGATGTCGGATTGGTTGTGCCGCCGAGGCCGAGGATGAAAGGTTTTTTTGTCTGTTCCACCATGGAGCCATAACGATGATTGCCGGGCAATTGCAACGGGCTTGTTTCTTAATTGACCGATTAAATCCGGCACATTATGACCGGCACCAAATCGGCGGGCTTATGGCGCGCCTCTATCCCCTCAGACCGAAGGATATTCAGATGCGCAAATTTACCGAAGAACAGCATATGTTTCGTGACGCCTATCGCCGCTTTCTGGCCGACGAAGTCGCGCCGCGCATGGATGAATTTCGCGAAGCCGGAATTGTCGACCGGGAAATATTCAAGAAGGCTGGCGACCAGGGCTTCCTGATGGTCTGGCCGGACGAAAAATATGGCGGCATGGGCGACAATGATTTCCGCTATGAGCAGATCATCATCGAGGAAACCGCGCGGGCGGGCTGCGCCGAATGGTATAATACCCTGCACAGCCGTCTGGTCGGACCCTATTTGAAGAATATCGGCAATGAGGAACAGCGCGAACGGTTCCTGCCGAAATGCGTCAGCGGCGAGACGATTCTTGCGGTTGCGATGACCGAGTCCGGTGCCGGCAGCGATCTTTCCGGCATGAAAAGCATGGCAAAGGACATGGGTGACCATTGGCTGCTCAACGGATCAAAAACCTATATCTCCAACGGCATCAACGCCGATGTGGTGATCGTCGCGGCCAAGATTGACGGCGTCGATGACAAGCATGCGATGGTCCTGCTGATCCTCGAACGCGGCATGGAGGGTTTTGAGCGCGGCAAGAATCTGGAGAAAATCGGCCTGCATGCGCAGGATACGGCCGAACTGTTCTTCAATGACGTCAAGATACCAAAGGAAAATACGCTGGGTACGCCGGGCAAGGGCTTCGTCCATCTGATGGAGGGGCTGGCCGAGGAACGGCTGATCGCAATGGTCGGCTATGCTGCGTCGGCGCGGCGGGCCTTTGATGTCACGCGCGAATTTGTCATGGATCGGGATGTTTTCGGCAAGAAATTGTCAGATATGCAGAATACCCAGTTCAAAATGGCCGAAATGGACGCAAAAATTGACATGTTGCAGGTCTATGTCGATCATTGTGTCGACATCCACAACCAGGGCGGACTCAACGCCAATATCGCTGCCAAGGGCAAGATGCTGGGCAGCGAAATCGAATGGGAAATGGCCGATCTCGGGCTGCAGCTGCATGGCGGTGCCGGCTATATGAAAGAATATGAAATCAGCCGGATCTTCACCGATGCCCGGATGAGCCGGATCTATGCCGGATCAAGCGAGATCATGCGCTATATCGTCGGCCGCGACATATTCAGCCAGAAATACCAATCGATCCTCGATTAGTTTATGGTGGAAACGGACCAAGGGGAAGGCGAGTCGCGTCCGGCCCTAGTTGACGTTTACGTAAACTGGTTGACTGTGCTGCACTGCACCATTAGCATTGCGCAACATCCTTCCCATTCTTCCAGCGAGAGGAACCCCGAATGACCGAAGCCTTAATCTATGACGCAGTGCGATCGCCGCGCGGCAAGGGCCGCAATGATGGCGCCCTGCACGAAATCACCGCTCTCGACCTCGCCGCACAGGTGCTGGCATCGATCAATGATCGCAATGAGCTAGAGGGCCATGAAGTCGAAGATATCGCCTTCGGCTGCGTCTCCCCAGTAGGCGAGCAAGGCGCGGTAATCAGCCGCATGGCCGCGCTCAAGGCTGGCTATGCCGACACCACCTCGGCGATCCAGGTCAACCGCTTCTGCGGTTCGGGTCTGGAAGCGGTGAATATCGCTGCTGGCAAGGTCTGTTCGGGCGAAACCGATCTGGCTATTGGCGGCGGTATCGAATCGATGTCGCGCATCCCGATGGGCAGCGACGGCCTCGGCGGCATGGCCGACCCGACTCTCGTGTTTCAGGAATATTTTGTCCCGCAGGGCATTTCCGCCGACCTGATCGCCACCAAATATGGCTATAGCCGCGATGACGTCGACGCCTATGCCGTGGAAAGCCAGAGGCGCGCCGCCGCTGCCTGGGCAGACAATAGATTCGCCAAATCGATCCTGCCGATCCGCGATGTAATCGGAGAAATCGTCCTCGATCGTGACGAACTGATGCGCCCCGAAACCAATATGCAGTCGCTCGGCGCACTCGGCCCCGCCTTCAAGATGATGGGCGAGCAGATGCCCGGCTTCAACGATGTCGCGATCCTGAAACATCCCGAGATCGAGAAAATCAACCATGTCCACCATGCTGGCAACAGCTCCGGCATCGTCGATGGTTCGGCAGCCGTGCTGGTCGGCAATGCGGGTGCTGCCGAAAAATTCGGCTTGAAACCAAGGGCGCGGATCGTGTCGATGGCCGCGATCGGTTCGGAGCCGACGATCATGCTGACCGGGCCGGAATTTGCCGCCAAGAAGGCGCTGGATCGCGCCGGCATGACCGCCAGTGATATTGATCTGTGGGAATTGAACGAGGCCTTTGCCGCGGTCGTCCTGCGCTTCATGGACGCGATGAACGTCGACCATAGCGTGATGAATGTGAACGGCGGCGCGATTGCGATGGGCCATCCACTCGGCGCGACCGGGGCGATGATCCTCGGCACCGTGCTCGACGAACTCGAGCGTTCGGGCAAGTCGACCGCCCTGGCGACTTTGTGCATCGGCGGCGGCATGGGTATCGCCACGATTATCGAACGGGTGAACTAGTTGACTGTTCCCCGGCGAACGCCGGGGCCAGACTCCCTTTTGAACTGGATACCGGCCTGCGCCGGAAAACGAATACAGGACAGAACATATGACCTACGAAACACTCACAGTCGATCTGGACAGCGACGGCATTGCCCTGGTCACCATCGATCTGCCAGGCCAGTCGATGAACGTCTGGAACCAGGCGCTGATCACCGATTTCAAAGCCTTTATCGAAGAGCTGATCAGCAAGGA
>NZ_JBALTF010000085.1:0-9018 GCF_036964675.1 Parasphingorhabdus sp. | reverse complement strand
GCAGCAGATGCGCATTGAGCTGTTTCTTGTTGAGCCAGCCGGTGCCATAAATACGCGACAATTGCGGATTGCGCTGATCGCCGCGCCAATAGGCACCCGACACTCGCATCAGCTTGAACGCTTTCGGGTCGAGCTTGCCGGTCGAGGCCAGATGCGGCCCGCGGCACATGTCCATCCAGTCATCACCGGACCAGTAAACCGTGATCTCGTCGCCTTCGGGAAGCTCGGCGGCCCATTCGGCCTTGAACGTCTCGCCATCCTTCTGCCAGCGGGCGATCAGATCGTCGCGCTCCCAGACTTCCCGGCGGAGCGGCTTGTCGGCGGCGATGATCCGCTGCATTTCTGCTTCGATTCTGGGCAGGTCTTCGTCGGTAAACGGATCGCCAGCGGGAGCAAAGTCATAATAGAAGCCGTCGTCGGTCGACGGACCAAAGGTGATCTGCGTGCCGGGGAAGATGTTCTGCACCGCTTCGGCCAGCACATGGGCATAGTCATGGCGCGCCAGTTCCAGCGCATCTTCTTCGTCGCGCGATGTGACCAAGGCGAGCTCGGTATCTTGCACCAGCGGCCGCATGATATCGCGCAGCTCGCCGTCGATCTTTGCGGCCAGTGCGGCTTTGGCAAGGCCAGGCCCGATGTCGGCGGCAATCTGTGCGGGAGTAGTGCCCGATGCCACTTCACGCGTGCTGCCGTCGGGAAGGGTGATTTTGATCATCTCGGTCATGGGCTCGGGTCATCTCAAAGTTTGTCAAAGTTAGGGCCAGAGAAGGCTGCGAAACCAGCCTGCATCAGGTTGGCTTTGACTTAGTCTTTTGGGGTTTCAAGTCAACCAAATCAGATGGTGGCCGCTGGCATTCAGGGATGCCAGGCTGTTGGAGATGACCATCGAACAATTTTCCGGCAATATTGAAGGGGTGAATAATTGTGGTGCGTCGGGATTAAAGTTGATTTAGGCTCCGCCAATGTCTGAACCTGCGACCACGTGGCTTATCGATGGTGACAGCGCCCTGAAACGCCGGGTGCGGATTGAGGTATTTGGCAAGACCTTTTCGCTTTATGAACAGCAATGGCGGAGCGAGGCCTATTTTTTCGGCGATCTGGTATATCGCGGCAAGGAAGGCGAGTTCCATGTGTTCGGGCTTGAGGATGGAATCAAAGGCCGGCCCAAATGGAAGCTCGGGATCAAGGGCGACATTCCGGCCGAACTGTCCACCCTGCTTCCTCAGCCCAAACCGCCGCTGATATCCAATATCGGCATGCTGATCATTGCCTTTCTTTGTCTGGGCATCGTCTATTTTGCGGCTACCTGACGAGTGGTGTAATCGCCGGTGCACCTGCGCAGGCAGGTGTCCATCTCCTGAACAATGTTCCAACGACAGAGGTGATTGAGATACTGAGTTCGCGTCAACGTGCCTTCTCATCAATCGTTTTTGAAGTATAGGGCGGGAGATGGACCCCCGCCTTCGCGGGGGCACAATTGGGTGACTATATGGAAGACGATATCCTTTACCTAGACCGTCCCGGCGGCGGGACGCTGGCCTATTGCTACACGCCGCCCAAGCCGGGCGTCAAAGGCACAACCATGGTGTTTCTGCCCGGCTATATGTCGGACATGGAAGGCAGCAAGGCACTGGCGCTCGACGCATGGGCGAAGCAGCAGGGCCGGGCCATGCTCCGGCTCGACTATGCCGGGTGCGGGGCCAGTGGCGGAGAATTTGAGCAGCAAGGCCTGATCGACTGGCGCGAGGATGTGCTGTTCCTGATCGACAAGGTGACTTCGGGGTCGATCACCCTGATCGGTTCGTCGATGGGCGGCTGGCTGATGCTGCTGGTCGCGCTGTCGCGTCCGATGCGGATAAAAAATCTGGTGGGCATTGCTGCGGCACCGGACTTTACCGACTGGGGCTTCACCCAGGAACAGAAATTGACCATTTTGCGGGACGGCAAGCTGGAGGAAACAAGCGAATATTCTGACGATCCCTATGTCACCACCCAGATATTCTGGCAGTCGGGCGAAACCAGCCGCCTGCTGCACAAGGAAATTGCCTTTGATGGGGCGGTGCGTTTGCTGCACGGGCAAAAGGACAGTGATGTGCCATGGGAATATAGTCTCGAGACGGCCAGGAAAATCCGTTCAGATGATGTGCAGGTCCATCTGGTAAAGGACGGCGATCACCGCCTGTCCCGGGATCAGGATATTGCCTTGCTGATTGATGTGGTTTCGCGACTGGGATGATCTCTGGCCTCATTGACTCCAGCCTGAAACGGACATTTCATCCATGATTTCGTCATTACTCCTTCCCCTGTTGATGCAGTCGGCGACCCCTTTTGGTTCTCCGATCGATCCCGTGCTCCGTCCATCAAAGGCCAGGCCCGAGGCATCCGTCAAAGCCCCGTCACCCCAACCAAAAACGCCGAGTGATATCCGGTTTGATCAATGCGTTGACCAGGCGGCGGACGATCCGGCCAATGGTTTGCTCGCTGCGAATAAATGGCAAATCCAGGGCGGGGGATATCTGGCGCGCAATTGTCTGGGCTTCGCTTATGCGGAACTGGAGAACTGGGCAAAGGCGATTCCGGAATTTGTTCAGGCGGCAGAGGGCGCGCAAGCTGCGAGCGACGAACGCGGTGCAATTTTCTGGTCGCAGGCCGGCAATGCGGCGCTTGCCAGTGGCAATCATGCTGCGGCCCTGAAATATTTTGGGTCTGCGCTGGCGCAGGATACGCTTGACGGTTTGCTGAAAGGCGAAGTGCATCTTGATATGGCGCGCGTATATGTCGCTTTGGATCAATATGATCAGGGGAAGAAAGAATTTGTCCTTGTTCACGAACTGGTCCCGCAGGATCCGCTCGGTTGGCTGCTATCGGCCACATTGGCACGCCGGATGGGCGATCTCGTACAAGCCAAAACGGACATCGCGGCGGCGGCAAAGCTTGCCATTTCCGATCCAGCCGTCGCGCTCGAAGCCGGGAATATCGCTTATGAAGCAGGCGACCTGGTGAATGCCAAGGGCAATTGGGAGCGAGCGATTAAATTTGGACCCGACAGCCCTGCTGCCAAGGCCGCCACCCGATATCTCGAGCAGCTGGTGACCGGCGTCGAAGATTAGGTCTGTATTGCTAAGTCTTTGTGGAGCTAGATTTGTTTGATATCGGGAAGACGGCTGTCGAAGTATTTTGCTTTATCAACCATGACCCATTTTATATCGTGGTTGTTCCGCCAATATCTCCCAGATGGAAGCGGCGATCGGATTGAGGCAGCAACCAGTTCGCCAAGCTTGAAATGATGATTTCAGCCGCCGGGGTTCGAGATGATGCCCTGTCGACTGGCAGTGGTCCAGTGATCTATCGCCTATATTTTAGCCGCTTGTTCTGGTCGGGCTCAAGAAGATGAATGTCCCATCGCTGTTTTTTTGATCGCTCCGTTTCCAATCGCTGTGCGAGTAAGATATTTTTGCCATCGGTGCGCAAATTGATCATGCCATAGTTGGCGACGCTGCGTTCGATTTTTTCAAGCGCCTTTTGAATTTTTGCTTCCGCATTCGTCTTTGCCAAAGGTGATGCACCGGGGTCCGCCAAAATCGCCTCATTGATCTGCAGCGTATCACGAAGTTCCTTCCTGACAACATTGGGATGCTTGATGATTTCCTTCGAGGATCGTGCCAGTTCGGTGCTGAAGATCAGCGGACGTTCTCCGCGTCCGTGTTTGCCAATCAGGCCCAGCGTGTCCGGTCGTGGATGGCCGTGCGGTTCGTCATCGCCGCTAGAAACTACG
This sequence comes from Parasphingorhabdus sp., assembly GCF_036964675.1. Lineage (GTDB taxonomy): Bacteria > Pseudomonadota > Alphaproteobacteria > Sphingomonadales > Sphingomonadaceae > Parasphingorhabdus. Next base: position 5,243 of record NZ_JBALTF010000085.1, on the reverse strand, counting down.
GTTGCAATCGGATTGACGGCGCGCATGAATGTTGTTGAAACGTCCGAGCTACCGTGGTGACAGGACTTGGTGACATCGGCTTCAAAATGCGGACGTGCCGCCTCGATCATGTCGATTTCCGCCTCCATATTTTTGGGTGGATGTGACAGTCCGGTATATTTTTCGAGCAGATAATCTTGCGAAGTTTCGTTGAGATCTCCGCCAAGCTGAATTTTCACCTGACCAATTTCGACCTGCAGAATTACGCTGTGACCGTTCTTGGTGATGCCATTGCTGCCGAAACTGGGCAGGGACACTTTGCCGTTCGACAGGGTAGTGGGGAATGGGCCAAGTATTTTAATGGTCATCCCGCGATTATCGGCTGGCGCAAATCCGGGCAGATAGGCAGGATTGGCCGGGTCTTCGCTGGCCAGCAGTCCCGCTATGTCTCCAACCCGGCCACTGGTTTCTGCTGTATGCATCAGGTTCGGATAAAGCCGAGCGCCACGCTTGGCTGAAGAATCCGTGATTTCCTTCAAATTGTCTCGAGTCAGCACGATACCGGTAATATGCTGTTTGGTCACGCCTGCCGGTTTTTCTGTCTTTCCGAGTGAGCTTTTCCCGCTCGTGACCTGTTCGACGATGCAATTGTGAAACAGCTTTTTGATCTTCACCTTGGTGTGCTCGAACAGCGGCTTGAAGCCGTAATAATGGTCCTGGTCAGGATGGGTCACAACCATGTTTTCAAAGGTAAATGTCTTGGCAAATTTGCCAAAGCGCCAGCGCAGAAATCTGTACATATTGTCGGCTTGGCCCGCGTCAATGATCATGGCCTTGTCATCCGGGGTCTGGATATGCGCGCCGTCACCCTGGCCGACGTCGATAAAATTGATTTCCAATATCCGCGTTGGTTGCAGATTTTCTTCTCTTACCCAGCCATTTCTTCCACGGGAGCGAATTTTGACCCAAGATCCCGAAATTTCGTCAATCCGGGCCCAGTCTCCCCAAAGCAACTGGTTAAGCGGCCTTTTCCCTTTTGTTTCAGAGGCAGTTCCTTTCTCCTCCCATTGGACCGCAAATGGATAAGAGATGAAAAATACGTCACCAATATTCATGTCATTTCCTCTCGTCTGAAACGATGAAACCATGACCCGAATTTTTGTCCAGCCTTGCGTGAAGCTGGATCCCTATTGGCGAATTAGAAACCGCAGGACGCTAATGTAACACAAGTCTTGCCTTCGTGAAACCGACTAAGCCTGATTGAATTGCGCAAGGCGTTGGCCGACCAAAAAGGTGTCATCGCTTTGAAAATATGAACGCAAAAAGGGAGTCCGTCAGTCCAGATAAAAATTGACCGTCGTCACAACGCGCACCTTCTTGTATGGCGTATCGGTCACGCCATAGCCGCCGGCATCACCGTCGCGGCTGTCGATGCTGAAATAGCCCTGGGTAGCGGATTTGATCCCGCCGACATCGGTGCCGCTATCTTCGGCAAATTGTTCGGCGGACTTGCGCGCGTCCTTGGTGGCTTCGGCGACCATTTCGGGTTTGATCTCGTCCAGCTTGGTGAATGTGTAGCTCATCCCGGAACCGTCTTCGAGCACAACGCCGCGGCGGACCAGATCGAATTGCCGGGCAACCGCAGCCTGGGCCTTGTCGATATCATCGGTGCGCAGGCTGAGCCGTTGGCGGATGGTATATTGGGGGACGCCGTTGTTGCTATACTGGTTTACATTGGCCCCGGTCGGTTTGAGCGCGTCCGCCTTGAAACCAAGTTCCTTGAAAAACTTGGTAATTGCATCGGTGTCGCGGTCGATATCGATCTGCGCGCTTTGCAGGTCGGTGGATTGCGCGCTGTAGGCGATGGTCCAGGTGGCAAGGTCGGCGGTAACTTCGCGTTCGGCAAGACCCCGCACGGTGACGCTTCGGTCTGCCATTTTGGCACGCAGCAGGCCATCGCCCAACAAATAGCCGCCAATAATCAGGCCGATCGTCAACAGACCGGCGCTCGCCAGCCAGACCTTGTTTTTGCTCTCGATAAATTTCTCGCTCATCGCTCTTTCCCTCCGTTCAAAAGCCGCTTAGGCTGTTTCAAATGACCCGGTTCGGCTTTGCGATAGCTGCGATGAACCGTTTCTGAATAGCGATGAATGGAGATTATCTTTGACTATAAAATATCTGCACACCATGCTCAGGGTCAGTGATCCGGAAGCAACCGTTGCATTTTTCGGGCTTCTCGGTCTGGAAGAAGTCCGTCGCTATGACAGCGAACAGGGCCGCTTCACGCTGATTTTTCTGGCCGGTCCGGGACAGAAGGATGTTGCCGAGGTCGAACTGACCTATAACTGGCCACCGGAAGATGGCAGTTCGCCCGAGCAATATCACGGCGGTCGCAATTTCGGACATCTCGCTTATGCCGTCGATGATATTTATGCGCTGTGCCAGACGCTGATCGATGCGGGTGTTACCATCAACCGGCCACCGCGCGACGGGCATATGGCGTTTGTGCGTTCGCCGGACAATATCTCCGTCGAGCTGCTGCAAAAAGGCGAAAACCTGCCGGTTCAGGAGCCATGGGCGAGCATGGAAAATATCGGCGAGTGGTAAGCCGCTAACGGCCTTTATACCGACGCGCTCCCTGCCGGCTTGGCGGGTTTTTTCACCGAAATATCGATCCAGACAATCTGGTTGCGGCCATTGTGCTTGGCGTCATAGAGACGCCGGTCTGCGGTTGCCATCACGTTGCGCAGAGAGGCGCGTGCGCTGATCGAAGCGACGCCGACCGAAAATGTCACCGTCTCCTGGATTTCCGGAACTTCATGATGCACGGCCCTGATCAATATATCACAAATTTCGGTCAGCGCGTTGGCCGGATAGGCTTTGCGCCTGTCCCTGCTTTCCATCTGCATCAGCAGCGTAAATTCCTCGCCGCCAATACGGGCGGCGAAATGCGGCGTCGCGCTCAGCGTTTTGCCAACCACGCGCAAGACCTGGTCGCCGATCTCGTGGCCATAGCGATCATTGACCCGCTTGAAGAAATCAATGTCGATAATCGCGAGATGGCTGTAGCGATAATCGTGCTGGTTGCTTTCGAACTCGCGCTCGAAGGCACGGCGATTGTGCATCATGGTCAATCCGTCAGTATCGGCGAGCATGGTCAGCTCGACCTGCTCGCGCAATATATGTTCATGCCGTTGCCGCAGGCGTAAAATCCGATTGGCGACACCGAGCGCAAGGATGATGGTTTCCAGCACCAAAGTGAAATAGAGGCCATAGTCCAGGATCGGCCAGCCGATATAGAGATCCATGCCACGCGCTACCCGGTCGAAACTGAACAATATGATTGGGGTCCAGCCCGCTATCTGGAACCAGATCGCCTGGCTCCCCCGGCGCAGTGCGTGGCCCATCGCGTAGAGCACCACGAAAAAGACCGGCAGAAAGGAGGCGTGATAATAGTTGCGCGCGTCCATGCTGTAGCCGCCATCCATCTGCAGGAACGAGGCCGTGACAAATACCGGGAGCATGGCGGTCGCGGTGATCAACACTTGCAGCCAGGAGGCGATCTTGCCCGGTTCGACGAAGCGCAGCAGGAAAAAGCCGCCAGCGCCCACCCCGATTGCCAGCGACCAGTAGTTGAGCAGCATCTTGGTGATCAGGCTGGTTTCGGGGAAAAACAGGAAGATCAGGCCGGAGGAGCTGAACGTATAGCAGACGGTCGCGCCAATCATCACGCTGTGCCAGAGCATGAAATTGTAACGCATCGCGCCAAAGAAGAAGGCGTTGTAGATCAGCGGCATGATCGCCATGCCGCACAGCGCCGCAAACATGATCGACAGCGGCAGCGTCATCTCGTCCCATTTCTGTTTCGAAGCGAGCTGGATCAGCGAGATCGAGCTGGCCACTTTCGGATGGTCGATCGCCAGATAGACCGTCCGGATCCGCTGGCGCAGCTCCGGCTTGTCCGTGCCCGGGACGGGCAGGCCATAAGACCCTTTGGACCGCCAGTGTTTTGCGACGTCCCGCGCCGAGTAGTTGGTCGACAGCAGCGTGCCATCGTCGAGCAGCGCATGCACCTGCATCGTGGTCAGGCCATTATTGTCGCCCTGAACCTCGACCGTTCCGGCGGGCAGCGTGTCGGCGAGAAAGGGAATTTTGACCCAGACCCGGGGCCCTTCGACGGCATATTTATTGTCGGAGCAATCAAAGGCCTTGCCGGACTTCAACAATGCCGAAACCGTGACATCCATGGCGCTGCTTTGCGTGCACAGTTCATCCGACATTGTTACCTCGGCAAGAGCGGGGGAACAGAGGCATAAATATGCCAGAAACGCGACAAACAAGCGCAAATGGCGCCCCCTTCCAAAAATCACTGCTGCAATGTCGTGTTGAATAAAGCCAAACCCCTATTTTACGGTTAAGCATCGACAAGTTTTAATTTGCGGCCTAATTTGCCCGCCATGTTAGAAATCATCCGCATTCCCGTATTGTCAGATAATTATATCTGGCTGGTCCATGAACCCGAATCCAAAGAGACGATGGTCGTCGATCCGGCGGTGGCCGAGCCGGTGCTGGCCGAGGCGGCAAAGCGCGGCTGGACCATCACCCAGATCTGGAACACCCACTGGCACCCCGATCACACCGGCGGCAATGCCGAGATCAAGGCGGCCACCGGCTGCCGGATCACCGGCCCGGAAGCGGAGCGGGAACGGATCCCGACCCTCGACATATTGGTCAAGCAAGGCGACACCGCCAGACTCGGCGAAGTGATTGCCGATGTCATCGACGTGCCGGCCCATACCGCCGGCCATATCGCCTTTCACATCCCGTCGGAACAGGTCGCTTTCGTCGGCGACACCCTGTTCGCCATGGGCTGCGGCCGATTGTTCGAGGGCACCGCCGAACAAATGTATGACAATATGCGCAAGCTCGAGGCGCTGCCGGACGCCACCAAAATCTATTGCGCCCATGAATATACCAAGAGCAACGGCGAATATGCGCTGGTCGCCGAGCCGGATAATCTCGCCCTGCAGCAACGGATGACCGAGGTTCTCGCGATGCGCGCGCGCGGCGAGGCGACGGTGCCGACGACGATCGAACTGGAGCGCGCCACCAATCCGTTCATGCGGGCGGCCTCGGCGGCGGAACTGGGCGCGCGGCGGACAGCGAAGGACAATTTCTGAAGCCCGGCGGTTTCATCCCCGGTTCAGCCGGCTTCCTGTTATATGCATCGCATTTGGAGGACTGGAAACAGGAGACTGATCATG
>NZ_JBALTF010000084.1:4551-9116 GCF_036964675.1 Parasphingorhabdus sp. | reverse complement strand
GCGAAAATTTCCAACTCGGGCTTGGCGTTCGCGGTCGCGCCGCGATCGAGCAGCATCGCCTTGACCGACTGCGCCGCATCGGTTTTCTGGGCATGGCGGGCAACATTGATCTTGCCGAGAAAACTGCCCGTCGCCTTGCCTGCCAATACCGAGCGCACCACCTGGTTGGAGGTCGCATTGGGCTCGGCGTGGATGGTTTCGGTGACGATTTCCAGCGTCTGCGAACCATTGCCCAGGATCGCGCCGCCCAGTTCAAAATGGGAGCCGTTGCCGAGCGTCGCCTTGACCTGAATCCGGCCATAATCGGCATTGTGTGCGAGCAAGTGGATTTTGAACGTGGCATTGTCGCCAATGGTGACATCAAGATCGACCACGCCGACGCCATCGACAACCGGCAATTCGACGATCTGACGAGAGATGGTTTCGCCAGCCGGAACATGGATATGCTCCGGTCCGGTCAGCGTCGGCCAGACGGTTTCGAGTGCCTTGAGGTCAGCATAGCGCCAAGCCTCGTCGCGGCGGGTGGGGAGCGGAGCGTTCATGACGACACACCGTTAGTGGTGAGCCTGTCGAACCACGCTTCTCGACGAAAGGCGCCCTTCGACAAGCTCAGGGCTAACGGAAAGAGGATACCAGCGGTCATCATGCCGCCTCCGCTATCGCTTCATAGCCTTCATTCTCCAGCTGCAGCGCCAGTTCCGGCCCGCCGGTCTTCACGATCCGGCCATCGGCCAGTACGTGGACAAAATCGGGTTCGACAATCTCCAGCAGGCGTTGATAATGGGTGATCAGCAGCACCGCCTTGTCGGGTTTGCGCATGATCGAATTGATTCCGTTCCCGACGGTGCGCAGCGCGTCGATGTCGAGGCCGCTGTCGGTCTCGTCGAGGATCGCCAGCTTGGGATCGAGAATGCCCATCTGGACCATCTCGTTGCGCTTCTTCTCGCCGCCGGAAAAACCGACATTGACCGCCCGCTTGAGCATATCCATGTCCATCTTCAGCAGCGCTGCCTTTTCCTTGGCGAGTTTGATAAACTCCGCGCCATTGAGCGGCTCTTCGCCGCGCGCCAGCCGCTGTGCATTCAGGCTTTCGCGCAAGAATTGCAGATTGCTGACACCGGGAATCTCGACCGGATACTGGAAGCCGAGGAAAATACCCGCAGCGGCCCGCTTATGCGGATCGAGCGCGAGCAAATCCTGCCCGTCAAATGTGGCGGAGCCTTCGGTCACTTCATAACCGGGCCGTCCGCCCAGCGCATAAGCCAGCGTAGACTTGCCCGCACCATTGGGGCCCATGATCGCATGGATTTCGCCCGCGTTTAATTCGAGCGAAAGCCCCTTGAGGATTTCGGTGTCGCCGACTGTGGCGTGGAGATTTTCAATTTTTAGCATTTTTTTTCTTTTCAATTACGAATACTTTGAATGTATCTTGGACAGGCGCGCTGGCGATCTTTTCAATCAGGTCCCGATCCGTCACCCTGAACTTGTTTCAGGGTCCACTTCTCTGCACTCACCGGCTGTGATTGGGTCCCGATGGATGCTGAAACGAGTTCAGCATGACGAAGGTGCGTTACACGTTTCACTATCACCCCACGCTCCCCTCGAGACTGATCGCCAGCAATTTCTGCGCTTCGACCGCAAATTCCATCGGCAGTTCCTTGAGCACTTCCTTGGCAAAGCCGTTGACGATCAGGCTCACCGCCGCTTCGGCGTCGAGGCCGCGTTGCTGGGCATAGAACATCTGGTCGTCGCTGATCTTGCTGGTCGTCGCTTCATGCTCGATCGTCGCGGTCGGATTCTTGACCTCGATATAGGGCACGGTATGCGCGCCTGACTGATCGCCGAGCAACAGGCTGTCGCACTGGGTGAAATTGCGGACATTTTCCGCATTCGGCCCAACGCGGACGAGACCGCGATAGGTATTGTCGCTGTGACCGGCGCTGATCCCTTTCGAGATGATCGTCGAGCGGGTGTTCTTGCCGTTGTGGATCATCTTGGTGCCGGTATCGGCCTGCTGATAATTGTTGGTCAGCGCGACCGAGTAAAATTCGCCAACGCTGCCCTCGCCGTTCAGGACGCAGCTCGGATATTTCCAGGTCACCGCGCTGCCGGTCTCGACCTGGGTCCAGCTGATCTTGCTGTTCTTGCCCTGGCACAGGCCGCGCTTGGTGACGAAATTATAGATGCCGCCCTTGCCGTTCTCGTCGCCGGGATACCAGTTCTGGACGGTCGAATATTTAATCTCGGCATCATCCATCGCGACCAGTTCGACCACGGCAGCGTGCAGCTGATTCTCGTCGCGCATCGGCGCGGTGCAGCCTTCGAGATAGCTGACATAGCTGCCTTCTTCGGCGATGATCAATGTCCGCTCGAACTGTCCGGTATTTTCGGCGTTGATCCGGAAATACGTGCTCAGCTCCATCGGGCATTTCACGCCCTTGGGGATGTAGACAAAGGTCCCGTCGCTAAACACGGCGCAATTGAGCGTCGCGAAATAATTGTCGCGCATCGGCACGACCTTGCCGAGATATTTTTTGACCAGATCGGGATATTGTTTGATCGCCTCGCTGATCGAGCGGAAAATCACGCCCGCATCTTCCAGCTCCTTGCGGAAGGTGGTGGCCACCGACACGCTGTCAAACACGGCGTCGACCGCAACCTTGCGCGCGCCTTCGACGCCGGCGAGAACCTTCTGCTCCTCGATCGGAATGCCGAGCTTCTCGTAGACTCTCAGGATTTCAGGATCGACCTCGTCGAGGCTGCCAAGCTTTTCCTTCGGCTTCGGCTCGGCGTAATAATAAGCGTCCTGATAATCGATCATCGGAATGTCGAGCTTGGCCCAGTCCGGCGCTTCCATCTTTTGCCACTGGCGAAACGCCTTGAGGCGCCAGTCGAGCATCCACTGCGGTTCGCCCTTCTTGTCGGAAATGAACCTAACCGTATCTTCGTTCAGACCCTTGGGCGCGAAATCCTGTTCGATGTCCGACGACCAGCCGAATTCATAGCTGCTCGCCTTGTCGACCGCTTCCTGCGCCTCGGCATTCATTTCCGTGCGGTCTGCATCATAGTCTGAAGTTTTGACGTTATCGCTCATCATGCTTTTTCCATTATTCGAATTTTGGGGGCGACTGGCAAATCCGACAGGCTCGCCAGACTGACATCGTCCAGCGCCTTGCGGATCGTGCGATTGACCACGCCCCAATGGGGTTTGACGGTGCAGCCGCTTTCCAGCAGGCAGTCATGATTGCCGTCGATGGTGCAGCTGGTGATCGCCAGCGGGCCTTCGACCGCCTCGACAATATCGGCGAGGCTGATCAATGAAGGTGGCCGGGCGAGCCGGATGCCGCCGCCGATGCCGCGGGTCGATTCGAACAGACCGGCGGCGGTCAAGCGGCTGACCAGCTTTTTCGCGGTCGGGAGCGGTACACCGGTTTCCTGCGCGAGCTTTGCCGCGTTGAGCTTTCCTTCTGCCAGCCGCGCAGCACCACAATGGCGCGCGGCGGCGGACATCAGGACAACGGCATAATCAGCAAGGTTGGAAAGACGCATATTTCTCGAATCGCTAGGGGTTAATCTCTAAACAAGACTGATTTAGTCTCATTTATCCACCATTGCAAGCATAGCGCGGCTTGCGGGGATATGGGAAGGACAGGAACATGCTTCCAGTCCTTCCAGTCAGGTGTCGGAAATCAGCGGTGCAATCTTGCCCTTGAGATCAGCGCGCTGATCGATCAGCCGGGCGGTTTCGCCTTCACCCACGCGCAGCTGGGTCGGGGTTACGCCGGCAAAGAATTTTATTTCCCGGATCATGTGCGACTGGTCGTAAAAGGCATCGACCAGCTCGAGCAGCTCTTCCTCATTATGCTCGGCATAGGCCCGGGCCGCCCGCAATGCCCGATATTTGCGGGCGAGATATTTGGGCGGCATGCCGTAGAGTTTGTTGACCATGCGCAGCACCTGCCGCGAGCTTTGCGTCGATCGCTCCATCAGGCTGCTGACCGGTGGCGAAGGTTCCGACGATAGCCATTCGTCAACCATTTTGGCGAAGGCCGCTGTTTCCGGTTTCAACCGGACTTTCAAATCTCGATATATCTTGTCCGCCCAAGCCACCATTCCCTCCGGTGATTCGCACCTCCGCAGCACATCCAGATTCTTGTGGATCTCGTGCGTGAATACGTCACTTGCAGGAACCGCCATATCTGAAAAATCAGCCGCAGACTTCTTGGTTGAAATTGCCCATCCTCTTGGCAAAATCCCGACTCCAAACATGCGGAACGGTCCATTGACGTCAAATCGCATCGCACCGGTTGATGGCCCCACCAACATGGCGTCGGCGACCGGAAATGACGCCCCGTTAGCAAAGCCGAGCTGTCCATCACCCTCCAAAATGAACCGCAGCTGGGCAATCGCCGCACGCTCATTGTCAACAAATTTGGGCGAGTTCAATTCGAACAGATAATATACCGAGACCAGATCCCGGACATCCTCTGCAGGTGCAAAATATCTCAAACTAACCAAGCGACGACCCCTTAATCTGCCCCTCCCCCCAGGTTCAGATCACATAT
>NZ_JBALTF010000084.1:0-4452 GCF_036964675.1 Parasphingorhabdus sp. | reverse complement strand
CTTGCCGATCATATAGGCGGTCGCTTGCCCGGGATAGACGATATAGCGCTCGATCGCCTTGCGAATATCGCCCTCCGGATTGGGTGTATTGTCGGTCAGATATTGAATCGCTTCCTCGCGACTCCAGCGCTTGTCATGGATGCCGGTGTCGACAACCAGCCGGCAGGCCCGCCACAATTCCATCCCGAGCCGGCCAAAATCGCTATAGGGATCTTCATAAAAGCCCATATCCTTGCCAAGTTCCTCCGAATAGAGTCCCCAGCCTTCGGTATAGGCGGTCCAGCCGCCAAATCTGCGAAACGGCGGCAAATCCCCCAATTCGGTCTGGATCGTTCTTTGCAAATGATGGCCGGGCAAGCCTTCGTGATAGGCTAGTGCCTCGAGCTCCGTCTTCGACATGCTGCGCAGATTGTAGAGATTTACATAATAGGTTCCGGGACGCGAGCCGTCGGGGGCCGGGCCATTGTAAAAGGCCTTGCCGCCAGATTTCTCCCGAAACGCTTCGACCGGTTTGATCACGAGCGGCGCTTTCGGCAGCGTGTTGAAAAATTCGGGCAGCTTGGCCGTCATCGCCGCCAGCTTGCCATCGACATCGGCCAGATAGGCTTCGCGCGTGTCATAATAAAATTCGTCACTGCTGCGCAGATGCTCGAAAAAGTCCTGCAAACTGCCTTCAAAGCTGACATCTGCCATGATCTTGCGCATCAGCCCATGGATCCGATCCACATTATCCAGACCGATTTGATGGATTTCATCCGCCGTCAAATCGGTGGTCGTATAATTTTGCAGCCGCTCAGCATAATAAGCGGCGCCGTCCTTGAACCGCCAGATGCCGTCACCATCGACAGCCGTTGCCTGCTGACGCTCCATCTCGGCGATCAGTTTCTCATAGGCGGGTTTCAGGCTGTTGATCATCGCCGCTGCGCCGCGCCCGACCAGATCGGATTTTTCCGCTTCGGAAATATCAAGATCCCCGACCTTCTTTTTCAGATCGGCATAGATGGGCGAGTCCGCGCCATCCGCGAATGGCGCACCACTGATCACATTTTTTGCGTCCGCGATCACATAAGGGAATACCCAGTCGGGCACGATGATGCCGTTGTCCGCGCGCTCTGCTGACTGCACCACCAGCGATTCAATCAATCGGCCGGCGGCATCAAGACGGCTGTCATAGGCTTCGGCATCCGCCTTGTTTGCCACCCGGTGAATGTTGATCAAGAACGCCGGAATCTGGCTTTGCGCACCATTCATCTGGTCAAAAATATAGGCATTGTGACGGAACGGGAATGCATTGCTCGACCGTTCGGCCCGCGCTTGAAACAGACGATAGCTCAGCTGGCTGGCTTCGCTCAGCTGGTCTTTGTCAAACTCGGCTTCCATCTGCGCAAGCGCGGCCTGACCACGCTCATATTGCGCGACTTCAGCGGCGTCGCTCGGGTCATCCCATTTGCCATAATCGGCATCGCGGATCCCGCGATAGGCTTTTGACACCGGGGAATGCGCGAGTTCCTGATCGTCATAATCTTTGAAAAAGGCGGACAGCTGAGCATTGATATCCTCGTTCGCCTGGGTTGCCACTTCGCTGGCCTGCGCATGGCTTGCGGGCGCGAGGGCGGTCAATGCCAAGGCAGAGACGGCGGTCAGCAAAAAATATTTCATCCAAAATCTTCCTTATCTGGTGTGAATTTCCCGGCCCTATCATCCCATTTGGATTTGCACAAATTTGCAATTGCGCCTGCTGCGCCCCGAACGAATACAGTCGAGACGGTCCAGGCCCTGTCTTTCCCGGGCAATGCGCAATCCATCCGGCAATTGGTGGTTGCTGCCGCGATTATACGCGGTTAGGCCCAATCACCATGCACGCACATTCACTGGACGCATTGATTATCGGCGGAGGCCATAATGGCCTGGTCTGCGCTTATTATCTCGCTCGCGCCGGGATGAAGGTGCGTATATTGGAAGCGCGCGACGTGATCGGCGGCGCGGCGGTGACCGAAGAATTTCATCCCGGTTTCCGCAACAGCACGGCCAGCTATACGGTCTCACTGCTCCAGCCGAAAATCATCGCCGATATGGGCCTGATGGAACGCGGCTATCGGGTCATCGAACGCCCCAAGAGCAATTTCCTGCCGCTTGGTGATGGCAAATATTTGCTCGTCGGCGGCTCTCTCGAAGCGACGCAGGAAGAAATCGCTCAATTTTCGCAGTCCGATGCGGCGCGCCTGCCGCAATATTATGCGATGCTGGAAACTGCGGCCACGATATTGCGCGATCTGGCGCTTGAAATTCCGCCGAATTCGGGAGGCGGCGCCCTTGCGATGCTCACCGGTATCAAGACCGCCCGGCAATTCGCCCGGCTATCGGCGCTCGAACAGCATCACATCATCAAGCTGTTCACGCTCAGTGCCCGCGAGCTGCTCGACCAGTGGTTTGAAAGCGCGCCAATCAAGGCGATCTTCGGTTTTGACGCCATTGTCGGCAATTATGCGAGCCCCGATACGCCGGGCAGCGCCTATGTCCTGCTCCATCATGTGTTTGGCGAGGTCAACGGCAAGCAAGGCCAATGGGGCCATGTTATCGGCGGCATGGGCCGGGTCACACAGCTTATGGCCAATGCCTGCCAAGAAGCAGAGGTTGAAATCAGCCTCGAAACGCCGGTCGCAAAACTGCTGGTCGAGAAGGGGACGGCCATCGGCATACGCACCGTGGACGGGGAGCAGATCCATGCTCGCAAGGTCATCGCCAATGTCGGCCCGAAACTGCTCTATGACCGCCTGATCGACCCTGCCGACCTGCCCGCTGATTTCCGCAGCATGATGGCCGGCTATCAATGCGGTTCTGGCAGCTTCCGGATGAATCTGGCGCTCGGCGCGCTGCCCGATTTCAAAGACCTTCCCGGCAACGGTGATCATCTGAAATCCGGGATCATCATGGCGCCGTCGCTGGACTATATGGACCGCGCCTATCAGGACGCCCGGCAATATGGCTGGTCGCGCAAGCCTGTTGTCGAAATGCTTATCCCCAGTCTTGTCGATGACAGCCTGGCCCCCGCTGGCCAGCATGTCGCCAGTCTGTTCTGCCAGCAATTCGCGCCGCAACTAACGGACGGTCGAAGCTGGGAGGATGAACGCGAGGCAGCGGTCGAAGCGATATTGGCGGTCGTCGAAGATTACGCCCCGGGCTTCCGCAAATTGATCCTGGGACAGATGGCGCTGTCACCATTTGATCTGGAACGCAAATTCGGCCTGGTCGGCGGTGATATATTTCATGGCCGCATGTCTCTCGACCAGCTCTGGGCGGCGCGTCCGGTGATTGGCGCGGCCAATTACAAGGGGCCGATAAAGGGTCTGTATATGTGCGGCTCGGGAACCCATCCTGGCGGCGGTGTCACCGGCGCACCGGGCCATAATGCCGCCAAAGCGATCCTGCGGGAACGCGGTCTTTTGGGTCGCTGGTTCGGTTGACGCTACGACGGGCGGGACAATCAAGCTGGCTATTGCGCCCAAGCCCCGGGAGAGATAGATTTCAATGATTGGGATGGGAGATTCAATATGCGCAAGTCACTGATGTTGGCAGTCTGCACGGCTGCTCTGGCTATTTCGAGCTGTTCGGGAAACAAGGACGAGGACAGCGAGAGCGCGAAAGTCGCCAACACGGCCTATCCCGAGCAGGTGTTCTGGGGCGATACCCATCTCCACACCGACAACAGCATCGACGCTTTTGGTTTTGGCAACCGGCTGGACGCCGAGGCGGCGCTGAGATTTGCCCGCGGCGAAGAAGTCACGGCGACCAAAGGCGCCAAGGCGAAACTGTCACGCCCGCTCGATTTTCTGGTGATTGCCGATCACAGCGACGCGATGGGTGCGACCAAAGCGATCATGGAAGCTCCCCGTATCGCCTTGCTGACCAATAAATTCCTGCTCCGCTGGCACGATATGATGAACGAGAGCGATGAAGGCTCGTTGAAGGTAACGTCGGAACTTATCGATGGCGCGGCAAAGGGAACATTGCCCGCGTCCCTGACCGACCCGGAACAGACCAGAGAACGCACGGCCGATCTCTGGGCAAAACATGGCGAGACCGTCGATCAATATAATGAGCCGGGAAAATTCACCGCCTTCATGGGCTTTGAATATACACCGATGCCGGATGGCGACAACCTTCACCGGGTTGTGATGTTCCGCGACAGCCCCAAGAAAATGGGCGACACCATCCCCTTTGGTGCTCTCGGCGCGCAGGATCCGGAAAAACTATGGGCTTATATGGCAGCCTATGAGCAGAAAACCGGGGGCAAGGTGCTCGCCATTCCGCACAACAGCAATGTCTCAAACGGCCGGATGTTCGCAATGAACAAATATGACGGCAGCCCGATTGATGCCGCCTACGTGAAGACTAGGGCGCTGCGCGAACCAATCGTCGAGGTCACCCAGATCAAGGGCGACAGCGAAGCCC
>NZ_JBALTF010000083.1:7198-9397 GCF_036964675.1 Parasphingorhabdus sp. | reverse complement strand
GTCTGGTCGAGTTGAAGGCGGTCTGCGAATGCGGACGCAAGGCGACGATGAACTTGCGGATCGATGAAACAGGCAAAGCCATCGCTGCCGGCGCACAGACGGAAATTGGCGGCAATGAAAGCTATCTGGCGCTGTGCCGGAAACATTTTCGGGAGCGGTTCAATGGTTAGCTGTCATTCCAGCGAAGGCTGGAATCCAAACCAAGTTTGTGACATGCGCAAATTGGGTTAGGCCAGCTACAGGTCGGATTGTTCCCCGGACAATCCTTGGACATGCGGGGCATGTCCAACCTGCAACTCCTTCGCTGGGGCGACGAAAGAGATTGATGGCACAGGAACTCTCGAAAATTTTGGAAGACGGCCCAGTGCGTCTCGAACCGCTGGCCGAGCATCATCTCGAACCACTGCGCGCAGCCTGCACGGAGGATCAGGAGATCTGGGAGATTTACCCGGTGTCTATGCTGGACGAACATTTCGACAAGGCGATGGAAGCGTTCCACAATACCGGCAATTGGACGCGCTTTGCCGTGATCAACACGGATACCGGCAGGCTGGTCGGCATGAGCAGCTATATAGATCCCGATGCAATCGCCAAAGTGACGGAAATCGGCGGAACCTATATCGCGCCATCGGTGCGCGGAAGCGGCTTCAATGGCATCATGAAAAAGCTGATGATCGACCATGCTTTTGCTTGCGGCTTCACCCGGATCGAATTTCGCGTCGACACCCGCAACAAACGGTCCATGGCGGCGGTGTTGAAGCTGGGTGCGAAGCATGAAGGTACGCTGCGCAAGAACCGGATTACCTGGACCGGCTATGTCCGGGATACAGCGGTTTTTGGGTTGCTGAAAGACGAGTGGACGCTTTGAGACCGCACGGCTGGATCATCCTCGACAAACCGCTGGAACTTGGCTCGACCCAGGCTGTCGGGGCGGTGAAGAGGAATTTGCGCGAGGCGGGCTTGCTCGGCAAGGGCAAGGACAAGCTCAAGGTCGGCCATGGCGGGACGCTGGATCCGCTGGCGACCGGGGTTTTGCCGATCGCGATCGGCGAGGCGACGAAATTGTGCGGGCGGATGCTCGATGCTTCCAAGATTTATGAATTCACCATCGGTTTCGGGGCGGAAACCGAGACATTGGATGTCGAGGGGGCGGTGACGGAAACGTCCGATCATCGGCCGAGCTTGGCAGAGGTTGAAGCCGTCTTGCCGCAGTTCACCGGGCCGATTGAACAGATACCGCCGAAATATTCGGCGCTGAAGATTGATGGCAAGCGGGCCTATGATCTGGCTAGAGCAGGGGTTGCGGTGGAGATGAAGCTGCGCGGGGTGACGATATACAGTCTATCCATTCGTCATCCTGATACCTCCAGTCGTCATCCTGAACTTGTTTCAGGATCTCCCGAGGTCCTGAAACAAGTTCAGGATGACGAAGCGCTTGAGGGCATCACCCTCATCGCCAAGGTCTCCAAGGGCACCTACATCCGCTCGCTCGCCCGCGACATTGCCCGTGCCTTGAACACGGTCGGTCACGTCACCATGTTAAGGAGGACCAAAGCCGGTCCCTTCACCCTGAAACAGGCGATTTCGCTGGACAAACTCAACGAAATTGGTAAGGGCGCGGACATTACAGACTATCTTTTGCCGCTTGAGGCAGGGCTGGACGACATCCCGGCTTTTGACCTCACTCCTGATCAGGCAAAACTGCTTCGGCAAGGCATGACGCTGGACGAACAGGAAATGATCGGGAACCCCGCACTCAACGGGCTTTTTCTGGCGACAGAGAACCATGGTTCTCCGGTTGCGCTGGCCGAGCTTGTTGATGGCACCGTCAAGGTGGTGCGCGGGTTCAATATGTGAATGATGTTCGAAGGAAAAATTATATGACGATTACCGCAGAAAAAAAACAGGAACTGATCAAGAAATTCGGCCAGACAAAGGACGATACCGGTTCCCCGGAAGTTCAGGTTGCCGTGCTCACCGAGCGCATCGTGAACCTGACCGAGCATTTCAAAGGCCATCACAAGGACAATCACTCGCGTCGCGGATTGCTGATGATGGTCAACAAACGGCGCAGCCTGCTGGACTATCTTCGCAAGAAAGATGTCGAGCGTTACGCCAAGCTGATCAAGGACCTTGGTCTGCGTAAGTAGGAATTTTGAACGCGGCCTCCCGAGTGGGGGCCGTTTTCTTATGACCGTT